>JBGPYB010000243.1:0-5361 GCA_041493035.1 Vicinamibacteria bacterium | reverse complement strand
GTCCAGCGGTCGGTCTCTCGCTTGCCGAAGACGCCCTGAAAGTCGGGATAGCGCTCGTGGGCATACGCAACCCCGAGATCGGCCTGGATCCCCCACCACAGCGGGATGGCCGCCCCTAGGCTCACCTGGTGACCGTCCATATCGAAGTTGCGACCCTCGGTGTCGTTGTGCTGGAACTCGTACCCGAGCCGCAGCAGCCCACGGCGGCCGGCGAAGTACCAGATCTGGGCCAGGCCGAACGTGTGGGCGTTTCCGTCGCGCGAGGAGAGATCGGGCTGGAACCCCTCCTCTTCGAAGTCGTCCCTCGCGTAGCGGTAGTAGAGGCTGGTTGTGGTGTTCGCGGTGAGCCCGATCTGACTCCCCAGGGTGACGACGTGCGTGCGGCTGAACTGGTCGCCGTCGAGTAGTGCCCAGATGTGTTCGTAGCGCAGCGAGCCGGTCACCGGGAGGCCTCCGAGCGCGGTCGTTTGCTGGAGCGTGCCGCCCACGCCATAGGTCGAGAGCTGGAACGGCTGGAACCCCCCGCCCGGGTACTCGGATTGGTAGGAGGACGCGTCGATCGAGCCCAGCCAGCCCGGTGCCCGCAGGAACCGGTACTCCGCGGCGAGCTGCTCGAACACGCGCAGCCCGGCGCGGGGGCCGTCGAACAGGGAGCGGTCGGCCGGGGCCGCCGGGATATTGGAGTCCTGCTGCACACCCACGGTGAGCGAGAAGCCGACCGGCGGCGGCGCGCCCGCTCGCTGCAGCTGGAGCCGCTCCTGGGCGATCACGTCCAGATACTGCCGGGCCAGCCCGGCATACAGCGTGTCGGGCCCTAGCCGGAGCGCGCGGCGGAGGTTCGCGTCGGCCAGGTCCGGCGCTCCGGCCTTGTAATAGGTTGTCCCCAGGTGGTAGTGCGTGGCGGCGTTGTCGGGAGCCAGCGCGAGCGCCCGTTGGAAGGCTTCGATGGCCTCGCGATAGCGTCCGAGCCGGTCGAGGGTCAGCGCGAGGTAACGTTGGACGAGGACGTCGCCGGGATTCGCCGCGGCGAGCTTCTGAAACTCCACGAGCGCCGCCTCGTACTGCCGCGCCTTGAACGCCTGGCCCGCCGCCGTCTCCTCGAGGCGGACGGTCTGGCCCCAGGCCGCCACGGCTGCGAGGCAGAGGACACCTGTGACAACCGTCGCGCGTATGGGAGAGGCTGTCACGACGCGCCCGATTATACGCCAGGCGCGGATCATCGTGTGGCCTCTGGGAATACTTCGGACGGGGGGAGCCCTGCCTTCTTGACCTCTTGCACCGCCTCTTTGACATAGCTCCGGGCTTGCAGCATCTCCCGCCTATCGAAGGAGGCTCGCGCGAGATGGATGTAAAGGCGGGCCTTCTCCCGTGGGGTATGGTGTCCGTTGCGCATGTAGGGGCCGATGCCCCTCCAGGCGTTCAGCAGGGCGATCCGATTGTCGGCGCTCGTCTCCGAGTGGAGCCAGCGCGGGGCCGAAAACTCGATGAGCATGTTGTCGTCCGTGTTGAGCGGCGCCTCACCGGCAAACGCCGTGACCTCCTGGCTGCCCAGACGGAAGTGGGCCAGGAGATGATACGGATCCGGGATCCCGACTCTGCCCAGATCGGCGGCGATCGGCTCCGACGCCAACTTTTTCGTGAGCGCCGCGACATCCATGGTGATTGGGCTGGTGGATCCGATGAGGACGAGATCGGTTCCCTTGAGCGTCTCGAAGACCAGGGCATTGGGGAAGACAGCGTGAAAGGTCCTGATCAACGAGCGCAGGTTGTCCGTGGAGAGCCCATACATCGAAAGCCACTGAGCGAAGAGCCCGTCGGGCTTCAGCCGGCGGCGTCCGAGCTCGAAGAAGTCCCTGGTGAAGAGGCTCGCCACCCCACTGATCCAGGGGTTGGAGGGCTCGGAGATGATGACGTCGAAGGTTGCGCTTGTGCGGAGCAGGTGGTTCCGGCCGTCGTCCGTGATCACTTCGAGACGAGGGTGCGCCAGCGGCCGGTTGTTCACGTGGTCGAAGAACCGCGAGGCCTCCACCACGGCCCCCTCCAGCTCCACGACCATCGCGCGCTTTACGGGATGGACGAGCACGGAGCCGATCGTCGTCCCACTGCCGAAACCGATCACAGCGATCTCCTCAGGATGATCGTGTAAGAGGAGGGGCAGCTGCGCCAGGAGGACCTGCGTCGGCATGTCTCCCTCACTGGAAGCTTCGACCTTGCCGTTGTTCGAGAGGTAGATGTTGCCCCCTGTCTCCTTCACCACCGTGACGGTCGTTGTATTCCCCGAGCGCTCGTAGAGCAAGGTTCGGTCGGCGGTCATCCAGCGGCGGAACTCCTCCCGTGTGCGGCCCTCGAACGCCGTGGCGTTGACGTAGACCCCTCCGGCCATGACCAGCGGCTCCCAGGGGGGGACGATCCGATAAAGAGACCACCCTGCCGACACCAGGAGGACACCGAGCACGACCTTGGCGATACGACCCCGGCTGGAAAACCCCACGAGCAGGAGCGCCAGGAGGAGATTAAGCAGCGTGGCGCCCAGCAGGCTCCGCTGGATCCCGAGGCCCGGGATGAGGAGGAAGCCACCGACGAGGGCGCCGAGAATCGCCCCGACGGTGTTGACCGAGTAGATGTCCCCCACCCAGCGGCCGATCTTCTCCGTACTCGTGGCCAGGGCTTTGACCACGAGCGGAAAGAAGGCACCCATGCAGAGCGTGGGCAAGAACATGATGGCGAAGCAAATCATGAAGTTGAGGGTGAAGAGGATTCCCTGCGACCAGTAAAAGCCCTTCACCGTCATGGTGAAAAGGTAGGGGAGTTCCGCAACGAGCGCTGTGGTCACAAAGGCGGTGATCGCGATCAAACCCTGCACGATGCCGAGTAGTGAGAGTGCCTCCAGGCGGAGCCGGGCACTCAGGAGGGACGAAATGAGGCTTCCGCCCGCCAACCCGACGAGGAACGTGACGAGCATGACCGAGAAGGCATAGACCGAGTTGCCGATGATGAGGGTCAGAGCCCGGGTCCACGCGACCTCGTACACCATGGCCGCAAAGCCCGAAAGGGCGAAGGCTGCCATCACCAGGGCGACCTGCCCCGTGGACTGAGGCTGTCGCGGGGAAGCGGGGAACGGCCTCGCCTCCCCGGGGTTGCCGGCGGGGAATGGGACAGAAGCCCGGAGGGCGACGGCCATCCCCAGCACCAGGAGGCCGAGGCCGATGTTGATCGACGCGGTCAGGACGAGGGTCGCCTGCACACCGAGACGGGGGAGGAGATAGAACCCGGCCAGAAACGTTCCGACCGCCGCCCCCAGAGTATTGATCCCGTAGAGTCCCCCGACGCTGAATCCAACCCGGTCGACCATCGGAGTGAAGTACCTGGCGAGGATCGGAAGCGTCGCCCCCATGAGCACGGTCGGCAGGAGGAGCACCCCCGAACTCAGGGCAAGGCGCGACAGGCTGAGCGTCGCGAAGGAAGGATTCGAAGCGCCGAGGACTTGCTGGGAAACGGCGGAGAGGCCACGAAAGAGGAAGGGGATGAGCAGAGCGTAGAGCCCGACGAGCCCTTCGAGCACTCCATACAGCGCGAGCGGGGGGCCGCGCCGATCGATGAAGCGTCCCGCGAGGAAACTCCCGAGGGCCAGGCCGCCCATGAAGGCCGCCAGGATGGTGCTGACGGCCAGGGTGCTGGACCCGAAGATCAAGACCAGCATCCGCATCCAGACGACTTCGTAGATGAGGCTCGTCGCGCCGGAGAGGAAGAAGCAGATGAGAACGGCGGGCGCTGCCAATGCCGCCGCCCGGCTTCCCTCCTCCCGCCGCATGGCTACTTCGTTGGCTGTCCTATCGGCTGCTGGAGACCCTGCGTGACCAGCTCTTGCTCGACCAGCTGGCGAAACGTCATTCCTCCCGTATCCCACGACCACGACTCCTCCGGCCACTCGACGATGCCGCCGCCCTTCTTCCCGCTGTCACCCTTCTTGGTCTTCGTTGTTTTCGATTCAGATGAGCCGTCCTTTTTGTGCCGGACAAGCGTTGTTTCGTTGTAGCCAGAAGGCGGGTCACTGAGGGTAGCATATATGTCCACCCGAGTGCCCGTTTCGTTGAGATAAGAACCCAGATACAGCCCCATATCGTCCGTTCTAAGAGATTTGATCAGATCCTTCATGGCCTCCATGTCAGAGAAGGCCTCGTCGGCGGCGCTGAGAATCTTTCCGAGATTGCGCATCTGGGCCTCGAACGTCCGCTGGGAAAGTGTCCCGTCTGCATTCACACCCAGCCGGAGCTCGCGGCCCCCAGCCAGTCTCAGTAGGTTTCCCTTCGCGTCGCGGAACGTGAGGGTCCCGCCAGCTTTCCCTTCGATGCTTCCGCCGCCCAGCACCGCCCGATAACGCCAGGTCCCGTCGGCCAGGATCTGAGGCTGCCTGGGCCGCAGATCCCCCACCGACCGGGGCGCGGTTTGCGGCGGGGGCGCACCCGGCGTCCCGGCGGGGGCCGGTGCTGCGCCAGGCGCGGGGGCGGCCGGCTTGCCGGGCGCGGAGGGCTTGGGTTTTTCCTCGGGAGCCGCCGGCTTCGGCTCGGATGGCCGCTGGGCGAAAGCCAGGCCGGGTCCAACCACGGTGAGCCACACGCAGACTACGGCGAGCATTATCCGTGTCATGGCGTCTCCCTCCCTGACGGCAAATCGGAAGTGGAGGGAGTCTAGATGAGGCGGGAGAAGCTGTCAAGCGATCAAAGCACCTCGAGGACGTCCACGTCGTGTGCTGGCGGTGACCGGGCGGAGCATGCGCTCGCCGTAGAGCAAGGCGTACGGCATCTCGGGGATCTCGCGGTTTGCCGGCTCTTACGCGCGACACCTTCCGGCTCTTCATCAAGGAGCCCGGGCACTACACGTGGTGGGATCTCAAGAGTGGCGCGCGGGCGCGCAACGTCGGCTGGCGGATCGACTACTTCTTCGTCTCCGACGAGCTCAGGCGCCGGGTCCTGGCGGCGGCCATCCTGCCGCACGTCCAGGGCTCCGACCACTGCCCGATCACGCTGACGCTCGGCTAGGCGCGAATCACCCCGCGCCGTCCCGTGGTATTCTCCTCGCCGTGCCCCCATCGGCCGATATCGCGATCATCGGCGGCGGCATCGTCGGCCTCGCCACCGCGCTGGCCCTGACGGAGGCTCATTCCCGGGCGCGGCTCGTCGTCCTGGACAAGGAGCCCCGCCTGGCCGCCCACCAATCGGGCCACAACAGCGGCGTCATCCACTCGGGCATCTACTACAAGCCCGGCTCGCTCAAGGCTCGGTTGTGCGTCGAGGGCGCGCGCAGCATGAAGCAGTTCTGCGAGATGCACGGTGTCGCCTGGGAGGAGTGCGGCAAGGTGAT
>JBGPYB010000144.1:0-11821 GCA_041493035.1 Vicinamibacteria bacterium | reverse complement strand
GTCTTGCCCAAGGGATCGCGCCTCGTCCTCTTCGGCGCCGTGGAGCCCGACGCCCAGGGGAGCCGTCAGTTGATGATGGCGTCGCCGCAATACGAGGTCTTCGAGGACGACGACGTCCCCGGCATCCACACCGGCCGCATCGTCCCTGTCTACGAGAAGCTCGGTCCTCTCGCCGGCAAGTTCCTGCGGAGGATCCTCACGCAGCTCGCCCGCGAGATCCCGGAGGAGGTCCCAGACCCACTTCCAGCCGAGGTCCGCGGGCGTCTCGGGATCTCGGGCCGGGCCGAGGCGCTGCGGGGGATCCACGATCCCCCGGAAGACGCGGATGTCGCGGCGCTCAACGCCGCTCGCAGCCCGGCCCATCTTCGCCTCATTCTCGAGGAGTTCTTCCTCTTCCAGCTCGGCCTGCTCCTACGCCGTCGGGGGCTGAAGGGCTCGCGCAAGGGGGTCGCCTTCGAGATCACAGACAAGACCCGCGACGCCGTCAAGCGAATCCTCCCCTTCCACTTGACCGGGGCCCAGAAGCGCGTCCTCCGCGAGATCGCCGACGACATGCGCTCGTCCCATCCCATGAACCGTCTGATCCAGGGAGACGTCGGATCGGGGAAGACGGTGGTCGCGCTTCTCTCCATGGTGATCGCCCTCGAGAACGGCTACCAGGCGGCTTTCATGGCTCCGACCGAGATCCTCGCCGAGCAGCATTTTCTGACCTTTCGGCGGCTGTTGTCGCGATGCCCATACAGGGCCGACCTCCTCACGTCCGCGCTCAAGGGAAAGGAGCGCGCCGGCGCCGCCGAACGTCTGGCGGCGGGGGAGACGCAGATCGCCGTCGGGACCCACGCCCTCATTCAGGAGAGGGTGGTCTTCCACCGCCTCGGGCTTGCCGTGATCGACGAACAGCACCGCTTCGGGGTCTTGCAGCGCGAGGACCTCACGCGCAAGGGATACGACGTGGACGTCCTCGTGATGACCGCCACACCCATCCCCCGCACGCTGGCTCTCACGGCCTACGGGGACCTCGACGTCTCGGTGCTGGATGAGCGGCCCCCGGGGCGGTCCCCCATCCGGACCGTCCTGAAAGGCGCGTCTGATCGTCGCGAGGTCGTCGACCTCGTGCGGCGGGAGGTGTCAGCGGGCCGCCAGGCCTACGTCGTCTACCCGCTCATCGAGGAGTCGGAAAAGCTCGAGGACGTCAAGGCGGCCACCCAGATGACCGAGGAGTGGCGACGGGCGCTGCCGGGCCGCGCCGTGGCTCTCCTGCATGGGCGCCTCAAGAGCGCCGAGAAGGAGGACGTCATGGGCGCCTTCAGCCGCGGAGACATCCGCGTCCTGGTGGCGACCACGGTGGTCGAGGTGGGGGTCGACGTTCCGAACGCCGCCGTGATGGTGATCGAACACGCGGAGCGCTTCGGCCTGGCGCAACTGCACCAGCTCCGTGGGCGGGTCGGGCGCGGAGCGGCTCTCTCGACCTGCGTGTTGCTGGGCCATGGACATCTCTCCGACGTGGCGCGAGAACGTCTCGCCGTCATGGCCCGCATCGACGACGGCTTCGTCATCGCCGAGAAGGACCTGGAGATCCGCGGCCCCGGTGATTTCTTCGGCACTCGACAATGGGGGATGCCGAATTTCCGCGTCAGCCAGCTCCTTCGTGACCGCGATCTCCTCGAGAAGGCTCGCGAGGAAGCGCTCCGCTATGCGGACGAGCTGCCGACCTCGACTCCGCCGCCGGCGCTTCGGGCCTTTCTCGAGACGGGAGGCTGGGAGCGGCGCTTCGGTCTCGCGCGGGTCGGATGACGCGCATCATCGCCGGGGGAGGGAAGGGACGACGCCTCAAGACCCCCGCGGGGCTCGAGACGCGCCCCACAGGAGCGCGGGTCAGGCAGACGCTCTTCGACATCCTCGCGCCGCGTCTCCCCGGCTGTCGCTTTCTCGACGCGTTCGCGGGGAGCGGCGCCATCGGCCTCGAAGCCCTGTCCCGAGGTGCCCGGCTCGTCGCCCTCGTCGATTCGAGCGCCGGCGCGATCGCGGCCATCCGCGAGAACGCTCGCGTCTTGGCGCCTCTGGGTGGCGAACTGCTCTTCTTCCGACAGGACGCTCGAGTGGCTCTACCCGCCCTGGCGGCCCAAGGGCATCGCTTCGACATCGTCTACCTGGACCCGCCCTACGACAGTCCCCTCTACGAAGCGGCCTTCGATGCTATCGGCACGTCGGGGCTCCTGGCGCGTGCAGGCGTGGTCGTGGTCGAGCATTTCCACAAACGCGTCCTCCCGGCGACAATAGGGCGCCTTCTCCGACGGCGCTCGGTTCGGGTGGGCGACCACGTCCTCGGGTTCTACGAGACGGAACGTCAGGAGAGCGGCTCGCCTTGAAACAGAAGCGTGGCCGGAAGTCGGTGGCGGTCTTCCCGGGGTCCTTCGACCCCATCACCAACGGCCATCTCGACATCATCAGCCGGTCCCTCTGCGTCTTTGATCGGGTTGTGATCGCGATCCTCGTGAACTCGGAGAAGCGTCCGCTCTTCACCCTCGAGGAGCGCGTCGAGATCATCCGCGAGGCCTACGCGAAGGAGCCGCGGGTGAGGGTCGAGACCTTCTCGGGGCTGCTCGTCGACTATGCGGTCAAGGTCGGCGCTTCGGTGATCGTCCGCGGGCTACGGGCGATCTCCGACTTCGAGTACGAGTTTCAGATGGCCCTCATGAACCGGCGTCTCGAGCCGCGGATCGACACGATCTTCCTGATGGCGCCCGAGGGGTACTCCTACCTCTCCTCCCGCCTCGTGAAGGAGGTGTCGGAGCTGGGAGGACACGTCAGGGGCCTCGTGCCGCCGGTGGTCGAAAGGCGTCTCAAGGAGAAGCACGGGGCCGCACGGTCTCGGAAGCCACTCCGGAGAAAGGGACGTTGAGTCGCCGCGCAGCCGCCCGAACGGAGTTGTCACGTCGGGTGACGTCCCTGGAGGTGTCTCCGACTGTCGCGATGTCGCAAAGAGCGGGCGCCCTGAAGGCAGCGGGGCGAAGGATCCTCGACTTCAGCGTCGGCGAGCCGGACCAAGAGACGCCGGCTCCGATCGTGGCGGCCGCGGTCGCGGCTCTGCACGCCGGGAAGACCCGGTACTCGCCGGCGGCTGGCCTGCCGGAACTCCGAGCTGCGGTCGCCCGGCGGTACGCGGCCACCGACCGCGTCTCCTTCACGCCCGAAGAGGTCGCGGTCACCGTGGGTGGGAAGCAGGCGCTCTACCTCGCGTGCCAGGCGCTCCTGGACCTTGGGGACGACGTGGTCGTTCCCTCTCCCTACTGGCCCACGTTCGCGGAAGCCGTTCGCCTCGCGGGAGGCAGGCCGGTCTTCGCCAAAACGCGAGAGGAAGACGGTTTCCGAGTCACGGCTCGACTTATCTCCCGAGCGCTGACCCGCAAGACTCGAGCCGTCGTCGTCAACTCGCCGTCGAATCCCACCGGGGCCGTCATCCAGCCCGCTGAGCTTCTGGCTCTCGCTCGGCTGGCCCGCCGTCGCCGCTTCACGATTCTCTACGACGACACCTACGCTCGCCTCGCCTTTGGCGGGGCGCACCCGCGCCTTCAGGCCGTCCGCGACGCCGCCGGGGAGCGATTCGTCGTGATCGGCACGGCGTCCAAGACCTACTGCATGACCGGATGGCGCATCGGATGGGTGCTCGGGCCGAAAGCCCTGGTCGATGCGTGCGCGGCCCTGGTGTCCCACAGCACGCAGTGCCCGACGACTTTTGTCCAGGTGGCTGCCGCTCAAGCTCTCGATGGGCCCCAGGACGTCGTCCTTACGCTCGCGGCCGAGTACCGCCGTCGCCGGGAATACATCCACCCCGCCCTCGCTGCGATTCCGGGCATCACCTGCGTGCGCCCCGCCGGCGGCTTCTACGTCTTCCCCAACATGGAGCGCTACCTCTCCCGCGACGTCCCAACGACCCTTGCGCTATGCGGCCGCTTACTCGAGAAACAGGGAGTGGCACTCGTGCCAGGGGAGGGTTTCGGTGCTCCCGGTTACGCACGCCTCTCCTTCGCGCGGCCGATCGAGGAACTGCGTGAGGGTGTCGACCGTATCGCCACGTTTCTCGGCGGGTTGGTCCTGGGCTAGGCGGCCCGATGCCGGACTTCGATCTGAACGCGGGCGCCCCGGTGGTGCTCTACCTGCGCGACCCCAAGGAAAAAATATGGGGCCTTCTTCTCTCCATGACCCCAGCGGGGATCGTCGTCCGCGGCCTCGACCTGAACACCTTCGACGACTGGATGAGGCAGGAAGCCCGTGGTGAGGAAGCCTTCATCGGCCTCCTCACCCTGTTCTATCCCATGAACCGCATCGAGCGGATGGAGCGCGACGAAACGTTGGGTCCGATCACCAGCTACGCCGACCGCTTCGCCCGCGAGGTCGGCCGCACCGTCGACGAAGTGGCGCGCGGCCGCTTCGCCGACGCCGAGTAGCGTTCTCAGGGAGTCGGATCGCGGCCCGCATCCCTCACCGGCGGTCGCCGAAGAAGACGCCGGTCAGCGGTCCCACCGGCGCGAGGAAGGTCGGCGCGAGGAGCAGGAGGTCGCCGTTCTGACCAATGCGGTGGGAATAGCGTCCGTAGGGGACAGGCGCCGCGCGAAGCGGGCGCCCGTAGCCGTACCCATTGGTCCAGAAGCGCGAGTAGCCGTAGGGGCTCGCGTCATGGTTCCGGTAGAACCCTGCGATGGGATAGCGCGAGGCGCCTGGATCGTCGGCGAAGTACCCGTAGCTCGGTGCCTGCGACGAACGATAGAACGAGGCGATGTCGTAAGGGTTATCGAGGACGCGGATGGCCGGTCGCTCCTCGGGCTTACGCGCCTCCGCCCGATCCTCCACGTCCTGGGCGACGAGAGCGCCCGCGCCCCAGAGCACCGACAGGCTCGCAACCAAGGCCAACTTCCTCATGGCATGCTCCTCGAGTCCGGGGTTCAGGAGGGCCCCGACTCTCTCTGGATTATACGACGCGGGCCAGGGCCGCGGCTGTGAGCGGACGTACAGGGGCGTAACTGATTGAAGGGACTATAATTCACTCGAGGTTCCCAATGGCCCGGATCTACTTCGATCACCACGCCACGACGCCGGTCGAGTCTGCGGTCGCGTCGGCGATGCTCCCTTACTTCACCGAGCGCTTCGGCAACCCGTCGAATCGTGGCCACGCCTTCGGCGCCGAGGCCCACGCCGCGGTCGAGGAGGCGCGGGCTCAGGTGGCGGCCCTCGTGGGAGCGGAGGCCGAAGAAATCGTGTTCACTTCGGGGGCCACCGAATCGGACAACCTGGCGTTGCGTGGCGCTCTTCGAGCGGCGCGGGGTCGACACGCCGTCGTGACGTCCATCGAGCACGCCGCGGTGCTCGAGCCCTGCCGCACGCTGGAACGCGAGGGCATCGAGGTCACCCGTCTGGGCGTCAGCGCCGACGGCCTCGTGACTGCCTCGGACGTGGCGGCGGCCCTCCGTCCGGACACCGCTCTCGTCTCGGTGATGGCGGCGAACAACGAGATCGGGACCATACAGCCGCTCGCCGAGGTCGGGGCCCTCTGCCGCGAACGGAACATCCTTTTCCACTCCGACGCGGTTCAGGCGATCGGCCGCGTTCCCGTCAGCGTGACGGATTGGGCTGCCGACCTGATGAGCCTCTCGGCCCACAAGATGTACGGTCCGAAGGGTGTCGGCGCACTCTACGTCCGGCGAGGCCGCCGTCCGCGGATCCGCTTGCAGGCTCAGGCGGAAGGGGGCGGACAGGAGCGTGGCTTCCGCTCCGGCACGCTCAACGTCCCGGGCATCGTTGGCTTCGGCGTGGCCGCGCGCTTGGCGCTGGAGGCGCTGGCGAGCGGCGAGGCCGCACGAATCGGGGCTCTTCGTGATCGCCTTCTCGCCGGGCTCCTCACCCGTATCGACGGGGTGACGCTCAATGGATCCCTGGAGAAACGACTTCCGGGGAACGCCCATGTTTCGATTGCTCGCGCCGAAGCCGAAACTCTCATCGTGTCGCTCGGTGGACGCATCGCGCTCTCTTCGGGCGCGGCGTGCTCGGAGGCGGAAGGGAAGGGCTCGCACGTTCTCCGCGCCCTCGGCATGACAGACGAGCGTGTCTACACGTCGCTCCGATTCGGCCTCGGCCGGTATAATACGGAGGCCGAGGTGGACGCCGTCGTCGAAGCCCTCGCCGAAGCGGTGAGGGTGGCTCGAGACCGCTCGGCCGCAACGCGGGGATGAGTCGCATCACGCGCCCCGCGCGGGTTTCCTGAGCGACGTCGCTCGATTGGCCCATCACGCAAATCGCATGCCTTCGTCGTGCTGCTGTCACAGAGTGCAAACCGCTCCAAGCGGCTTGTCTGGAGTGAGTTAGGAGATGCAACCCTGGGAGTTTCCACAAGGTTTTCCACAATTTCTGTGGATCGCTGGAGTGCTCAATTGATCAAGAAGCCGAGGCTGTTCACGCCGGGCCCGACGCAGCTCCATCCGGGAGTTCAGGAAGCCCTCGCGCGTCCCATCCTTCACCATCGCACGGACGAGTTCCGCGCGATCTTCAAGGATTGCACGGCGGGGCTCAAGAGCTTCCTGAAGACGAGCGACGACGTCCTCGTCCTGGCCTGCTCGGGGTCTGGCGCGATGGAAGCCGCCCTCGCAAACGTTCTCTCCACGGGCGATTCGATGCTGGCACTCGTGGCGGGCAACTTCGGCCAACGGTGGGCCGACATCGGTCGTGCTCACGGCATGGACGTGCATGTCCTCGAGGCGGTCTGGGGTGATGCGGTGCCCCCAGAAGAGGTGGCGGAGGCCCTCGACCGCGATCCGAAGATTCGCGCCGTCTTCGTCCAACTCTCGGAGTCTTCGACCGGCGCGCGTCACGACATCCAGGGCCTCGCGGAGGTCGTCCGAAAGCGCCCCGATACACTGCTCGTGGTGGACGCGATCTCGGGCGCCGGCGCCATGGCCCTCGAGACGGCAGCCTGGGGCGTCGACGTCGTGGTCGTCGGCAGCCAGAAGGCCCTTGCTCTTCCGCCGGGTCTCGCCTTCCTGTCGGTCGGCGGGAAGGCCTGGGCGAAGATCGAGAAGTCCTCCTCGCCCCGCTTCTACTTCGACCTGCGCCGCGAACGCAAAACCCAGACGGGAGGCGAGTCGGCCTTCACGCCCGCCATTTCCCTGATGGTGGGCCTCAAGGCCGCCCTCGACTTCGTCGCGTCGATCGGCGGTGTCGACAGCCTCGTCAGGAACGCCGGGACCCTCGCGGCGATGACGCGGAGCTTTGCGGGTGCGGTGTCCCTCCCCCTCGTGGCGCCCAAGGCTCATGGCGATGCCCTGACGGCGCTCTATCCGCCGACGGGGATCGAATCGGGAGCCATCGTGAAGGCGCTCAAGTCCGAGTTCGCATCGACGGTGGCGGGGGGCCAAGGGCAGCTCAAGGGGAAGATCTTCCGGATCGCCCACCTCGGCTACTACGACGTCACCGACACCCTGGGCGTGCTGGCGACCCTAGAAATCGCCCTCCATCGCCTCGGCCACACGTTCGATCTCGGGCGCGGCATCGCCGCCGCCGAGGCGGAGTACGTGAGGGTTGCTCGATGACGCTGAGCACCAAAGTCCTTATTCTCGAAGGGATCACCGACCGGGGCCTCGAGATCCTGAAGGCCGAGGGGTGGACCCTCGACATGAAGAAGGCCATGCCCCCCGCGGAGTTGGCCAAGATCATCGGATCGTACGAAGCCATGACGATCCGCAGCAGCACACAGGTGACGGCTGAGGTCATCGACGCGGCCAAGAGCCTGCGGGTCATCGGCCGACCCGGCGTCGGCGTCGACAACGTCGACCTCGCCGCCGCCACCCGGCGCGGCATCGTCGTCATGAACTCGCCCGGGGGGAACCTCGTTTCGACCGCCGAGCTGGCCTTCGCTCTCCTCCTCGCGGTGGCCCGAAACATCGCTCAGGCCGATGCGTCGATCAAGGCGCAGAAGTGGGACCGGAAGTCCTTCGCCGGTGTCGAGGTCCACGGCAAGCGCGTGGGCGTCGTGGGCCTCGGGCGCATCGGCCGCGAGGTCGCCGCGCGCTGCCAGGCCTTCGGCATGGAGGTCTACGCCTTCGATCCGTTCGTGGCTCCCGCCGTCGCCGAGAAGATCCGCGTCAAGCTCGTTTCCTTCGACGAGCTGCTCCAGGTCTGCGACTTCTTCACGCTTCACACGACCCTGTCGAAAGAGACCCGCCACCTGATCGGGAAGAAGGCGCTCTCCAAGATCAAGCCCGGAGCGCGGATCGTGAACGCCGGCCGCGGTGAGCTGATCGACGACGCGGCTCTTCTCGCGGCCCTCGATAGCGGTCGCGTGGCCGGCGCTGCTCTCGACGTCCATGCCCAGGAGCCGCCCACCGACTGGCGCCTTGCGTGCCACCCACGAGTCGTGGCGACGCCCCACATCGGGGCCGCCACCGCCGAGGCCCAGGAGCGGGTTGGCACCGACATCGCGATCCAGATCCGCGATTTTCTCAAGGGCGGCGTGATCCAGCAGGCCGTGAACTTCTTCTCGTTGTCCGAAGACCTCTACGACCAGGTGCGGCCGGCCATGGACCTGGCCGAACGCCTCGGTATGTTCCTGGCGCAGGTCTGCGACGGTTCCCTCGAGCGCCTGGAGGTGGGTCTCTACGGTGACCTCCGCCAGCTCGACGTGAAGCCGATCCTGTCGGCGGCGGTCTACGGCATCCTCCGGCCGAGCCTCGGGGACGGCGTCACCGTCGTCAACGCCCTCTCGATCGCCAAGGACAAAGGGATCGACATCCACGAGTCGACCTCCTCGGCCGACCTGGCCTTCGCCAACCTCATGGCCGTCCGCCTCAAGACCAGCGAGGCCGACCTGTCGGTCTCGGGGACGCTCTTCGGCCGCAACCATCTGCGCCTCGTGGACGTCGACGGCGTCGAGGTCGACACGATCCCCCAGGGGAACATCCTCATCGTGAAGAACGACGACACCCCCGGCGTCATCGGTCATATCGGCACGCTTCTCGGCGCAAGGTCCATCAACATCGCCCGGATGGGCGTCGGGCGGAAGCCCGGAAGTGGGCGCGCCATCATGTTGATCGAGGTGGACAGCGAGCCGTCGGCGGAGGTCCTGGCCGAGGTGGCCGCGATCCCCGGCGTGCGCGACGCCCGCGCCATCCAGCTGGGTTAGACTTCCCCGCCTATGGCGAACTCCATCACCATCAAGGACGGCGTCCTCCAGGTTCCCGACGATCCGATCGTCCCCTTCGTCGAAGGGGACGGGACGGGGCGCGACATCTGGCGCGCGTCGGTGCGCGTCTTCGACGCAGCCGTCGCGAAATCCTACGGCGGCAAGCGCAAGATCGCGTGGCTCGAGGTCCTGGCCGGCGAGAAGGCCTTCAACAAGACCGGCGAGTGGATGCCGGCCGAGACATTGACCGCCTTCCGTCAGCATCTGATCGGGATCAAGGGGCCCCTCACGACGCCCGTCGGAGGCGGCATCAGTTCCCTCAACGTCGCCCTGCGCCAGCAGCTCGACCTCTACGTCTGCCTCCGCCCCGTCCGGTACTTCAAGGGCGTGCCGAGTCCCGTGAAGCGCCCCGAAGACGTGGACATGGTGATCTTCCGCGAGAACACCGAGGACATCTACGCGGGGATCGAGTGGGCCGCGGAGACGCCCGACGCGAAGAAGGTGATCGCGTGGCTCCAGTCGGAGATGAAGGTCAAGAAGATCCGATTCCCCGAAACGAGCGGCATCGGCATCAAGCCCGTGTCTCGCGAGGGATCGGAGCGCCTCGTGCGCGCCGCCGTTCGCTATGCCTTGCGCTTCGGGCGCAAGAGCGTCACCCTCGTCCACAAGGGGAACATCATGAAATTCACCGAGGGCGCATTCAAGGACTGGGGGTACGCTCTCGCGGCGAAGGAGTTCCGGGCCGACGTGGTGACCGAGCGCGAGAGCTGGATCCTCGGCAACAAGGAGAAGACCGCCGGCATCAGCGTCGAGGACAACGCCAAGGCCATCGAGCCCGGCTACGACCTCATGACCCCCGAGCAGAAGGGCAAGGTCCGCAAGGAAGTGGAGGCGGCCCTCGCGCTCGTTCCGAGTCATGGCGACGGAAAGTGGAAGAAGAAGGTCCTGATGCGCGATTCGATCGCCGACATCACGCTTCAGCAGATCCTCACGCGACCGAAGGACTTCGAGGTCATCGCGACCCTCAATCTGAACGGCGACTACCTCTCCGACGCCCTGGCGGCCCAGGTGGGGGGTATCGGCATCGCACCGGGAGGGAACATCAACTACGACACCGGCCACGCCATCTTCGAAGCGACCCACGGAACGGCGCCGAAGTACGCCGACCTCGACAAGGTGAACCCCGGCTCGGTGATCCTGTCGGGGGCCATGATGTTCCAGTACCTCGGATGGGTCGAGGCGGCCCAGGCCATCGAGGCGTCCCTCGAGAAGACCATCGGCCAGAGGCGCGTCACCTACGACTTCGAGCGTCAGATGGAGGGGGCGACGCTCCTCACTACCTCGGAGTTCGCGTCGGCCCTCATCGAGAACCTCTGAGGGAGTAGTCATGAATAGAAAGGTCACCGTCGTCGGAGCGGGAAACGTGGGGGCGACCCTCGCACAGCGGGTCGCCGACCGGGAGCTGGCCGACGTCGTCCTGATCGACATCGTGGAGGGGATGCCCCAGGGGAAGGGCCTCGACATCATGGAGGCGACCCCCGTGGAGGGCTCCGACGCACGGGTCATCGGCACCAACGACTACAAGGACACCGCGGGTTCCGACGTCGTGGTGATCACCGCCGGGATCGCGCGCAAGCCGGGGATGAGCCGCGACGACCTCCTGAACACCAACTACAAGATCGTCAAGGACTGCACCGAGAAGACCCTCGCGCACTCCCCGAAGACCATCCTGATCGTGGTCAGCAACCCTCTCGACGCCATGTGCCAGGTGGCCTACAAGGTCTCGGGGCTGCCTCGGGAGCGCGTCTTCGGCATGGCGGGCGTCCTCGACAGCGCCCGCATGCGCAGCTTCATCGCCATGGAGCTGGGGGTCTCCGTGGAAAACACCCACGCCTTCGTCCTCGGCGGCCACGGCGACACCATGGTGCCTCTCCCGCGCTACTCCACGGTGTCGGGCATCCCCATCACCGAGCTGCTGTCCCCGGAGCGCGTGGAAGCCATCGTGAAGCGCACCGCCGGCGGCGGCGCCGAGATCGTCTCGCTCCTGAAGACCGGCTCCGCCTACTACGCCCCCTCCGCGTCGACGGCCGAGATGGTGGACGCGGTGCTCAAGGACAAGCACAAGGTGCTGCCCTGCTGCTGCTATCTGCAGGGGGAGTTCGGCATCAGGGATCTCTACGTCGGCGTCCCCGCCCAGCTCGGCCAGAAGGGCGTCGAGAAGATCTGGGAGATCAAGCTCACCGACGCGGAGCGCGCCGCGCTGCACAAGTCGGCCGCCGCCGTGAAGGAGCTGGTCGACGTCCTCAAGCTCTGAGGCGCAGCCGGGCCCGCCACTGCGTCGGGCCTGACCCTGGGGGCGTGTTATCCTCGCCCTCCCGGAGGACCCCCATGGCCGAGACGACCTCGCCCGGCGCCGAGAAGATCACATTGCGGGACGGACGCATCCGCGTCCCGGACCGTGCCATCGTCCCCTTCATCGAGGGGGACGGCACCGGACCCGACATCTGGCGGGCCTCCGTGCGCGTGCTGGACGCCGCGGTGGCCAAGGCCTACGGCGGCCGGCGGGCCATCGCCTGGAAAGAGGTCCTCGCCGGACAGAAGGCCTTCGACCGGACCGGGACCTGGCTCCCCGACGCGACCGTCGATGCCTTC
>JBGPYB010000064.1:0-25268 GCA_041493035.1 Vicinamibacteria bacterium | reverse complement strand
CTGGAAGACGAAGCCGACGGTCTTCTTCTGGAGCGCCAGGCGCTCCTTGCGACCGAGCGTGTGGACCGGCTGATCGAGGAGGTCGAATTCGCCGGTCCAGGCCCCGTCGTGCATCCCCAGGATGTGGAGGAGCGTCGACTTTCCGGCGCCCGACGGACCCATGATGGACACGAAGTCTCCCTCACGGATCGCGAGGTTGATGCGGCGGAGGACCCAGACCTTCCCGCCCGCCAGGTTGTAGCTCTTCTCGACGTTCCGAAGCTCGATCACTCTTGCCCTCAGCCCCTCGTCCTCGGTGTTCGTCCGCTACTGGCCGCCGTTGCCGCGCTCGACGTTCTCCTCCACCACCCGCCCGTCGAAGAGGTGGACGGTCCGATCGGCGTGCCGGGAGAAGCGAGTGTCATGGGTGACCATGCAGATCGTCGAGCCTGCTCGGTGCAGCTCCCGGAGCAAGTCCATCACGGCATCGCCGTTCTTCGAGTCGAGGTTTCCCGTGGGCTCGTCGGCGAGGAGAATGGAGGGCTGTCCCACGAGTGCTCGCGCGACGGCCACGCGCTGCTGCTGACCGCCCGAGAGCTGGCTCGGCAGGTGCTTGGCTCGGTGGCCCATGCCGACGCGCTCCAGGGAGGCGTTCGCCCGCTCGCGTCGCTCCGACGCCTTCATGCCCCGATACGTGAGGGGAAGCTCCACGTTCTCGTAGACGGTCAGGTCCCCGATGAGGTTGAAGCTCTGGAAGATGAAGCCGACCTCCCGGTTGCGGATGCGCGCGCGCTGGCTGAGGTTCAGCTCCTGAGCCTGCGTTCCGTTGAGGACGTAGGTTCCCTGAGACGGCGAGTCGAGAAGGCCGAGGATCGAGAGGAGCGTCGACTTGCCGCACCCCGAAGGGCCCGAGATCGCGACGTACTCGCCCTTCTGGATCTCGAGGTGGATCCCGGCAAGAGCATGGGTCTCGACCTCGTCGGTGAGGAAGACTTTGGTCAGGCCTTCGAGGCGGATGAGCGGCTCAGCGGCAGCGTTCATGAAATTTCCCTCGGGAATTGGCGTTCTGCCTTCAAGCGGTCAATTCAATCGAATGCGGTCGTAGGCATCCCAGGCCGACGTGTCCGAAAGCACGACCTGGTCGCCCTCTTTCAATCCCTCCACGACCTCGATGATGCTCACGGAGCTACGGCCCAGCTTCACTTTCACGCGAGCCGCCTCGGCTCCCCCCTCGGCGACCTTGAAGAGGCCGACGAGACCATCGGACTGAGCCTGAGCGGGTCGGCCCACGAAAAGGATGTCGTCGAGACGCTCCAGCTCCACGGTGCCGTCCACCGAGAGGTCCGGGCGCGCGCCCTTCGGCAGCGCGCCGTCCAGGCCGAGGTCCACGGTGACCGTTCCGTTCTGCACCGCGGGATCCACGCGAATCACGTGACCCGGAATGACACCGTTCCGGGTGTCGACGCTCGCAGACTGTCCGATCTGGATGTCTCGCGCTTGCGTCTCGGCCACCTTCACGACGGCCTTGAGCTTCCCCGGTTGCGCGACGCGCGCCAGGTTGGCCCCCGGGCTCACCCGCGCGCCCACCTCCACCGGGACCTGCTGCAAGACGCCGTCGATTCCGGCGCGGACGCGCAGCGCCTGGAACTGGCTGCGGCGCAGGCGGGCGAGAGCCCTGCGCTGCTCCACCTGCGCCTCCTGCACGGCGAGTTGAGCCTTCACCGATTCGCCGTTGATGGAGAGCCGCTGCTGCTCCAGCCGGTGGCGGTTCGCGAGTTCGTCGGCGGCCACCGTAGACATCTGGAGCGTGATGTCGGCGATGATCCCCTCGCGCGCGAGCTGCGTGTCGGCGTCGGCGCGAAGGCGGGCCTGGTGATAGTCGGCCTGGACGCGCGCGGCCGACGCCTCCTGGTCGAGCCGCTGGCTCTCGAGGCGCACCTTGAGCTCGGTGTACTGCGCTTCCGCGGCCCGAAGCTGCGACTCCGCATCGAGAGCCTGAAGCTCCGTCTCGGGGTTGCTCAGCTCCAGGATGACGGTGTCGCTCTTCACGGCGGTTCCCGGCTGGACCACGATCCGCTCCACGCGCCCCTCCGTCGTCGCGGGGATCCAGCGGATCTCTTCGGGCACAAGTGTCCCAAGTCCTCGAACCTGCCGGAGCATCGGTCCCCTCTTGACGGCCTCGATGACGAGGGTCGCCCGGTCGACCTTGGGGGCGGCCGGCTTCAGCCGCGAGAGGCCAAGCGTGATCAGGAGTACGGCGGCGAGTCCCGTGCCGCAGTACACGATTCGACGGATCCGCTTCTGCCTGGCCTGGGAAGGGCGCGCAATGTCCATCTCACTGTCTCTTTACTCAAGCCGCGTGCCATCCCGCAAGACCTGTCTCAAGTCGTTTGTCCCCCGAGAGATGCGGCAGCCCGCCCGGCAGGGCCCGGAGTCTCGGGGGTGTTCGCTTCTGGAACGCCAGAGTCCCAGGAGCGGGCTCCCAAATTCCTGATCTCCTTCGAGTCCCAGGCTTCACTGCCGTCGCGCGTCGACCAAAGTCTTGAACGCCGTGGCTCCCAGGATGAGCGCTCCTCCGATCCGCGACCAGGTCGACTGGAGGAAGATGGCGTTCGCGGCCGTCGTCAGCTTCGTCGACAGCACGAAGAGGGACATGCACGCGGCGTAAGCCAGGCTTACGGGAGCCGCGGCCCAGGTCCAGCGCCGCCTCGCTTCGGGCATCAAGGCGAAGATCGTGACGGCCGCGATTCCCGCCCGGAAGCAGGCGACTTGTAGCCCCGAAAGGGTGCACGACTTGATCGCGGCGCCCGCCGTGGAAAAGAGGGCGGCCGCGGCCACGAGCCGCAAGGCGTGGGTCGCCCGCGTCGTCAATGGGCGCCGGTTCCGAATACGGTCAGACCGACACGGTTACCGTCCGGGTCGCTGACGTAGAGCGTGTGGGGCGCGCGGTCCACAGCCGCCCGAATCTCGCCGCCGTGGGCGGCGCGCCTTACGTCGGGGAGCCCGAGGATCCCGGAGTAGAAGGCCGCCGAACGGAGGCAGTCGGACACGCGAAGTGCTATGTGGTGGATTCGCATGGGGGACGATCGGATGAGGTTAACATCTCGCCGTGAGGAGAGTGGAATGAACCCTCGGAACGGCTTCGCCGCCCTTCCTGCCGTCCGGAAGATCCGCGGCGAGTGGATCCCGTCGCGTACGGCGGGAGTACCATAGGCGGCGTGGAGGAGCGACCACTCACTCCGGAGGTGAAAGATGCCGTCCACGATCTTCACCAGTACCTTTCCGACGCTGTTGCTCCGCTCATCGTCACCGACGCCGTGTCGCTGCTGATGGAGCAGCCCCCCGCCCTTGTGGCGGCCGAGATCCACAACTGGACGCTCCTCCAATACGAGGGCGTCGGCGCCAAGATGCCGGTCTCCGACTTTCTCTTCCATGCCATCAAGAAGATCGCGATGCTTTCGGATTTTGGTCTGATCCCGAAGGCGTCCCTCTTCCCATGGCTCGGGAAGCTCACGCCCCTCGTGTTGGCCTATTGTCCCGAAGCCGACAGACCGTTCCTGGTTCAGAACCTCTCGCGCCTGGGGCATGAGCAACCCCTCGTGGCGACACCGGTCACCGTCATCCACCGGCAGATGGGGACCGACGCGCAGCTCGCGTCCCCTCAGCAGTCATCCGCGTCTCCAACCGCTCACGGCTCCCCGGTCTCCGGGGCGCCTCTGGCGCGTCCGCAAGCCCCGGGTCCCCCGATGCCGCCGCAGTCGCCGGAGGAATCGGCGCGGATGTCGCGCCTTCTCACGCTGTTGCTGGACCGCTACGAGCGCGAGCTGGGGGTCGCTCCAGGAGGGACGCAGTCCGGCGCGGCGGGCGCGGCCTTCACCTCGGCCGCGGCTCCGGCGCGTCCTGAGCTGACGGGGCAGATCATCACGGCCGTGGCCCAGAAGTCGGCGGACGGCGCGCTCGATCAAGACCTGGCGCGGCTGCGCGACCTGGGCATCGACGCCAGCATGGACCAGGTCTTCAAGTTCCTCGGAGAGAGCCTTCCCGGCTGGACGCTCCCCACGGCCGACGGCGCACCTGACGGAGCCGCGGTCGCGCCACCGGCCGCGCCTGCCGAGGCGATGCGCCGGATCATCGACAGCGCCCCGAACGCAACCGAGGCCGCCCACCGTCTCCACGAGATGGTCAAGGCCGCTGTGGCGCAGTTCAACGAGGGCTCCCTGGCTCGCGCGGTGACGATGTTCGAGTTGGCGGAAACCGTGGCCGGCGACAACAAGGTCAAACCCAGCGTCGTGGAGGGGATCCGCCGCGGTGGCCACGAGTTCCTGGACCCGGACCGAATCCACTTTTTCGCCGACGCTCCCGACAAGCATCGCCTGCTGCGCAAAGTCCTCGCTTTCTATCTCCCGCTCCGTCCCGACGGTCTTCTGGAAGAGTTGCAGACGACTCTCAAGCGCGACCGCCGGAGACTCCTCCTGTTGTTGGTGGAGGTTCACGGCTCTGCCGGACGCGAAGCGTGCCTCGCGTGGCTCCAGCGTTCCTTCACGGGAGTCGTGACTCGAGACGACTGGCACATCCAGCGGAACCTGGTCTACCTGATCCGCCGGATCCCCAGGCCCGCGGACGCCCCGCCGGAGCCGGAGATCGAGCTGCTCGCGAACCTGGCGGAACCCAGTCGCCCGGTGCCTCTCCTGAAAGAGGTCCTCGCGGCTCTCGGCGCGCTTCGCCACGAGAGAGCAGAACAGGCGCTCCTTCGCTTCCTGGCTCGTCTCGAAGAAAGGCTCGTTCAGGCTCCGGCCGGAGCCTCTCCGGCGGGCGACCTTCTGTCGCTTCTCGACAGGACCGTCTCGGCGCTCGTCCGTCTTGGGAGCGCCGGAGCACGTCGCGCCGTCGTGAGCCACGGGCTTCGCCGTGACCCGCGTCTCGGCGACACACTCGCGCGGATGGCGGAGCTCGCCAGCCTCGACCTCTCGGCGGATCGGGGGCTGGTCGACCGGCTGCTGAAAGCGCTTCAGGACGAGATGCCCAGGAAGGTGCTGGGCGTCGTCGTGAAGCAGAATAGCAAAGCGGGAGCTCCGATCATTCGCGCCCTGGCCGGCACTCCATTGCCGGCGGTCCGCGAAGCCCTCGAGCAGATCGTCGAGCGCCACCCCGAGGAGGAATTCGCCGACGCGGCCGAAGACGCTCTTGCGGCGCCTCCGGGCGTGCCCCTCGCGTCATCCTGGACTCACGCGACGGCGGCCTCGTCCCCGGCGCCGGCTCCTGCCGCTCCGGCGCCCAGCTTCTCCGGGGATCTAGAGCTTTTCGGACTTCCCAACCTCTTCCAGAGCCTCTCGACGGCGGGTGCCATCGGCACGCTGACGCTCAACGACGCGGCGAAGGAGCCGGTCGGCTCCGTCTCTCTGGCCAAGGGGAAGCTCATGGGTGCTCGTATCGGATCGCTTCGCGGTCCCGACGCCGTCTTCCAGCTCCTGGAGAAACCCATCGCGGCGACCTTCGGCTTTGTCAGCGCCCCCGTCGAGTCGCTGCGCGCCGGCGCTCCCGGCGAAGGGGAGGACCTGCTCGGCCTCATGCTCGAAGGGATGCGCCGTTACGACGAACTGCAACGTGCCGCGGCCCTTGTCCCCGAGGGATCATCGTTCCAGCCGACCGCCGTGCCACCGACGCCCCTTGCCGGCGAGAAGGACGGCAGGCTCGTGGCCCTCGTCTGGTCGAAGGCCGGATCCGGCGCGACGCCGGCCGCTTGCGAGGCGGCGGCGGCGACCGACGCCTATCGTGTGCGTCGCCTCCTCGCCCACTGGGTCGAGGAGGGCGTCCTCAAGCCGAGGACGTCCTGAAGCGGCGTCCTCCGCTGCGGATCGCCCTCGTGGGCTTCGGCCACGTGGGCCGACGGTTCGCGGCGCGCCTCGGAGGCGCCTACGGCCGAGCGCTCCGCGAGGCCGGCGTTTCGGCAACCGTCACGGGGATCGCCACAGCGCGCCACGGGATCGCCATCGATGGGAACGGACTTTCCCTGCCGCGGGCTCGACTCCTCGTCAAGGCCGGCCGCTCCCTCGATGCCCTCCACCGAGGGCGCGATGTGGGGTCGATCGGCGACTTCATCGACCGCGTCCCAGCCGACGTTCTCGTGGAGATCACGCCCCTCGATCCTCGCCGGGGCGAGCCGGCCACGAGCCACGTTCGCGCGGGTCTCCGCCGCGGTCTGCACGTCGTCACGGCGAACAAGGGACCCGTGGCCTTTGCGCGGCGGGCACTTCTCGCCCTGGCTCGTCGCCAGGGACGGCTCTTTCTCCACGAGGGCGCCGTCATGGACGGGACGCCGGTCTTCAACCTCGCCGCGCGCTGTCTTCCCGGCGTCCGCGTGAACGGCTTTCGCGGCGTCCTCAACAGCACGACCTCGCGCATCCTCGCCGGGATGGAGCTTGGACAGACGGCCGAAGCGGCACTCCGGGAGGCACAGGCGGCCGGCGTGGCCGAAGCCGACCCGCGTCACGACATCGACGGCTGGGACGCCGCGGTGAAGGGTTGCGCCATCGCGAACGCCCTCATGGGAGCCGACCTGCGACCGAGTGGCGTGCATCGAAGAGGCGTCGGCGGCCTGACGCCGGGCGCCGTGCGGCGCGCGTTGCGACGCGGTGGGCGGATCCGCCTCGTGGTCCGTGGCAAGCGGGTGGCCCGCCGCGTCCTCGTGAGCGTCGCACCCGAGGAGATTCCGCAGGGGGACCTCCTCGTGTCGCCGGGTGCCGACGGAGTGCTGGTCATCGAAACCGACCTCATGGGGGAGATCGGCATCTGGGAAGGGGCCGGGGGTGTCGACCAGACGGCCTACGCGCTTCTGTCCGACCTCGTTCAGGTGGCGCACTCGCGCGCGGGTGCCGCCGACCCTTCTGCTAAGATGCCCGCGCGATGACGATTCCTCCCGCTCCGGCGCTGGCGCCTCGCGTCTCTCCCCTCGACGCTATAGGCGAAGCCATCGACCATACGAAACGGAATCTCTTCCCCTTTCGCTTCGATCGCTGGCTGGCCCTGGGCTTCGTCGCGTTCCTCGACCAATGTGGCCGTGGCGGAGGGACCAACTTTCGGGTGCCCACGCCCGGCAGCGGGGGAGGGACGCGCGGCGGCGGCGGAGGGGCGACCGAAATGCGCGCCGTGACCGACTGGTTGGGGAGCCATGTGGCTCTCGTCGTCGGGATCACGGCCGTGG
Organism: Vicinamibacteria bacterium; assembly: GCA_041493035.1. Classification (GTDB taxonomy): domain Bacteria; phylum Acidobacteriota; class Vicinamibacteria; order Fen-336; family Fen-336; genus JBGPYB01. The sequence continues at coordinate 18,088 of JBGPYB010000064.1, read as the reverse complement.
TCCTGACTCTGATCATCGCGCTCATCGCCCTCGTGGTGTGGATCAACTCCCGAGGCGCCTTCATGTACCTCGACAACGTCGCCACCGGCCGGGCGGACGTCGTGCGCCCGTGGCGCGAGCACGCGGATCGGGCCCACTCCCTTTTCGCCTGGCGCTTCGTCATCGGGATCGCGACCCTGATGGGCGTGGCCGTCCTGGTGGGCCTTGCGGGTCTTCTCGTGTTTGCCTATGCAAAGGGGCGTCTCGCGGGCTTCGCCGCTCTCGCGGTCGGCCTTCTGGTTCTGCTTCCGATCCTTCTCGTGATGATCGTGGCCTCCGCCGTCGTGTCGATGGCCCTTCGGGACTTCGTGGCGCCCCTCCAATGGCGGCTGGGGGTTTCGTGCGGCGAGGCCGCGCGTGTGCTCGGGCCGCTGGTCAACGCTCATCGCGGCAGCTTCGCCGCCTACGTAGGATTGAAGGTCGCTTTCGGCGTGACCGCCGCCATCGTCACCCTCGCCGCCGGCTGCCTCACGTGCTGTTGCGGCTTCCTTCCGGTAGTCTCCCAAACCCTCTTACAGCCCCTTTTCTACTTCGAGCGGGCATGGTCTCTCGTGTTCCTCCGTCAGCTCGGCCACGACGTCTTCGCTCTTCCGGCTCCCGGCCCCGTCGCGGAATAGGACGTGCTGACCGCCGACGAGCGCGGTGTCCTCCTCTTCACCCTGGGGATCGCCGGCCTCGGAACCCTCCTCATTCTTCCTCCGGGTGTCGCCGTGGCCCTTGCCCTCGCGCGGTATCGCGGCCCGGGGAAGGGCGCTCTCGAAACGCTCCTGTCGCTGCCGCTGGTGCTTCCTCCGACCGCCGTGGGCCTCTTTCTCCTCGAGGCGTTCTCCCGGCGGACCGCATTGGGCGCCGGGTTGGCCGCCGCGGGCCTCGACGTGGTCTTCACCTGGCGGGGGGTTCTCGTGGCGACCAGCGTCATGTCGTTCCCTCTCCTGGTGCGCTCGGCGCGGACCGCGTTCGAAGAGGTCGATCCTCGCCTCGTGGGAATCGCTCGAACCCTCGGCCGCGGGCCTGTGGCCACCTTCTTCAGCGTCACGTTGCCGCTGGCGCGGCGAGGCGTGCTGGCTGGAGTGACCCTCGCGTTCGCTCGGGCCCTGGGTGAGTTCGGGGCCACGGTCATGGTCGCGGGCAACATCCCCGGGCGCACGCAGACCCTCGCGCTGGCCATCTTCCACGACAACCAGGTCGGTCGCGACGACCGCGCCCTCGTCCTTGCCGGAGTCACCGTGGCGCTGGCCTTCGTGGCGCTCTGGACCGCCGAATGGCTCACGCGCCGGAGCGCTCGGAGAGGCGAAGCGTGATCGATCTCTCGATCGAGGTCCCCTTGGCTGCCTTCACGCTCCGCGTCGAGGCGGCGCTCGCCGGACGTGTCACGGCCATCCTCGGTCCCTCGGGCTCCGGTAAGACGTCGCTTCTCGAGACGGTCGCGGGGTTGCGCCCGAAGGCTCGAGGGCGCGTTGTTCTGGACGGCCAGATCCTCCTCGACGATACTCGCCGCATTCGGCTGTCGCCCGAGCGGCGTCGCGTCGGCTACGTGCCCCAGGATTCCGGACTCTTCCCCCATCTCTCGGCCCTCGGCAACGTGAGGTTCGGCGCGCGAGGAGGTGACGGCGGGCGCGTCGAAGGCGCCATTGACACCCTGGGCCTCCGACCGATCCTCAGTCGCTCTCCGGCGTCTCTCTCGGGAGGTGAACGGCAGCGCGTGGCGCTCGCCCGCGCCCTCGCCACGGATCCCTCTGTTCTTCTATTGGACGAGCCCCTCGCGTCCGTGGACGTCGAGCTGAAGGAGAGGATCCTGCCGTATCTGCTTCGCGTCCGCGAAGACTGGCGCGTGCCGATGCTGTACGTCACACACAACGTTGGGGAAGCCTTGGCCTTGGCCGATCAAGTGCTGGTGCTGCGGGACGGAGGTGTCGAAGCTTCGGGAATGCCCAGCCAACTCCTCTCGTCTCCCGCCATGGCCCGTGAAGTCGCGGCCGGAGGGATCGAGAACATCTTCGTGGTGCGCGTTCTGTCCCACGACGTTGCTGCCGGGGTGACCCGACTGCGGAGCCAGGGCGGGCTCGACGTGGCGGTGCCGCTCGCGCCTTCGCGGCCGCCGGGATCGACGGCGACCGTGGCGATCCGCGCCGAGGACGTTCTGGTGGCTGTCGAACCCATCCGAGGCTTGTCGGCGAGGAACGTTTACGAGGGGCGCATCACTCGCCTGGATCAGACGGGGACCGACGTCCTGGTGTGCGTGGACGTCGGCGGCGAGCCGGCCTGGCTGGCGCGTCTCACGCCGGGCGCGGTGGCCGAGCTGCAACTGAGCCATGACCGGCACGTCTGGCTCGCGGTCAAGAGCCACTCGGCGCGGTGGGTATGATGCGATGACGAAGTCCAAATACCTGCGTGTTGCTGCGGCTCTCTGGGTCGCCGGCTCGCTCGGCGCGGCGGTGGCTCGCGGCGAAGAGGTCACCGTCTTCGCGGCGGTGAGCCTTACCGAGACGTTGCAGGAACTGGGAAGGGCCTACGAGGTGGCCAGCGGCAACCACGTCGTCTTCAGCTTCGGTGCGTCGAGCGATCTGGCGCGGCAGATCCAGGCGGGTGCCCCGGCGGATCTCTTCTTCTCTGCCGACGCCGGCCAGATGGATGCGCTGGAGCGCGCGGGCATCCTTCGCAGCGCCGATCGTGTCGACGTTCTCTCCAACGTTCTCGTGGCCATCGTTCCGGCGGATTCGAAGGCCAAGGTCGCCTTGGTCTCCGACATCCTCAACCTGGACCGCATCGCCCTGGCTGACCCCGAGGCTGTGCCGGCGGGCGTTTACGCCCGCGCCTATCTCGAATCCGCGAGCCTCTGGGAGAAGGTGCGCAACAAGGTGATCCCCACGTTGAACGTGCGGGCCGCGCTGGCGGCAGTCGAGTCGGGGAACGTCGACCTTGGCTTCGTCTACCGAACGGATGCGGTCACGTCCAAGCGCGTCCGGGTCGCCTTCGAGGTCCCCCGGGGGACGGGGCCCAGGATCGTCTATCCGCTCGCTTCCATCGCTTCTTCGAAGAAGACCGTGACCCAATCCTTCAAGGGCTTCCTGCTCTCGCCCCAAGCTTCCCTGGTCTACGAGAAGCACGGCTTCCTGGTCCTCGCCCGGTCCGCTCCCTAGCCCTCTCCTAGACGGTTCATCACTGCGCTGACGGTCGCGTCCACGCCGAGCCGCGATGTGTCCACGGTGTGTTCGGCGCGCGCGTAGAGAGCCCCTCGGGCGACCAGAAGTCGGCGCAACTCGGCCATTGCCTCGGGATGATCGGCCATCGGACGGCGGTCTCCCTGGCGCACCACGCGATTCCAGTGGTCCTCGGGGCGCGCGCGGAGCCACACAGTGCGCGCATTCCGACGCAGGAGGTCGAAGGTGGCCGGGGCAGCGACGATGCCGCCTCCCGTCGCGAGCACCACGCGCCGCCCCTCCGCGAACAGCTGTTCGAGCGCGGCGTGTTCGAGCCGGCGGTAGTACGGCTCGCCGTGGAGGCTGAAGATCTCCGCAACCGAGAGACCCGCGGCCTCCTCGATCTGGCGGTCCAGTTCGAGGAACGGGAGGTGGAGGCGCCGGGCCAGGCGCCGCCCGATCGTGGACTTGCCTGCGCCGCGGAGCCCGAGGAGAGCCACGAGCCGTGTGTCCTGCCGTGTCTTCGAGGGTGCCAGAAGGGCAGCGGGCGTCGATCGCAGGGCGTGGGCGAGAAGGCCGAGGTTGCGGACGGAGATGTTCCCCTCGCCGGACTCGACCTCGCCCAGGAAGCGGGCCGACAGGCCCGCGTGGGCGGCCAGCTCCTTGAGCGTGAAGCCGCGTTCGGTGCGGAGCCGGCGCACGGCGTGACCCAGGGAGTCGAGGAGGATGTCCTTTGCCATGAGCGCAGTATAGTGCGTACCAATGACAGGAAGAAGCAGTATATTGCTTGACACCTCCGCAGGGGCTCGCTAGGATCGAGAGTTCATGGATCCCGTCACCGCGGCCTGCCCTCCCGTGCGATTCGTGACCCACCCCGACGCTTACGTCCACTGGCGCCTCGAGGTCGAGCCGCCCGTGGCCCGTCTCGTGATGGACGTGCAGGAGGACCGGCCCCTTCGTCCCGGGTACGCCCTGAAGACGAACAGTTATGACCTCGGCGTCGACATCGAGCTGGCCGATGCCGTGGAGCGCCTTCGCTTCGAGCATCCCGACGTGAGAGCGCTGGTCATCACCAGCGGCAAGGATCGGATCTTCTGTTCCGGCGCCAACATCTACATGCTGGGCACGTCGACCCACTCCTTCAAGGTCAACTTCTGCAAGTTCACGAACGAGACGCGCCTGGCGATCGAAGATGCCTCGGCCCATTCGGGCCTCAAGTCCCTTGCCGCCGTCAACGGTGCCTGCGCGGGGGGCGGCTACGAGCTGGCCCTCGCCTGCGACGAGATCATTCTCGTGGACGACTCCTCCTCGGCCGTCAGCCTTCCCGAGGTGTCCCTTCTCGCCGTCCTGCCGGGGACCGGTGGCCTCACGCGGGTCACCGACAAGCGCAAGGTGCGCCGCGATCTGGCCGATGTCTTCTCGAGCCTGGGCGAGGGTGTCAAGGGGAAGCGCGCCGTGCAGTGGAGGCTGGTGGACGAAACCGTGCCTCTGTCCCGCTTCCGCGAATATGTGGCGCAGAGGGCCAGCGGGCTCGCGGCGGGCGCTCCCACCCGGTCCGGACCCGGCGTGGTCCTGGCACCCCTCGAGGGAACCTATGGAGATGCCGGGATCGAGCATCGGTACGTGACCCTCGATGTCGATGCTCCCGCGCGCGTGGCGACCCTCACTGTCCGCGGGCCCGAACCCGATGAGCCGGCGAACGCCGCGGCGATGCGCGAGCGAGGCAGTGACCTTTGGGCGCTCCGCGCCTTCCGCGAGCTGGACGACGTCCTCCTGGATTTGCGCTTCAACCGCCCCGAGATCGGCGTCGTCGTCCTCAAGACGCAGGGACGCGCTTCGCGGGTGGTGGCGGTGGATCAGGCGCTCTCGGACCACGGGAGCGACTGGTTCGCGAGCGAGGTGCTTCACCACATGAAGCGCGTGCTCAAGCGCCTCGACCTGACCGCGCGCAGCTTCCTGGCGGTCATCGACGACGGCTCGTGTTTCGGCGGCTCCCTCCTCGAGCTGGCCCTCGCCGCCGATCGCTCCTACATGATCGCGAAGGACGGCGGCCCGGAGATCGCGTTCTCGCCCCAGAACCTCGGCCCGCTTCCCATGGCGAACGGCCTGTCGCGTCTCGCCACTCGTTTCCTCGGCGAGCCGGCTCGCGCCGACGTCCGCCCCGGCGAAGCGATGGACGCCGAGGCGGCGCTGGCCGCTGGCCTCGTGACGTTTGCCCCCGACGACATCGATTGGGAGGACGAGGTGCGTCTGGCCATCGAAGAGCGGGCGAGCCTCTCCCCCGACGCCCTCACGGGGATGGAAGCCAACCTCCGATTTGCAGGTCCCGAGACGATGGAAACGAAGATCTTCGGTCGCCTCTCGGCCTGGCAGAACTGGATCTTCCAGCGCCCGAACGCGGTGGGAGAGACGGGCGCGCTGACGCTGTACGGCAAACCCGAACGAGCAAAGTTCACGTGGATCCGAACATGAACCTTCCCTCTCCCCACCGGGGAGAGGGTCAGGGTGAGGGGCTGCGATAGATGTCGAACGTCGATCTGGCCGCGAAGATCCCCAACAACGTCGATCTCCACCAGGACAAGCGCCTGCAACGGGCCCTCGAGCAGTGGCAGCCCAACTATCTCGAGTGGTGGCGGGAGATGGGCCCCGCGGACTTCCAGGAGAAAGACGTCTGGTTGCGCACCGCCACGAGCGTCGACGCCGAGGGCTGGGCCCACTTCGACTACGTCAAGATGCCCGACTATCGCTGGGGGATCTTCCTCGCGGACCCTCAGCCCGAACGCACCATCGGCTTTGGCGATAGCATGGGCGCGCCCATCTGGCCCGTGGTTCCGGGCGAGCATCGGAACGTCCTGCGGCGGCTCATCGTTACTCAGGGAGACACAGAGCCCGCGAGCGTCGAGCAGCAACGGTTCCTCGGCCACTCGGCGCCGTCCCTCTATGACCTCAGGAATCTCTTCCAAGTGAACGTCGAGGAAGGACGCCACCTCTGGGCCATGGTCTACCTGCTCCAAAGCCAGTTCGGCCGCGACGGACGCGAAGAAGCCGAGGAGCTCCTCCAGCGGCGGAGCGGCAACCCCGACAAGCCGCGGATCCTCGGGGCCTTCAACGCGCCCATCGAGAACTGGCTCGACTTCTTCATGTTCACGATGTTCACGGACCGGGACGGCAAGTATCAGCTTCTCGCTTTGGCCGAGAGCGGGTTCGATCCCCTGGCGCGCACCACGCGCTTCATGCTCACCGAAGAAGCCCACCACATGTTCGTGGGGGAGTCCGGAGTCGAGCGCATCGTCCGGCGCACTGTCGAGCTGATGAAGGCCGATCCGAACGGCGACGCGGGCGCCCAGGGGGGGATTCCCGTCGACATGGTCCAGCGGTACCTGAACCTCTGGTTCGCGCTGTCCCTCGATCTCTTCGGTGGCGAGATCTCCTCGAACGCAGCGTCCTATTTCGCGGCGGGGCTCAAGGGGCGGGCCCAGGAGGGGAGCTACGAGGACCACGCGGCGCTCGCTCAGTCGTATCGCATGGCCGTGCCCAAAGACGGAGCCGTCGTCGACGAAGATGTTCCAATGCGGAACGCCATGAACGAGGTGCTTCGCGACGCGTATGTCGACGATTGCCAGAGGGGCGTCGACCGCTGGAACAAGCACTTGGCCGAGGCCGGTCTCTCCGAGCGGCTCCGTCTGCCCAGCAAGCGCTTCTCCCGGCACATCGGTCTCTACGCCGGCATGCCGTTCGACGCCCTTGGCCGCCTGTTGACGGCCGAGGAATTCGCCCGTCGCGAAGGGGATTGGCTTCCGACCGCGGCCGATCGCGCTTACGTGGCGGCGCTCCAGAAGCCGGTCCTCGAGCCGGGAAAGATCGCGAACTGGATCGCCATACCGGCTCGCGGGATCAAGGGCCTGGCGTTCGACTACGAGTACGTGCGCCTCGACTGATCTCCGTCAGAGCTTCAAGCTCGTGAGGTACTTGATGCTCTCGGGGATCTGATCCCAAGGCTTGGTGCTTTCGTCCTCGATGTAGTAGATCTCGGTCCCCGATTTCCGCGCAGCACGGAGGATGGCGGGGAAGTCGAGCTGGCCGGTGCCGGCGGCCACGTCGGAGTCCTCGGGCGCGCCGCTGCTGGCCGGTGGAAGCGCCAACCCTTTCTTCATGTCCTTGATGTGAAGAAGCGGGACCCGTCCCGAGAGCGAAGCGACGAGCTTGGCCGGATCGACGCCCCCGGCTTTCGCCCAGAAGAGGTCGATCTCGAAGGAGACCAGCGCCGGATCCGTCTGCTTCGCGATGGTGTCGAAGAGCGTCCCTTCGGTGGAAGGGACGAACTCGTAGCCGTGGGCGTGATAGCAGAACCGCACACCCTCCGCCTTCGCCGCTTTGCCGATGGCATTGAAGACGTCGATGGCCTTGAGAGCGACCTCGCGCGTGAGGACAGTGCCTTCGTGGGGGATCCAGGGGCAGACGAGGTACTTCACGCCGAGAGCCTTGGCTTCCTTGAGCGCGCCCGGGGCGTCGGTGCGGATCCGCTCGAAGTCCATGTGGGCGCTGTGGCAGACGAGGTCGGCCTTGTCGAGAGCCGCGCGAAAGGCGTCGATCGGCATCCCCGCAAGGCCGGCTCCCTCCACCTCGCGAATGCCCAGGCCGCGTAGCCGCGCGAGCGTCCCCGGGGCGTCCTTCGGAAGATAGGCCTTCAGGCTCCAGAGCTGCACGCCGATGGGACCGCCCAGGGGGCTCTTCGCTTCCGGCGTAGTGGCGGCGGAGGCACCGGAAGGCCTGAAGGCGGAGGCTCCCAGGCCCGCGGCCAGGGTGCCGAGAAAGCGCCGACGGGAACTCATGGTTCACCTCTCCGATTCCAAGTGGCGATCGCGAGGCGCATCCTAGCACTGTCGGGCGCCCCAAGCGTTGCGGCGGTGGAGTGGGGCTGCTCGCGTGCCGTACCGAAGTCTAGTCAACGGGCACGCCCGTTCGCTTGACTCCTACGACGCACGTCGTAAGATGGGGCCAATGGGACGCGTTCCAGCAATTCCGGGCGGTGAACTCGAGGTAGCCGTGCTCACTGCGTTGTGGGAGCTGGCGAGCGCCTCAGCGCGAGAGATCCACGACCGCGTCGGGAAGCCGCGAGACCTCGTGTACACCACGACGGCCAAGGTCCTCGACCGCCTCTGCGCCAAGGGGCTCGTTTCCCGCAAGCGGAGCGGCAAGGCCTTCATCTACGAGCCGAAGGTCGAGCGCCAGCGCGTCGAGCGCGCGCGCGCCCGCGCGATGCTGGTGCGCCTGCTCGGCCAGGAACCACGGCCCGCCATCGCCACGCTGGTGGAGGCGGTTGAGGCGATCGACCCTCGGCTGATCGACGATCTCGCCCGGGCGGTGGACGCTCGGCGGAAGAGACGCCATGGACCGTGAGATCGTTCTGACTGTCCTGGTGCTTCTTGTCGGCGGGCTGGCGGCCGAGGTGTTCGGCTGGTGGCCCGCTGCCGAGTCGGGCGGGCGGTCCGGCCGATCTCGGGAGCGGGTCGCGTGGAGAGGCATCTGGATACCGCTCATCCCCGCGGCGCTCGTGGTGGCCGCCCTCTTGGGCTGGGCCCTCGTGGAGCCCGAGGACGCCGAACGGCTTCCCTCCAACGTCGTGCTCGGGGCTTTCCCCTTCCTCGTCTTGCTGGCGCGCACCGCGGCGCGGACGGTCCGTTCGCTGAACAGGGACGAGAGCGGACTCGTCGCCGCCACCGTCGGCATCCTGCGTCCGCACGTCGTCGTCTCGCCCGCGCTCGCTGCGACCGTCGATTCCGACGCTCTCCGAGCGGTCCGAGAGCACGAGGAGGCGCACGCGCGGCACTGCGACCCTCGCAGGATCTGGCTGGCCCAACTCGCGACGGACCTCCAGTGGCCTTGGCCCGCAGCGAAGACACGGTTCGACGCCTGGATCCATGCCTTGGAGCTCGCTCGCGACGAGGAGACACGGCTGCGCGGCATCGACGGCGCGGATTTGGCTGCGGCTATCCTGGCTGCTGCGCGCCTCGGTGAGCCGGCCGTCGCGCCTTTCGCCGGCGCTGCCACAGGTTCCGAGGCTGCCCTCCGCGAGCGGATCGCTGGCCTCCTTGCTCCTCTGGCTCCTGAACCTGTCAGCGAGGCGCGGTCGGGCGTCGCGTTGGTTGTGACAGCGGCGATGGTCGCGATGGCCTTCGGAGCCGCCTTCGGCGAGTCCATGATGGGCATGCTCGTCGGCACGCTCCGCTAGAGCTCTCCACCGTTGCTCCCGCTGTACGCATCCTCGACCCTGGCTCGATGCCTCGGCGCCTCGTGCCTGGTGACCCTGCTTGCAGGCGGCTGCGCGCGCTATCACCCGCGGCCGATCTCGGCGCAAACGGAGGCCGCGGCGCTCGAGGCGCGAAGCTTGGACGACGCCGGCCTCGCGGAGTTCGTCCGGACCAACCTCGGCGAGAAGGCGCCGCCATGGCCTGCCGAGCAGTGGGGCCTCTCCCTGCTCACGCTTGCCGCGTTCTACTACCACCCCGACCTTGACGTGGCCCGAGCGCGTTGGGGAGTCGCCCAGGCGGTAGTCGTCACCGCAGGCGGCCAGCCAAACCCCGACCTCGATCTCAGTGCCGAACGCGTGACGCACACCGAGGCATCTTCCTTGTGGATCCTCGGCTTCAACCTCCAGATCCCGATCGAGACGATGCACAAGCGGGGCTATCGCATCGCACGCGCGAAACACCTGAGCGACGTGGCGCGACTCGACATCGGGGCGACCGCTTGGACCGTGAGGGCGCGGCTCCGCTCCAGCCTCCTCGAGCTGTGGGCGGCGACGAGCCGCCTTGCCCTGGTCCGGAAGCAAGAGGCTTTGCAGGCGGAGCGGGTCGCCATGCTTGAGCGCCGCCTGGCGGTGGGAGCCGCCTCGACGCCGGAGGTGACCTTTGAGCAGATCGCGCTGGAGGCGATCCGGGTCGCGGCCCGCGCCGACGGGCGTCAGGCGGGCATGGCGCGCGCCCGGCTCGCGTCGGCGGTTGGGGTGCCCGCCGAAGCTCTCGACCGCCGGGGGATCTCCTACGAAGCCGTCGCGGGCGCCGCGCCGGCTGGAGACCCCGCCCAGGACGAACTGCGGCGGACGGCCCTGCTCGGTCGGCCCGATGTACTGAGCCTCCTCGCGGAGTACGAGGCGGCGCAGTCCGCGCTGCAGCTCCAGATCGCCCGGCAGTACCCAGACCTTCGCTTGGGCCCCGGCTACACCTGGGAGCAGGGCGAGAACCACTTCGCCCTCGGCCTGTCTCTCGTATTGCCGATCCTCAACCGGAACCGCGGTCCGATCGGAGAGGCCGAGGCCAGACGGAAGGAGGTCGCCGCCCGTTTCGTCGCCCTCCAGGCCCGGGTCGTCGCCCAGCTCGACGAGGCGCTCGCCTCGTATCGTGCCGCTACCGAAGCCCTCCGCGCCGCGGGCTCGCGGCTCGAGGCGCAGGCGAAGAACGAGCGTGCGGCGGAGGCGGCGTTCCACGCGGGCGAGGCGGACCGGCTCGAACTGCGTTCGTCGGAACTCCAGCTCGCCGCGGTCGAGCTCTCTCGCTTCGACGCCCTCGTGGAACGGCAGCGGGCTACCGGCGAGATCGAGGACGCGGCTCAACGCCCGTTCTTCGATGCCACCGTCGCGATGCCGGCCGCCGAGCACTCGCTGCGCCCCGAAGGAGAGAAGCGATGACCTCGGACACGCCGCCTGCGGTGAAGCGGACCCCTTCCGCCCGGATCCTCGTGGCAGTCTTTGGCGGCCTCGCCCTCGCCGCGCTCCTGCTCTGGGGCTTCATCGAGGGACGCGAGGAGGCCGCCATGGAGCGGGAACGGGAGCGCCCGGTCAAGTCCCCGACACGCGTCTCTGCCGAGGCTGGGGAGCGTGTCGTCACCCTGGACAAGGAGACACAAGCGCGGAGCGGGATCCAAACCTCCCGTCTCACGACCACGGCCCAGCCCGAGGAAGTCCTGGCCTACGGCGCGGTGCTGGACGTCCAGCAGCTCGCTGACGAGCGCAGCGCCTACCAGACCGCCCGGGCCCAGGCCGAGAAGGCGCAGGCGAGCCTGGAAGCGTCGAGGCGCGAGCTGGCGCGCACCGAGACCCTGCACCAAGACGACCAGAACGTCTCGACCAAGGCTCTCGACGCCGCGCGGGCCGCTCTCCGGTCCGACGAGGCCGCCGCCCAGGCTTCGGCGACGTCCCTGCGGGCGCTCGCCGCCACGATCCGTCAGGCCTGGGGCCTCGTTATCGGCACGTGGCTGACCGAGGGCTCCGACGCCCTCGCGCGCGTCCTCGATCGCCGCGACATGCTGGTCCAGGTGACACTGCCGCCCGACGCCACGCTCGCATCGCCGCCCGAGAACGTGTTCCTCCGCGCGCGAGAGGGCTCTCCCCGCGTCTCGGCGCGCATCGTCTCGAGCACTGCCCGCACGGAACCCCGCATCCAGGGCCAGGGTCTCTACGCCGTCGCTCCGGCGACGAGCGGCCTCCTGGCCGGGATGAGCGTCTCTGCCTTCCTCCCGGCCGGTCCGAATGCGAAGGGCGTGTCGGTCCCCGAATCGGCCGTCGTCCTCTGGCAAGGGAAGGCCTGGGTCTACTCGAGCAAGTCGCCCACGACCTTCGCACGCCGGGAGATTGCGACGGACCTGCCCGCGGTCGGCGGAGGCTACCTGGTCCGCGATCTGCCCGGAGCGACATCGGTCGTCGTGCGTGGTGCACAGATGCTGCTCTCGGAGGAGCTCCGCGCCCAGTTCCAGGCGCTGGGTGAGGGCGAGCGGGAACGCTAATGGAGGACGGCCGGTACGGGCTTCTCGGCGCCGTCGTGCGGTTCGCGATCCGATTCCGCGGGATCGTGATCTCCCTCGCGGCGCTCCTGGTCGGCTACGGTCTCTATGCGCTCACGCTGGCGCGCTACGACGTGTTCCCCGAGTTCGCGCCGCCGCAGGTTGTCGTCCAGACCGAAGCTCCCGGCCTCGCGCCCGAGCAGGTCGAGGTCCTGGTCACCCAGCCCATCGAGAACGTCCTGAGCGGCGTCCCGGGGGTCGAGACGCTGCGCTCGGCGTCGATCCAGGGGCTGTCGGTCGTGACGGTCGTCTTCGATCCGGGGAGCGACGTGTATCGCGACCGGCAGGCGGTTGCGGAGCGGTTGGCTTCCGTCGCCGGCCAGCTCCCTCAGGACGTGAAGGCTCCCGGGATGACGCCGCTCACGTCCTCCACGAGCACGGTGCTCGTCGCCGGCCTGACCTCGGAGACCCGATCGCTCATGGACCTCCGCACGCTCGCGGACTGGACGATCCGCCCGCGCGTGCTGGCGGTGCCCGGAGTCGCGAAGGTCTCGGTCTTCGGCGGTGAGGTGAGGCAGATCCAGGTGCAGGTCCACCCCGAGCGGCTGGTGCTCCACCGCCTTGGCCTGAGCGACGTCCTCGAGGCGGCGCGGGGCGCGACAGGCGTGCGCGGCGCCGGCTTCGTCGAGACCGCCAACCAGCGGGTCGTGCTGGAGACCGAGGGCCAGTCACTGCGGCCCGAGGAGGTCGCGCGGACCCTGCTCGTGGGCGGCAACGGCCCGCTGGTCCGTCTCGCCAGCGTGGCCGATGTGGCCGAGGCGCCGGAGCCGCCGATCGGCGCCGCCGCGGTGATGGGGCGCCCGGGGGTCATCCTCCTGGTCTCGCAGCAGTACGGAGCGAACACGCTCGAGGTGACGCAACGCGTCGAGGCGTCCCTGGAGGACCTGCGGCCCGCGCTGAGCGCCGGGGGAGTGACGCTCCACTCCGACCTGTTCCGACCCGCCAATTTCATCGAGACCGCGACGCGCAACGTGCGCTCGGCGCTGCTCCTGGGCGGTGTCCTTGTCGTCGTAGTGCTCTTCCTGTTCCTCCTCGATTGGCATACCGCGGCCATCTCCTGCACGGCGATCCCGCTGTCGCTGCTCGCGGCGGTGATCGTGCTTGGGCAGATGGGAGCGAGCCTTAACACGATGACGCTGGGCGGTCTCGCCATCGCCATCGGCGAGGTCGTGGACGACGCCGTGATCGACTTGGAGAACATCCTGCGGCGCCTCCGAGAGAACCGGCGTCTGGGCAGTCCGAAGCCCGTCGAGCGCGTCGTTCTCGAGGCTTCGATCGAGGTACGCAGCGCCGTCGTCTACGCGACCCTTGCGGTGATCCTCGTCTTTCTTCCCATCCTCACACTGTCCGGGATCGCCGGCCGGCTCTTCTCGCCCCTCGGCGTCGCATACATCCTGGCCGTCCTGGCTTCGCTCGTGGTGGCGCTCACCGTGACGCCTGCGCTCTGCATGGTGCTGCTTGCGCGGCGCGAGATCCCTGAAGGCGAGCCTCCGGTGATGCGGTGGACGAAGGAGCGGTATCGCCAGCTCCTGGACCGGGTCGAGCGCCACCCGGGGCCGGCCCTGGCCGGTGTCGCCCTCTTTGCCGTTGTGGGCCTCGCCGTCATCCCGTTCTTCGGCGGCTCGTTCTTGCCGGAACTGAAGGAGGGCCACTTCATCGTCCACATGTCCGCCGTCCCCGGCACATCGCTCGAGGAGTCGCTCCGGACTGGTGGGCGCGTCACCCGCGCGCTGGTCGAGGTGCCCTTCGTCCGGTCAGTGGCCCAGCAGGTCGGGCGCGCCGAGAAGGCCGACGACGTCTGGGGCTCGCACTACAGCGAGTTCCACGTGGACCTCAAGCCTCTCGAGGGGGAGGGGGCCGAGTTCGCCCAGGCGGACGTACGCAAGGTCCTCGCCGGCTTCCCGGGCATCAACTCCGCCGTCAAGACGTTCCTCACGGAGCGTGTCGAGGAAACGCTATCGGGATATACGGCCGCGGTCGCCGTCAACGTCTTCGGGAACGACCTCGACAGGCTCGACGGCGTGGCTCGCGATGTCGCCCGCGTGCTGGCCGAGGTGCCGGGCGCCACGGAGGTCCAGGTGCAGTCGCCGCCGGGGATGCCCAAGCTCTCGGTTCGGCTGCGAAAGGCCGACACCGCCCGTTGGGGCTTCCGGCCCGTGGAGGTGCTCGATGCCGTCCGCACAGCGTATCAGGGCAACGTCGTGGGCCAGGTCTACGAGGGCAACCGTGTCTTCGACGTGGCCGTCATTCTCGAGCCGCGCAGCCGGAAGAGCGTCGCCCGCATCGGGGATCTGCTGCTCCGGAGCGGCGATGGAACGTACGTGAGCCTCAGGCAGGTCGCCGACGTCTATGAGGCGCCCGGCCGGTACCAGGTGCTTCATCAAGGCGCCCGCAGAGTGGAGGCCGTCACGGCCAACGTGGCCGGCCGTGACGTCGCCTCGTTCGTCGAGGAGGCGCGGCGGCGCATCCTCTCGGGTGTGGCCCTCCCCGCAGGCAGCTACGTCGAGTTCGCCGGCACGGGCGAGGCCCAGGCGCGCTCGCGTAAGGATCTGCTCCTGCACTCTCTCCTCGCCGGAGTGGGGATCGTCCTCTTCCTCTCGGTCGTCACGCGCCATCCGCGCAACCTACTCCTGCTGCTCGCCAACCTGCCCATGGCACTCCTCGGCGGCGTGCTGGCCGTGTTCGGCACCGGCGGGATGCTCTCCCTCGGCTCCATGGTGGGGTTCGTGACGCTCTTCGGCATCACGCTGCGCAACTCGATCATGATGGTCTCGCACTACGAGCACCTGGTCGGGGTCGAGGGCCGGACCTGGGGCATCGAGACGGCGATCGACGGAGCGTGCGACCGGCTCGCGCCGATCCTCATGACGTCGCTCGTGACCGGGCTCGGCCTCTTGCCGCTCGCCCTCGGCCAGCACGCCCCGGGGCGCGAGATCGAGGGGCCCATGGCCGTCGTGATCCTCGGGGGTCTCCTCACCTCCATGGCGCTGAACCTTCTGGTGCTGCCAACCCTCGCCGCGCGGTTCGGGAGATTCGAGAATACCTCGGCGGCGGTGATCGAGTGATGGCGACACCGAGCACTGAGCCCCCCTCTCGAGTGGCCGCGCCGCTCTCGTGCGTCCTTGCCGTGACCCTCGCGCTACTCTTGCCTCTTTGCGCCCGGCTTCACAGGTGCGGTTGCGCAGGCCTGTGGTCCGGAGGCGAGGCCCACTGCAACGTACGATTGGCCACCAGCCCTCATTGCCCGTGGTGCGATCATCGGGCTCTCGGCGCTGCGCCGGTCGTGTTCACGCTCGGGGGGCAGGCGGTGGTGTTCGCCTGGCGCCGCCGAAAGGGCGCGTCGCCGGTCGGCGCCGCCTTCTCGTCGGCGGCCTCCCTGCCGCTGGTCATCGTGGTCGTCGGGTTCCTGCTTTGGCTCCCGACCGACTACCCCCACTTTCTCCTCCGTGACGCGCGGTCGAAGCTCGGGTTGGCGCGGGAGTAGAATCCCGCCATGTCCTCGATGACCCCTCGATCGATGGTCGCCCTGGTCCTGATCACACTGGCTACTTTGGGCGCAGCCGCGTCTCCGCCGGGGCGCGAGCCCGTCCTCAAGCAGATCAAGGTTCCCCACAATTACTACTACCGGGAGATGTACCTGCCCCAGGCCACGAGCGGCCCGAGTGCTCTCGCATGGGCGCCGGAAGGATACGAGATCGCCGTCAGCATGCAAGGCTCTCTCTGGCGCGTCGACGTCGCCACGGGTGGCGCGCGACAGATCACGAACGGCCCGGGCTACGACTACCAGCCCGACTGGTCTCCCGACGGGCGCTGGATCGTCTACGCCTCGTACCGTGATGACGCGGTGGAGCTGTGGCTCCTGGAAGCCGCGAGCGGCCGGGTTCACCCTCTCACGGCAAACGGCGCCGTCAACCTCGAGCCGCGCTGGTCCCCCGACGGCAAGCGAGTGGCTTTCGTGTCGACGTTGTACAAGCAGCGCTTTCACATCCACACCGTCGACGTGGAACAGGGCGGCGCCGCGGGCCGCGTCGAGCGCTTGACCGAAGACAGCGACAGCGGGTTGCCGCGCTACTACTACAGCGTCTTCGACCATTTCCTTTCCCCGACGTGGTCCCCCGACGGGAGCGAGATCCTCTTCGTCTCGAACCGCGGCCACATCTGGGGAACGGGGGGCTTCTGGAGGATGAAAGCGACACCGGGCTCTCCTGCCCGGCTCGTCCACGACGAGGAGACGACGTGGAAGGCGCGGCCTGACTGGGCCAAGGACGGGAGGCGTATCGTCTACAGCTCGTACTTGGGACGGCAGTGGAACCAGCTTTGGCTGATGACGGCAGAAGGTGGCGACGCCTTTCCCCTCACGTACGGGGACTGCGACGCCACGTCGCCGCGCTGGTCTCCGGACGGCCGGCGCATTGCCTTCATCTCGAACGAGGGAGGGAACACGGCGCTCTCCATCCAGGAGATCCCGGGCGGCCGGCGGACGCGCGTCGACGTGACCGAGCGTCGTCCTCTCGGGCCCGTAGCAACGCTGCGAGTCGAGGTCGTGGACGCGCGGAGTGGTGCGGCCGTTCCGGCTCGGATCTCCGCGACGACTGCTGACGGCCGGAGCTGGGCCCCGGACGACGCGTGGCGTCACGCCGACGACTTCTTCGATCGGGCCGAGCGCAAGATCGAATACGGGTATTTCCACACCGGCGGCAACGCGACTCTCACCGTCCCTGCGGGCAAGGTGATGGTCGAGGTCACCAAGGGGCTCGAGTACCGCGTCGCTCGCGAGGAGATCACCTTGGTGGAGGGCGCCAGCGAAACCGTTCGCGTGCGCCTCGAGCGCCTCGACGATCTGCCGGCGCGGGGATGGTGGAGCGGCGACGTCCACGTCCACATGAACTACGGGGGCGCCTACCGGAACACGCCTCCGAACCTCGTCTTCCAGGCCAAGGCCGAAGACCTCCACGTGGTGGAGAGCCTCATCGTGAACAAGGAACAACGCGTTCCCGATATCGCCTCCTTCGACGGCGGCCGGACCGATCCGTCTTCGACGTCCGACACGCTGCTGGTCCACAGCCAGGAATACCACACGAGCTACTGGGGGCACACGGGCCTTCTTGGCCTTACCCGCAACATCCTGCTCCCCGGATACGCCGGCTACGTCAATACACCGGCGGCGAGCCTCTACCCCCACAACGCGGCGGTCGCGGACCTGGCTCACGCCCAGGGAGCGCTCTTCGGCTATGTGCATCCGTTCGACGCCGTTCCGGATCCCGCGAAGGCCGACGAGGCGCTGACTGACGAGTTGCCCGTGGACGTGGCACTCGGCAAGGTGGACTACTACGAGGTGGTTGGCTTCAGCGACCACCTCGCCACCGCGAAGGTCTGGTATCGCCTTCTGAACTGCGGCTTCCGCATCCCCGCAGCAGGAGGCACCGACGCCATGGCCAATTACGCGTCGCTGCGCGGTCCCGTTGGCATGGATCGCGTTTTCGTTAAGACCGAGGGGGGTCTCGACCATGCGCGTTGGCTCGCGGGGCTCAAGGCCGGACGCACCTTCGCCACCAACGGACCGCTTCTCCAGCTCACTCTCGGCGGAAAGGAAGCCGGCGACGAGATTGCCCTCGGCTCAGCGGCCCAACTCGAAGCGAAGGTCGACCTCAAGTCCATCGCTCCGGTGGATCACCTGGAGATCGTCTCGAACGGTGAGGTCGTGGCCTCCTTCCCGCTCCCGGGAGACAGGACGGCGGCCAGCGCATCGCGGCCGATCAAGGTCACCCGGAGCGGCTGGTACACGCTCCGCGCCTACTCCGATCGTTCCCGCCATCCTGTCCTCGACATCTATCCCTTCGCGACCACGAGCCCGATCTACGTCACCGTGGGAGGCGCTCCGGTCCGATCGAAGGTTGACGCCGAATACTTCCTCGCCTGGATCGACCGTCTCCACGCGGCGGCGAGCGCCCACACTGGATGGAATGGTGACGAGGAAAAGATCGCAGTCCTCGCGTCGATCGAAGAGGCGAAAGACGTTTATCGCGACCGCGCCCGCCCGCAGCGGCAGCCTCCGCGCCCTTGAGCTCCGG
>JBGPYB010000049.1:0-28098 GCA_041493035.1 Vicinamibacteria bacterium | reverse complement strand
GGACGCGGCGGTCAGGCTCCATGGGCCGACAGATCGGCGGAACGGGAGGGCATGACCGCCGGCCTCTCGGCGGGCGCACCGAGCGGAGGGAGGAGGGACCGTTCGCGGGCGGGAATGGTCGTTCCGAAGGCCGCATCCCAAATGGCGCTCGTGATTCCATACGCGATTCCGACTCCGTGGCGGCTGTGATGATAGAGATGCCGGCCGCGGCTGTACCGGAAGTACTTCCACTCGAAGTTCCAGAAGTGGAGCGCGTGATGGACCCACTCCTCGATCGTGTAGCAGACGAAGATCGTGGCCACCCACACCGACGCGCTGGCGCTGGGCGCCAGCAGGCTGAGAGGCATGAAGACGGCGGCGGCGTACAGGGTATCGAGGTGCCCGTTGATGTGCCTTCCGTCCCAGGGGCGCGAGTGATGGTTCGCGTGGGAACCATCGAACATGTAGTGGAGACCTCGGCTGAGCAGACCGCTCCCCTTGGGGAAGACGCCATGAAGAACGTGACGGTGGACGAGGTACTCCACAAGCGTCCAACCGGCGATTCCCAGCACCACGAAGGCGAGGGCGCGGAAGAGGTGGGAGGAGCGAACTGCGAGAGCCAGCATGAAGAGGAAGTAGACCGAGTAGATCACTGTGACCGGATACAGCAGGCGGCGGGACTTGCGGTCCTCCGCTGCCAGATCGATCCCCTGGGGAAATCTGGGCTCGGGAAATGGCCCCACCTCGGATTTGAGCATCGTGGGCAACGGCCGCCTCCTCTATTGCCGATTCGCTAGTAGCGTCGTTCGGCTTCGATCACTTGAATGGGGACTGGTAGCGCTACAGGGAATCGAACCCTGGTTTGATGGCTGAGAACCATCCGTCCTGACCCCTAGACGATAGCGCCCCGGACCGAGAATTTTAGTGGCCAGGGGCGCGGGTTGTCAAAGCGCCGTGGCGCCGCTGTGAGCGGACGCATGTTCGGCGGACGGGGTTCTCTGCCTATGATGGGAGAGGAGGAATGTTCCATGATCCGACGCTCAGCCCTCGTTTTCCTGTCGCTGCTCACGCTTGCCGCATCGGCCTCGGCTGCAGGCCGTGACGACGCCATTCCCAAGGACCTTCGTCGCCTTCAGGACGACATCGCCAACCTCGATGATCAGCTCCGGGATCTCGAACCCGGGGACGCGAAGGCGGACGCCTTCCGAGATCGGGCCGACGAGATCCGCGAAGACGTGATCTACCTGAAGGTCAAGATGCGCCGCCACCAGAAGGCCGGGCGCGAGGGCACCGGCGTCGCTTTGGACGAGGTGGCCGAGATCCAAAGCCAGATCCAAGGCCTGCGGGAAGACATCGGGGCCGCCTTCGGGCAGGACGCTCGCGAGGTCCGCTTGGCCGAGGGAACCGAGATCTCGGTGCGCCTGGAAGACGCGCTCTCCTCTCGCACGGCGCGCCGCGAGGATCGGTTCGAGGCGTCCGTCCTGACACCTTTGCGGTCCGGCGGCGCCATGGCCGTCCCCGCCGGGACGCGTGTCCGCGGGGTCGTGCGGCACGCCGAGCCAGCGGAGCGGCCGTCGCGCTCTGGGCGCCTCGAGCTGGAGTTCGACACGCTCTACCTGGAGGCGCAGCGGCTCGACCTGCGCGCGCGCGTCGTCGCCATGGAAGGAGGGGGCCGAAAGCCCGCGGAGAAGGCGGGGATCGGCGCCATCCTGGGCGGCGTTCTGGGCGGACTCTTCGACGGAAAGCGCGGGGCGATCGTTGGGGCCATCGCAGGCGGTTCGGGCGCCGTCGTGGCGACCAAAGGCGACGACGTCGAATTGCCCGCGGGCGCCATCTTGACCCTGCGCCTGGATCACGAGCTGGTGATTCCGCGACGCTAGGCGAGAAGCTCGGCAGCGGCGCGAAGGCGGGCGACGGCTCGTTCACGGCCCAGGCAGTCGAGGATCTCGAAGAGTGACGCACCCACCGAACGGCCCGTGACGGCGGTGCGCGTGGCGTTGATGAAAAGGCCCGCCTTCACTCCGGCCACATCGGCGTACTCGCGGAGCGTCTTCTCCGAGGACGTCGCATCCCAGGGATCCGTCGCTTCGAGACGACGCGCCAGCTCGGGGAGCCACTCAGGGAGCCCCGGGTCTTTGCGGAGGTTCTTCTCCACGGACTCGGGATCCATCTCGAAGGTGTCGTCGAAATACGCGCGGCCCGCGTCGCCAAAGTCGAGGAGCGTGATGAAGCGCGACCGGATGAGATCGACCGTCTTTCCGAACCAGTCGCGGGCGCTGCCGCCCGCGCTCCAGGCCTCGTCCCAGAGCCCGGCGCTCCGGAGGACGACCTCCACCTTCGGCAGCAGGTCGGCGAGCGGCATGTGGGACAAATACTGCTGGTTCAGGAAGAGGGCCTTGCGATCGGTCCATTGCCGCGGATCGGTCTCGGAGAACGTGAGAATCGCGTTGGAGCGGCCGATCCCCTCCAGGCTGAAGGCCTGGATGAGCTCGTCGGTCGAATAGATCTCGCGGTCGTCGCCGGCCGACCAGCCGAGGAGCGCCAGGAAGTTGCGAAAGGCTTCGGGAAGGAACCCGCGGTCGCGGTAGGTCGTGAGGGAGACCACGGGACCGTGGCGGCGCTTCGAGAGCTTGGTCCGGTCGGGGGCGTTGATCAGGGGAAGATGGGCGAAGTCCGGAGGAGCCTCTTCGAGCGCTTGATAGATCAGGATCTGCTTGTGGGTGTTGGACAGGTGATCCTGCCCCCGGATGATGAAGCTGATGCGCATCTCCACGTCGTCGCAGACGACGACGTGGTTGTAGAGAGGGCTGCCGTCGGGGCGGAGAAGGGCGAAATCCTCGATGTCCCTGTGCTTCCTCTCCTGCGTCCCGTAGACCTTGTCTTCGAAGCGGGTGGCGCCGTCGTCCTCGGGGACGCGGAAGCGCACGGCGAAAGGCTCTCCGGCCGCCGCGCGGCGCGCGGATTCCTCCGGCGACAGCTCGCGGCTCGCCTGGTCCCGAAGCCACGGGCGCTTCTCGGCCTGGGCCTGCTTCCTCTGAGCCTCGAGCTCCTCGGGTGTGGCGAAAGAACGGTAGGCCTGCCCCTGCGCCAGCAGCCTCTGGGCCACGAGCTTGTGACGCTCGACGCCATTGCTCTGAAGGTAGGGCCCTTCGTCCCAGTGGAGCCCCAGCCACTCGAGCCCTTCGACGATGCTCCGAGTGTTGGCGTCGGTGGAGCGCTCGCGGTCGGTGTCCTCGATCCGGAGGACGAAGGTCCCCCCCTGCTTCTTCGCCCAGAGCCAGTTGAAGAGCGCAGTGCGGGCACCGCCGACGTGGAGGTACCCCGTCGGGCTGGGGGCAAAGCGGACGCGGGGACCCACCCGCGCCTAGATCGTGGCCGTTCGCGGGCGGGTCTTGCGGACGCGTTCGCGCGGGATGTTGTAGCGCTGGAGGCGAAGGTAGATCGTCCGACGCGTCACGTCCATGAGGCGTGCCACTCGGGCGATGTTCCACTCGTTGCGGTTCAAGAGCAGCAACAGCTTCTCGCGCTCCATGTCCTCGACGGGCGTCCGTTCGAGGTAGGTCTCCCAGGCTTCCTTCCGCGACGGCCCCCCGGCTCCCCCTGTGGAGCCATCCGCTTCCCTGACCGCCTTGACCACGATCCGCGAGAACTTCGCCAGGCGCTCGAGGTCGTGGGCGGCGCAGAAGTGAGGATCCATGCTGTCCACGTACAGCAACGCAACGAGGTTCTGCTCCTCGAGCACTGGAACGACGGCGAAGCTCGCCGGACCGCTGCGCTCGGCTTCGGCCTTCCCGATCCGGCGGTCGATAGCGCGATCCGGAACGTAGAAGGGCTCGCCCTTTTCGAGGCTCTCCCGGTGACCGGCCCAAGCCTCCTGAACGGAGTCGAGGACGTGCTGATCGATCCCCCTCGATGCAAAGAGGGAGACCTTATCCCCTTCCCGCGAGAAAACCGCTCCCGCCCGGCCGTTGCTCAACGACATCACCACCTCGACGGTCCGCTCGGCAAGCCGGCGGGGGTCATCGGACCCCACCACGAGGTCGGTGAACTGATCGATCAAGTCTGGACGGCGCTTCACAGAATGTACCTCCTCTTCCCCTTTTGGATCATAGTCCCTCTTTCGGAGGATCTCAATCCGAAGATCGTCCGATAGTTGAACGTCTCGGAGCGGCCGAGACCTATTTTTCTTGTTCGCTTTCACTCGCTCTTTCGTTCTGGCACTCTGAGGACCCATACACATGTGGTGGCTGATCGGTGTTTCCGCCGTCGGAAGCCTCCCGGTCCTGGTCTTCGTCGGCAGAAGGCAGGACCGCGTGGCCCACCGTGAGTGGGAATGTCGCCTGACGCCCCGGGGAGAAAACCTCTACCGCTCGCTGGTGGGGCGCGTGGAGGGGGATCTGGACCTGGCCGTTCTCACCTACACGGAGGCTTTTGCCCTCCGGGAGCGGGGCCGCCGCGACGACGCCCTTCGTGCTGTCGACGCCGGGCACGGCCTGGTGGAGCGGGCCGCTCCGGGCATGCTTCGTCTGCTCGCGGCGATGGCGACTTTTTCCCGAGCCGCCGAGGCCATTGCCCCCGTGCCATCGCTTCGTCCCATGGCCTTTCGGCTCCTTCCTCTCGTCGCCCTCGTCGGGGCGAGCCGCATCCTGGACGCCATCCTCGTCTCGACGTCGGAGCGGTTCAGGGTCCGCGTCTATCTCCTCGGCCACGGCTACGGCCTGGCGGTGCGCTACCTCCTGCGCGACAGCGAACGGATGATCCGTCGAGGGTCGTGGAGCGCGGCCGAGTGGCGGCGAATCCAGTCGATCCACCGCGACATCATGACGCTGACAGACGAACTGCTGCGGAGCTTGCGGGTCCTCCTGGGCTCCCTCACGGCCGTTCGGCGGAACGTCGCCTAGGGTCCGCCGCTCCGGATCAGAACGCGCTCGATCTCGGGGTGCTGCCCCGGGGCTCCCTGGATCTCGCGCACCACGCCCAGCTCGGGCGCAATCCACAAGATGGAAACGCTGCGCCACGTCCGAAGGGCGCAGCGAAGGGCCTTGAACCGACCCGCGGGCACCGCGACTTCCTCTTCGGCCTCGACGGTCCAACCGCGCCCGCCCGCTTCCGGCGACGGGCCGACGCTGCCGATGTCGAGAGGAACGGGGAGCGGCTCCTCGCCGGTCCACGCGCCGAGGCGGATCCAGCCCGCCCCTTCCTCGATGGGCCCCGACGACGGATCGGCGCCGCCTGTTTGGCGCAGGGACAGGTGTCCCCGGGTTCCGCGGACCTCGAAGCGCGTGATCTCGTCGGTCGTGGAAAGGACGCCGTTCAGCTCCTCGGTGTAGGACTCCCGGTACTCCCAGAAGTGACCCGGCTCTAGCGGGATCGTTGCGGCCATTGAAGCCTGTAGCAGGAGCAGGCTCAGCGCCGGCATGTGTCGGCGAGGACGTCGTAGAAGAGTGCTTGGGCGGAGCGGAAGGCCGACTCGTCCAGGCGTTCGTCGTCGGAGTGCTGTGTCGAGTCCTCCTCATGGGTGAGGAGGAGAGAGGTAAAGCCGTAGGACGTGATGCCCAGCGGGCGGGTGACTGCGCTCTCCGTGGCCCCGGTGCCCATGAGCGTCGTCACGGGAATGCCGGCATAGCGCCGGCCGATGACGCGTTCGATGGCATGGAAGAGGGGCGTATCCGTGGCGCTCTCACTGGCAGGGTGGAAGGTCTCCTGAAGGGGCTTCACCTCGACGCTCGGATCGGCGATGACCCGCCGGATCTCCTCGAGAAACGCCTCCCGCTCCGATCCCGGCAGGAGACGGACGTCCAACTCGGCCTCGGCCGTTCCGGGAATCACGTTCGTCTGGTAGCCCGCGCGGACAACCGTGATCGAGATCGTGTCCCGGAGCTGCGCCGCCACCGTCTCGTCGTCCTTCTCGATGGCCTGAGCGGTCGCCGGATCGCCAAGCGCCTTGCGGATGTCCCGATACCAGCTCCTGCGTGGCTCCCCCACGAGGGCCGCCTGATCGCGGAGAAAGCGCTCGACGGTCGGGACGACGCGCACCGAGGTCGAATGGAGGCGAATTTTGTCGAGGGCCGCCACGAGCCGGTTGAGAGCCGAGTCCGCGAGAGGACGCGAACCGTGGCCGGGGCGGCCGGTGGTGGAGAGCTTGAGCCAGAACGCGGCCTTCAAGGCAGTGCGGACGCCGAAGTAGAGAGGCTTCCTCTGTGGGTCGAGGCGGTTCTCTCCCCCTTCCATGATCGCGTACTCCGCCGCGCGGAGGCGTCCGCCGAATCCTTCCGGAGACAGCGCTCTCTCGGCCCCCGCGAAGTCCACTTCTTCGTCGGCCGTGGCGAGAAAGAAGACGTCCCGGGCCAAGGGGACGTTCTCCCGCTTCAAGCGGATGAGCGCCACGAGTTGCACGATCCCCTCGGATTTCATGTCCACGGCCCCGCGGCCATAAATCGAGCCGTTCTTGACCTCAGCCGAGAACGGGGGAACGCTCCATCGCGACGCGTCGGCGGGCACCACGTCCATGTGGTTGGCCACGAGGAGAGGACGCCTCGAGCCGTCTCCCTTGAGGGTGGCGAGTAGGTTCGCCCGTCCTGGCGCGAACTCGTCGATCTCGACCGGAATCCCCTCCTTCTCGAGAACGCCCTTCAAGAAGAGCGCCGTCTTCAGCTCGTTTCCCGGCGGGTTGGTGGTGTCTATCCTCAGGTACTGACGCAGGAGGTCGACGGCCAGATCCTCGTAGGTCGTCGCCTGAGACTGGGCCGCCGACGCGACCGTGAGCGAGAGGCCTGCCGCCAGGGCAAGACCGATCAAACGCCGCATGCCACCTCCGTGGCTTAGGACCCCTGTCCCCTACGGGTACGTCTTGGCTTCGCTGAAGCTCCTGAGCGGCACGGGAGTGCCGTCCGTCCAGAAACGCACGAGGTGGCGGATGGCCAGGTCTGTATTGGCGGGTGTCGCCACGCTCCCGGTGAGCGTCCCCTCGTCGACCAGCTTCTTGCCGAAGCCGGGACAGGCGTCGACGCCCAGGAAGCGAGCCTTCAAGAGCATTTCCCGATGGCCCGTATTCGCCACGGCCCGCGCCGCGCGGAGAGATCCCATGGCCAGCTCGTCGCTCTGAGCCGCCACGACGTGGATGACGTCGGTGCGCGCCTTGAAGACGCCGTACCAGCTATTGAAGGCCACGATGCCGTCGGCTTCGTTCCAGTCTCCGGCCCCGGTGTGGAGTAGCTGTATGTCGGGCCGAAGAGCCGACCTGACCCCCTCGAGGCGCTGCTGGGCCGCCGAGGCGCGAGACGGCCCGGTCACGCAGAGAACACGCCCGCCCTCTGGAACGTGCTGGGCAATCTGACGCCCCTGGAGTGCGCCGATCTTGACGTGATCCGTGCTGACGGTGCCGATGGGAAAAGCGCTCCCCCAGCTCCGCGCCTGGTCCTCCACCGACGGCCCCCAGATGTTGAGAAGGACGAGACCGGCCTTGCCCTTCAGGTCGCGAAGGATCAGATCCATCGTCGACAGGCTGACCGGTTCAGTGACGACGGCATCGATACGGGGCGCCTTCGGATCGCCGAGGCGCTTTCGCAAAGTTCGCAGATGGTCGAATCCCGGAGCGAACAAGACCTCGACAGTGACTCCGGCCTTCTTGCCTTCGTCCGCGGCCTTCTCCGCTTGCAGGACCTGATAGTGGTCCGTCTGATCGCTGGCCGGGTCCCCGGGAAGAAGGACGAGGATGGTGCGCCGGTCGGGCTGAGCGTCCTTGGGAGCCACGGTGAGGACGAAACTAACAGGGTTCTCCTGTCCCTGTCGAGTGGCGTCGACTGGCGGAGAGGGGGGGATTCGAACCCCCGGTACAGGTTTACCCCGTACAACAGATTAGCAATCTGCCCTATTCAGCCGCTCTAGCACCTCTCCGCAACGACTTACGGGCGCCCTTGCGGGCCGTGGGAACCAACTGGCGACCACGAGGAGCGACCCGCGAAAGGATACCACGACGTCGCGGTGCGGTGCTTCGTGGAGTCCGCTCGCCTCCGGTCCCGTCTTGATTATAGCCTTATGAGACGTCTATAATGGACCTTATTAATGGACATAACGGAGGCTCGAATGATGTGGAACGTGGCCGAAGCCAAGCAGCGGCTCTCCGAAGTCCTGAGGAACGCCGCCCAGGAGCCACAGACGATCTACAGTCGCTCGCGACCGGTAGCGGTCGTGGTGGCCGGAGAGACGTTCGAGGAGTTCAGAGCCTGGCAGGCCGAGCGCCATGCCCGAACTGTGGGCGCCGCCTTCGCCGAGCTCCGTTCCCTCGCAAGAGGCTCGGGTTACGTGCTCGCGGTCCCGAGGCGCAAGGACAGGCGGAACGCCTTCTCCAAGGCGCTCAGGTGACCTTTCTCGCGGACACCAACATCCTCGGCGAGCTGGCACGGCCCCGACCGAACCGTGGCGTGACGGTCTGGGCCGACCAAGTCGCCGGGCTGAACCTCAGCGTCGTCACTCTCGAAGAGATCCATTACGGCTTGTCGTGGACGCCCAATGAGAGGATAAGGTCCTGGTTCGAGAAGTTCCTCACCGAACAGTGCCGCGTTCTTCCCGTCACCGACGACATCGCCCGCCGAGCTGGCAACCTGCGCGGCCGCTTCCGCGCCAAGGGCGAGACGCGGTCTCAAGCGGACATGCTGATCGCGGCCACGGCGCTGGCGCATCGCTTGACCCTCGTCACCCGCAATGAGGATGACTTCGAGGGCTGTGGCGTCACCGTGCTCAACCCCTTTGGCTGATCGACGCTCCTCCAGGTTACTACCGGCCCACACCTTCGGCGATCCGTGTGGCGCTCACCCCGAGCACTTTCATGGCGATCCCGTCCAGCACCGGCCTATCGCCGACGAAGTGGAACGTCTGGTGCGCATGGACCAGAGACTCGCCGGGGCGAAGGGCGGCGGCTGGGGAGCTGGTCTCCAGCTCGTAGAAACCACCGAGCGGAGGGAGGCCGGGCCCTGGCGAGCCGTCGTTGTAGCTGTTCACCACGTCGCCGGCGTAGGGCGCCTTCTGCACTTCCCACATGCTGTTCACGTAGTCGATCGCCGTCGGCTTGTCGTAGTGGACCAGGGTGAGGAGCCGCGCCGACACGCTGTAGCTGCCCAACACTCCGCGCCCACGAGACGGCGGCAGTCCGATTTTCCCCCGCTGCACACCATCGCACTTGAAGACGAGATATCCCTCCTTCTCGCGCACGGCGAGACGGTCCGGCGGGACCTTCCCGAAGTAGGCATCGTGGACGATGGTGCCCGCGGCCTGGCGGTCGAAGGGAATGAGGACGTGGGCGTCAGGAGACGGCGCGTACATGGCGAGGACCCAGATCGAGAGAAGGCCCCGGTCCTTCGTCCAGGCTTCAGGACCGCGATTGGTGATCCGGTTGACCGTCTCGAAAGCGACCCACTTGGCGCCGCCCTTCGCCGCAGAGATGTCAACTCCGAGGCGCGAGGCCACTTCGGCGTCAGGCAGGAGCCGGACGAGGCGCTCGACGTCGAGAGTGAATCGAACCCCGGAGTGGTTCGTGACCGCCAGGGCACGCGTGAACGTGACGTGGTCTCCGGCGGCGTCCTTCACGTCCCAGGCGCCCTCCTGAAGGGCGTGGGGCGTCTGCCATTCGGAGAACGCGAACGGCTTGCCGGGCGGGAAGTAGAGGCCGTACTGTCCCCCTTCGGGGCCAAGCCAGAACCGGTCTTCTCCGCCGTAGTTGTCGAACGCAGTCCCGGTCTTGCCGGCGCTGATGAAGGCGCGGTTGATCCACCCGAGGCTCGCGCCCGCGGCTTCGACCGCGCTCGTCATCACCCGTCCCTGATAGACGGCCGACACGGCCACCCGGGCCCCCGAGGACGCCGTCAGGATCCGCACGGGAGCGTGGGCCTCGAGGAAGGCCACGTCGGCGTCGAAGGTCGGGGCCGCGGCAACGTCGCCGGCCCGGATCGAGGCCGCCGAGCCCCACGCCAGGAGGAAGACGAGGGCCAGCGCCGGCGCGCGGCCGAGGTTCGCGGATGCTCTCGGATCTCCGGCCATGTCAGCGGCTCAAGATACCACGCGTTCCATGTCGGCCGACCGGCTCTCGAGGAGCATCCGCCGCACGTCGTCCCAGCTCGACACCCGCCGATACCTCTGTTCCTGCCGGTTGTGGGGTGCGCTGAACAGGATCGGTGTGCCCCGGAAGCGCTCGAAGTGCCGCGGCGTGTCGTCGATCAGGACGTCTACATCGAGGACGCTCTTGTCGCCGCAGAAGACGAGATGGCTTGTGGGGATGAAGGGAAAATGCTCGCGGAGCCAACGGTACTTCGCCGCGAAGGACGTGGGAACCTCCATGGCCGCCGACACGATGAAGACCTCGTAGCGAAGGGCGAGCTCCCGGATCACCTCGCGGCTCCCCTCGATGACGTCCAGGTCCTCGAAGAAGGCTGGGTCGGAAACCAGGTCCTTGGTCTTCTCGGCGTGGGCGGCGGGCACCGCGTGGTGGAGGTGGCGCCCTTCGAGATCGCTCGGCGACAGACGGCCGCCGAAGGCCTCGTTGTAGGCGTCCACCTGTTTGCCGAGGCTGTCGGCGATGACCTCGTCCATGTCCACGGCGATGCGGAGCCGCCGCCCCGGCCCTTCGCTGGCGATGGCGAGAGAGCGGCTCTCGGCCCACCTCTTCAGGCCGAGGTTCAGCGAGACGAGAATCGTGGCGGCCACGTTGGCAACGATGACGGCCGTCCTCGAGATGAGGAAACCGTACACGAGCCAGAGAAGAATGCCGGCAAGATACGCGAAGAGCATGCTGTAGGACAGGTCGCGGCCGCCGGTGCGCCAGGTCTTGAGGATCTGGGGCACGAAGGCCAGAGTGGTACACAGGGCCGCGACCGTTCCGATGATCGCCACCCATTGTTCGAGGGACATGAGGCACGCTCCATGAAATCGGCCGCTTCCCGCGCGACGCGAGATCCTGCCGTGGCGTTGGGCGATAATAGTCGGACGACGGAGGGCTAGCCTAACTGGTAAGGCAGAAGCCTTGAAAGCTTCCGGGCGAAAGCCTTTGGGGGTTCGAGTCCCTCGCCCTCCGCCACCCCGGCCGCACCCGCAAACAGGAAGCGCCCGGGAACACTCGGGCGAATCGAGGCGATGGCGAACCTGAAGGTCAAGGACAAGTCGGCGTGCCGCTTCGATCTCGTGAGCCTGGGTGAGGTGATGGTGCGCCTGGATCCGGGAGCCGGACGCATCCACACAACCCGCACGTTCGAGGTCTTCGAAGGCGGCGGAGAGTACAACGTCGCGCGGGGCCTGAAACGCTGCTTCGGGATGGACACCGCCGTCGTGACGGCGCTCGTCGACAACCCCGTCGGACGCCTCGTCCAGGACCTGATCTACCAGGGCGGCGTCGACCAATCCCACGTCAAGTGGGTGAAGGACGACGGCGTGGGCCGCACCGCGAGAAACGGCCTGAACTTCACCGAGCGGGGCTTCGGCGTTCGGGCGGCGCTCGGCTGCTCCGATCGAGGCCACACGGCGATCTCACAGCTCCAGCCCAGCGAGGTCGACTGGGAGGCGATCTTCGGCAAGGAGGGGGCCCGCTGGTTCCATACCGGCGGCATCTTCGCCGCTCTGTCCGAGACCACACCCCTCGTGGCGAAAGAAGCCATGGAAGCCGCCCGCAGACACGGCACCGTCGTCTCCTACGACCTCAACTACCGCCCCTCGCTCTGGAAGTCCATCGGTGGGCAGAAGCGGGCGCAGGAGGTCAATCGTGAGCTGGCTCCGCTGGTGGACGTGATGCTCGGCAACGAGGAGGACTTCACGGCGGCGCTGGGGTTCGAGGTCGAAGGCCTCGACGAGAACCTCTCGGCCCTCGACCCCGCGAACTTCCGGCGCATGATCGCGCGGGCGGTGAAGGACTTCCCCAACTTCGTCGTCGTGGCCACGACACTGCGCACCGCCACCACGGCGACGGTCAACGACTGGGGAGCCGTCTGCTACCACGAGGGTCACCTCCACGAGGCGACCACCCGCGAAGCCCTCGAGATCTTCGATCGCGTGGGCGGTGGGGATTCCTTCGCCTCCGGCCTGATCTATGGCCTGATGGCCGGCAAGGGACCGCAGTGGGCCGTCGAGTGCGGCGCGGCCCACGGAGCCCTCGCGATGACGACACCGGGCGACACGACCATGGCCACGCTGGCCGAGGTCGAGCGGGTCATGAAGGGCGGCTCGGCGCGGGTTGCCCGATGAGGGTCACGCCATGACGAAACAGGACGTGCTGCGCAAGATCGCCGAGGTCGGGCTCGTTCCGGTCGTGCGGGCCCAGTCCGCCGACGAGGCGATGAAGGTGGTCGACGCCATCTGCGCGGGCGGCGTACCCATCCTCGAGATAACGATGACGGTCCCGGGCGCCATCGACGCGATGGAGCAGGTCTCGCGCCGCTTCGGCTCCGACGTGGTGCTCGGTGCCGGGACCGTCCTGGACCCCGAGACCGCGCGCGCGTGCATCCTGGCCGGCGCCCAGTTCGTCGTGAGCCCCGCCCTCAACCTGAAGACCATAGAGATATGCCGGCGCTACTCCGTCGCCGTAGTGCCGGGCGCCCTCACGCCCACCGAGGTGGTGACCGCGTGGACGGCGGGCGCCGACGTGGTGAAGGTGTTCCCTTGCGGCGCTCTCGGCGGGGCCAGCTACATCAAGTCGCTGAAGGCGCCCCTGCCCCAGGTGGAGTTGATCCCCACGGGCGGCGTGTCAGTGAAGACGGCAGCCGATTTCATCAAGGCGGGCGCCCTGGCGCTCGGCGTGGGCGCCGACCTGGTGGATACGAAGGCCGTGCGGGAAGGGAACGCCAAGCTCGTCACGGAGAAAGCGCGTGAATACCTGCGGATCGTCCAGGAGGCACGCAGCACGGTTTGAGCTGACGTCCTTGACAGCCCCTCCCCCGGGGGGGGACAATTTTTTGTCGGCCCTCCGCCATGGAACAAACTCTGGTCCTCAATGCGACATACGAACCACTGAGGATCGTGTCCTGGCAAAAAGCCATCACCATGCTCTTCCAGGGCAAGGTGGAGGTCATCGCCGTCTACGACCGGGAGATTCGCGGCGTCACGATCCGGGTGAAGCTCCCTTCGGTGCTTCGCCTGCTCCGTCACGTCCGAATGAAACGTCCCTTCGCCGACGTCCCGTTCTCCCGCGCCAACGTCTATGCGCGGGACGAGCATCGCTGCCAGTACTGCAGCGACCGCTTCGCCCCCTCCCACCTGACCTTCGACCACGTGATCCCCGTCGCCCGCGGGGGCCGGAAGGGCTGGGACAACATCGTGACCTGTTGCATCCCGTGCAACCGTAGAAAAGGGGACCGGACCCCCGAGGAAGCGGGCCTGCGCATCATTCGCAAGCCGCGACGCCCCGAGGCGCTTCCGTCCCTGACGCTGAGCCTCGGCCTCCACCGAGCTCCCGAGAGCTGGCGCGACTATCTCTTCTGGGATCTCTCCTGGGAAGGGGGGTAGGCGCCCGGGCGGCCCCTCCCCGCCATGAGTCTCACCGGCAACCTCCGCACGATGTCCCTGCCCGACATCCTGCAATGGATCTCGACGGGCAGAAAGACAGGAACTCTCCATCTCGAGCGGAGGTCCGTCCGCAAGCGGATCGCCTTCCGCGACGGAGCCATCTTCTCATCGTGGTCCAACGACCCTCGTGAGTCCCTCGGCCAGTTCCTGATCCGGGATCGTCTGGTCTCGGAGGAGCAGCTCTTCAAGGCCCTGGTGGCCCAGGAGAAGCAAGGGCGCCTCATCGGCTCGATCCTCGTCGCCGAGGGCGTGCTCAACGAAGAGGACCTGAGGAGAAGCCTCAAGGCGAAGGCCGAGGAGACGGTCCACGATCTGTTCCTCTGGCCCGAGGGGCGCTTCGAGTTCAAAGACAACGAGCTTCCGGGCGACGTGCTCATCCACGTCGAGATGGCCGTCACCGGGGTCATCCTGGAAGGGATCCGCCGCGTCGACGAGTGGTGTCGGATCCGCAAGGTCTTCCCCACGATGCGAACGACCTTCAAGGTGACGGGCATGCCGGCCATCGAGAACCTGGCGGAGCGCCAGGCGATCGGCCTCGCCGCCGCGGGGAAAACCTTGGCGGAGATCAGCCTCGAGATGCGCCGCTCCGAGTTCGAAACAGCCGCGCTCTTCTTCGATCTCCACTCTCGGGGGGCGGTGGCCGTCGACAAGACCGAGGACGACACCGAGCCCACGGGGGGCACCGATACCCTCGGCGCCATTCAGGCGCTATTGACCGTGGCACAGCAAAAGGTCCAGGAGAAACGCTATGACGAAGCGCTCCACGCGTACGAAGACGTCCTGGCGCTGGACCGCCTCAACCAGAACGCCAAGATGGGGCTCATCGCCCTGGCCGATGCGCGAAGCCGCGACCGCGCCATGCGTACCGTCCCTCTCGACAAGGTGCCGGTGCTCACCATGGACATGGTGGCTCTCACCCGCGAGAACTTCGACCCCCTCGAGGGCTTCGTTCTATCGCGGGTCAACGGCCAGTGGGACCTGAAGTCGATACTGAAGCTCTGTCCCATGGCGGAGGAGCAGGCGCTCCTGATCTTCGCCCGCCTCCTGGAGCGCGGGGTGATCGACCTGACTTGAGCAAGGGGGCGCTGCGTCGCGCCCCCTTGAACCCCCGCGCGCTTGTCCCGCGCCGTCATGGCGTTGCGGGGCTTCGCCGGAGTGAATCCCGCTCCGCTCGCCGCCTGTGCCTACAGCCTGCGGCCGAGGACCGGGGCGATCTGCCTGAGGTCTCTTACCAGGGCTTCGAACATCGCCGGCGTGATCGATTGCGGGCCGTCGGAGAGAGCGCGGTCGGGGTCGTGGTGCACCTCGATCATCAGGCCGTCGGCGCCCACCGCGGCCGAAGCGCGGGAGAGCGGAGCCACCTTGTCGCGACGCCCCGTGCCGTGGGAGGGGTCCACCAGGATGGGCAGGTGGCTGATCTTCTTGACCGCCGGAACGATCGCCAGGTCGAGGGTGTTGCGGGAGAAATCGGAGAAGGTCCGCACGCCGCGCTCGCACAGGACGACCTGGTAGTTCCCCTCGGAGAGGATGTACTCGGCGGACATCAGGAACTCCTCGAGGGTCGCCGACATGCCGCGCTTCAAGATCACCGGCTTTCGCGCGCGACCGGCCCGCTTCAAGAGGGAGAAGTTCTGCATGTTCCGCGCACCGATCTGAATGGCGTCGGCGTAACGCTCCACGAGGTCGAGGCCTTCCAGGTCCATGGCCTCGGTGACGACAGGGAGCCCCGTTTCCTCGCGCGCGGCGGCCAGGATCTTGAGTCCCTCCTCGCCGAGGCCCTGGAACGAGTAAGGGCTCGTGCGTGGCTTGAAAGCGCCACCGCGGAGGAGGTGGGCCCCCGCCGCTTTCACGGCGCGGGCGACGGTGAGCATCTGCTCCAGAGACTCGACTGCGCACGGGCCCGCCACGATCGCCAGGGTCTCTCCGCCGATGGAAACTCCGCCGATGGAAACCACGGTGTCGTCGGGCTTGACCTCGCGCGACACGAGCTTGTACGCGTGGGAGACTGGGATGACCTCGAGGACGCCCGGCAGGGCCTCGAAGACCGGAGCCTCGAAAGCCCCCTTGTTCCCCGTGATCCCGATGGCCGTGCGCTGGGCGCCCGGGATCGAATGGGCCTTGAAGCCGCGGGCTTCGATGGCGGCCTCGACGCCGCGCACCTCGGCTTCGGTCGCGTCCTGCCGCATCACGACGAGCACAAGGACCTCAGGCGCTCGGGGAGAGCCGGCTGCGCCGTGCGCTGTACCCGAAGTAGATCACGAGCCCCACCAACAACCACACGATGAACCTTATCCACGTGGCCATGGGAAGTCCCGCCATCAGGAAGACGCACATGCCGATGCCGAGGAGCGGGGTGATCGGGACGAAGGGGACGCGGAACTTGCGGGGGCGGTTCGGCTCGCGGTGGCGCAGGATCAGGATCCCGATGCACACCAGGACGAAGGCGAAAAGGGTCCCGATGTTCGTCAGCTCGATGATGATGTCGATGTTGGCGATCGCCGAGAAGAAAGCCACGAAGACGCCGGTCAGGATCGTGGTCACGTGGGGTGTGCGGTACACGGGATGGATCTTCCCAAACCACGGAGGCAAGAGTCCGTCCCGCGACATGGCCATCAGAATGCGCGGCTGCCCGAGCTGGAAGACGAGGAGCACCGCGGTCATGGCCACGACGGCGCCGAAGGCCAGGATCCCGGCCGCCCATCCCTGGTTCACGTACGAGAGCGCCATGGAGAGCGGATCGGCGACGCCGACCAGCTTCTGGTAGGGCACCATCCCGGTCAGGACCAGCCCCGCCGCGACGTAGAGGATGGTGCAGATGATGAGAGACCCGATGATCCCACGAGGCATGTCGCGACCCGGATCCTTGCATTCCTCGGCGGCGGTGGAGATGGCGTCGAAGCCGATATAGGCGAAGAAAATCAGCGAGGCGCCACGCCAGACGCCGGGGAAGCCGCCCGGAAAGAACGGGTGCCAGTTGCCGTGGTTGACGTGAAAGGCACCCACGGCGATGAAGAAGAGCAGCGTGATGACCTTGAGAACGACCACCACGTTGTTGAATCGCGCGGACTCCTTGACGCCGATGACGAGGAGCCACGTGATGGCCGCCGTGATGAGGACCGACAGCAGGTTGCACACGATCGGAATCCCGAAGACCACCGGGTGACTGAGCGACGCCTGATAGGCGATGCTCAGCTCGGGGCCGAGGGACGAGACGCCGGCGTCCGCCACGGCCTGCGCCGCCAGGTGTGTCGATCGCAAGTCGGTGGCCATCCACGCGGGGATCTCGATGCCGAAGCCCATCATGAGCTGCCGGAAGTAGGCCGCCCACGAGATCGCCACCGCGATGTTGCCGACGGCGTACTCGAGGATCAGGTCCCAGCCGATGATCCACGCCACCAGCTCTCCGAGTGTGGCGTAGCTGTAAGTGTAGGCCGAGCCCGCTACCGGGACGAGGCTCGCGAACTCCGCGTAGCAGAGGGCGCAGAAGCCGCACGCAACGGCCGTCAAGAGGATCGAGGCCGTGACGCCGGGCCCCGCGGGAGGAGCATCGACGCCGCCCGACGTGGCGCTGCCGAGGGTCGCGAAGATCCCGGCGCCGATGATCGCGCCGATGCCGAGGGCGATCAGATCGACCACGGTCAGGGTCTTCTTGAGGCCGTGAGCTTCGTCGCCGCCCTCCGCGATGAGCGCGTCGAGCGGTTTTCGGCGAAAGAGCGACATTCAGGCTCCTTTGGCTCGGTTGCGCGAACGTGCGGATCATAGGACCCTGCCCGAGGGGGGTCAAGATGCCTCGGCGCGCCGCGCGTTCAGCCTGAAGTGAGTGACGCGAGGAGTGCGCGAACCCGCTCCGCCTGGCCGGCATCGGAGCGGGCCAGATAGGCGGCGGCATCGCGCTCGGCCAGGGCGCGATCCTCTTCCTCGCGCGAGAGGCGGTAGGCCTCCGCTCCCGCCTCGATGACGCGAACGCGGGCTTCGTCGGAACGAGGCCCGGTGGGCTCGGACTGAGCGAAGGTGCGCCACGCCTCGCGGAGCGAGCGCGCGTCGGCCGCGGTCGACGCCCCGCGAGCGAGGAGCGCGCGATAGCGCAGCTCCTCGGCTGGGAAGCCGGGGACCGCGTTCCGGGAGGCCACCAAGCCGCCAGGACCCGCGCCCGCACTGGCACGCCCCCTGGCCTGGGCCGGGGCGCTCTCGGCATCGGCGGACGGGGCCGTCGTCTTGCTCTTCGCGGCGTCGACTTCCAGGCTCTCGGGGGGGGCCGCTGCGAAGGCATCCGCGCGTGCACCCGGTCGCGGCTCGTCGCGGCGCGCTTCCTCCTTCAGCTTGAGCGGCGCGGGCGCGGCAGGCTCGGGAGCCCCCGCGAGCACCGGTCCGGGAGTGGCGGCGGCCATCCGGCCGCTCGCGATGTCCCGTGCGGCGAAGGCCCCGGCCGTCTCGGCTTGTTTCGGGGCGCGACGCTTCTCGAGGGCAGGCTCGAGCTTCGTGTCCTTGAGGGCGACCTTCGCCTCCGGTTCGGTGCGAGCCGGCTGGTCCGCCGTCGTCACGGGAGTCATGGCCTGCGGCTTCGCCGCCTCCTGGAGCGGCGCGGCGGGCTCGGATGGAGCCGTCTGCGTCTGGCGGAGGGTAAGGGGCGTGAGGACCGCCAGGACCAGGGCCGCCGCGACGGCAAGCGCCCAGACGGGCGGCGTAAACCGGCGCTTCGCCGGGGCACGCAGCTTCCCTCGCAGCCGGGACGCGAAGTCGTTGAAGTACCCCTCGGGCGCCTCCACCGCCAGCGACCGCGCCGCATCATCGACCGCGGCCATCTCTTCGAGTCTCCGGGCGCAGGCCTCGCACTCACGCAGGTGAGCCGCGACGGCGGCTCGCTCGACGGCCGCGAGCTCCCCGTCCAGGAAGGGGCCGAGTTGGTCGGTGACGTGGATGCTCATGGATCGACCTTGGAGCGCGCCGCGGCCTGTCCGAGATAGGGCGTCAGCGCCTCGCGTAGCTTCTCACGGGCGCGCGAGAGGCGGCTCATGACGGTGCCGATGGAGATCCCAAGAGCGTCGGCGATCTCGCGATAGGAGAGTTCCTCCACCACGCGAAGCACGAACACAGCACGCTGATCGGCCGGAATGCGTTCGAGGGCGGCATCGAGGACGGCCTTGGCTTCCTGGTGGAGCACTCCCTCGAGCGGACTTCCCCCCGCGGGAGACGGCGTCTCGGCGTGCCCCTCCGGAAGCTCCTCCTCACGGGACTGCGGAGACCGGACGTGGTTGATGGCCAGATTCGCGGCGATGCGGCAGATCCAGGGGCCGAAGGGCCGGGTAGCGTCGAAGCTCGCGAGGGCGTGATGGGCACGGATAAAGGCCTCCTGGGCCACGTCGTCGGCCACGTCGTGACGGCGGACGATGCGGTACGCGACACCGTAGACCCGCCGCTGGTAGCGCCGAACGACCTCCTCGAAGGCAAACAGGTTCCCCCCCCGGGCCTGGGCCAGGAGGTCACTCTCGCCGGGATCGCTCGTGATCCTCCGTTCCATAGGGGGTACCGCCGAGGGGCCTCGGCTATTCCCGCGGGGATTATGGCAGAGGGTGAGGGGGCGCGAGGCGCCCCCTCGGCAGGAAGCGGCCTACTCGAGAACTTTGATGACGACGCGACGGTTCAGGGCCCGATTTTCCTTGGTCTTGTTGTCGGCCACGGGCTTGCTGGCCCCGTAGGAAATGACCTGCATCCGGCTGAGTGCTAAGCCGTGCTGATCGTGGAGGTAGTCGCGGACGGCCACCGCCCGGTCTTCGCCCAGCTTCTGGTTGTAGTCGGCGGGGCCCGTGGAGTCAGTGTGGCCTTCGATCTCGAAGTAGACACCTTTGTTTTCGGCCTTCAGCTGCGCGATCGCCTCGTCGATGAGCTTCTTGGCCTCGTCGCTCACTTCGGAGCGATTCAGGGGGAAGGTGACCTTGTCGTTGGAAAGGGTCACCGTGTAGATGAGCTTTCCCTGGGCGGCCTTTTCGGCTGCGGTGGCCTTGACCAGGGCCTGCTGCGCGGAGCCCTTGGCTTCGGTGATCCCGGCCTGGGACTGCTGGCCAACCTCGTCGATACGGACCTCGTTGCGCTTCACGCGCTCCTGGGTCTTCTCGAGCTCGGCCGAGACGTTGTCGACCTTCTTGTTGACCTCACCGACTTCCTTGCCAACGTACTTCTTCGTGGCACAGCCGCTCACGGCGACGCCGACCACCAGGATCGGCAGAATGAATCTTTTCACTTACGACCTCCATCGTTGCGGGGGCGAATGATCTCGCCCAAGGTGCGAACTCTTAAGACGGCGGCATATATCCGCTCCGGGTGCGTACCACGACGCCTTTGCGCGTGGCCTTCACCTCGATGCGGCGAAAATGGGGCGGCCCTTCAGGAGGATCGTACCCCAATCGGTATTGATGTTTGAGCTCTGCGACTATTTGTTCCGAAGCCCCCCGGAGCCCTCGGAAGTCCGATACGGCGAACGCGGCTCCTCCGGAGAGCCGTGCGTAGCGTGCGAGAAGTGCGCTCCCCGCCGTGGCCGCCGCCGTGGAGCCGTGGCCGGCGTAGAGCGGCGACTCCGGATCGTCGATGGGGGACAACACCGAGATCGCGTAGATCGGGACGTCGAGGGCGCGTGACCGCGCGATCACTTCCTCGGGCGTCTTCTGGCTCGACGTGTCGACGCCATCGGTGATCACGATGACGGCGCGGCGGCCTTCGCCGTGGCTCGCCAAGTCCTGGGCCGCCTTGTCCAGGGCATCGTGGAGAGCCGTGGAGCCGAAGGGGGTGAGGTCGTCGAAGGCCCCGAGGATCGGCCGCCGGTCGGTGGTGAAGGGAACGAGGCCGAAGTAGCGGCTGTCGAAGCCGGCCAGCGCGATGTCGTCGGTGGCGTCCAGGGCAGCGAGGAGCTGGACCATGGCCATCTTCGTGCTCGCGGCTTTCAGCTCCGAGTTCATGCTGCCGCTCGCGTCCACGAGGAGAAGCACCCGCGCGTGGGATTCCCGCCCCGAAGAGAAGTGGGCGATTTTCTGGAGCCGTCCCTCGTCGAAGATCCGGATCTCGTCGGAGCGGAGGTCCCGCACGGGCCGGCCGTGGCCGTCCACCGCCGTCGCCGAGACCACGACCAGGTTCGCCCGGACCGTGAAGCTCGGGACCTGGGGAGTCTCAGCCTTCGCGGAGGAGGCCACCACGAGGGGGACAAGAGCGAGTTGGAGACAGCGACGCATCATTAGGATTGGGCCGAAAATCCCCAAGTATAAGACCATGATGGATGCAAGTCGATCGTGAGAGCCCTCACGGTCTTGACAGTAGAATACCCGCGCGGAGGCGCGCTCGATTGGGTATGACGGGAACGATGGCCGCCGTCCTCAAGCCCGATCCCGCTCCGGGGTGCAGCGTGACCCGGGTCGCGATCCCGGGCGTCGGGCCGCGCGACGTTCTGGTTCGCGTCAAGGCGGCCAGCATCTGCGGCACCGACCTCCACATCGTAGCCTGGGACAAGTGGGCCCAGGGCCGCATCCGTCCCCCGCTCGTCTTCGGCCACGAGTTCTGCGGCGAGGTCGCCGAAGTGGGGGCCGCGGTCACCCACACGGAGGTCGGGGCATTCGTTTCGGTAGAAGGGCACGTAGCCGACGGGACCTGCTACCAGTGCCGGACCGGTAACGGTCACATCTGCGAGAACGTGTCGATCATCGGCGTGGACCGCCCCGGCTGCTTTGCCGAGTACGTCTCGGTCCCTGAGACCAACGTCTACCCGATGGACCGCGGCATCTCCCTCGAGGTCGCGGCGATTCAGGATCCTTTCGGGAACGCCGTCCACACGACGCTCTCGGGAGACGTGACGGGGCTGACCGTGGCGGTGGTGGGCTCCGGGCCCATCGGCTGCTGCGCCGTCGCCGTGGCCAAGGCCGCAGGTGCCAGAAGCGTCTTCGCCACCGACATCAGGCCCTACCGGCTGGCCCTGGCCACGCGCATGGGCGCGGACCGCACCATTGACACGACCCGGGAAGACGCGGTCGCCGTGGTCTTGGGAGAGACGGGAGGCCACGGCGCCGACGTCGTCCTCGAGATGAGCGGTCACCCCGACGGGGTGCGGCAGGCCTTCAAGATCCTGAGGCGTGGCGGGCGCGCTTCGCTTCTCGGCATCCCTTCGCAACCCGTGACCATCGACCTCGCCGAGGACATCATCTTCAAGGGGGCCACCGTCTACGGAATCAACGGCCGGCGTATGTGGCAGACGTGGTACCAGGCCCAGGCGCTCCTGCGCTCCGGCAAAGTCGACCTTTCGCCCCTCATCACCCACACGTTCCCCCTGGCCGAAATCGACAAGGGAATGGATCTGCTCCGGAAGGGCGAAGCGGCCAAGATCATCCTCTACCCGTGAGGGTCGGACTCACGGCTCTCCTGGAGAGCTGGCTCTGGGCGCCGCGGCGGCTGGACCTCGAGAGACGTAGATGACCCGCCACTCCCCCCCGTGGCGACGAACCCACCCCTACATCACACGGACGACAACGAGCGTGACGTCGTCGCCGGCGATGAGGTCGCCCATGAACTGGTGGAGGTCTTCGATGATCTTGTCGCCGAGACCCGGCAGGTGGGCGTTGGCCTCGACGAGGCTGGTCAGGCGAGTGACGCCGTAGGCCTCGCGGCCGTTGTGGGCTTCGGTGACCCCGTCGGTGTGGAAGACGAAGACGTCGCCGCTTTCGAGGGGAACGGACCTCTCCTCGTAGCTGGCCTCGTCGAAGGCTCCGAGGGGTAATCCGCCCAGCTCCAGGGGAGCGCACCGTTTCGTCGCCGCGGCATAGTGCAACAAGTACGGCAGCCCCGAGTTCGCAAAGCGCAGCGTCCGCGCGCCGAAGTCGAAGAGGGCGAAGGTGAGGGTGCAGAAGAGCCCCTCCACGCCCCGCCGTCGCAGGGTGCGATTGACGCTGGCCATCAGGTCCGCGGGGGACGGGTTCTGGAAGGCACGGGCGCGCACCGTGCCCGAGGCGAAAGCGCCGTAGAGCGCCGCGGGAACACCCTTCCCCGCCACGTCGCCGATGGCCAGGGCCTGGACGTTCTCGCTGATGTTGTAGAAGTCGTAGAGGTCGCCTCCCACCTCCCGGGCCGGGCAGAAATGAGCCGACGCCTCCCACCACTTCCCCTGGGGCGCCTCTTCGGGGAAGAGGCCGTGCTGCACCTGCTGGGCGATGCTCAGCTCGCGCTCGACGCGCCGCTCTTTCTGGCGGATCTCGTCGTAGAGCCGTGCGTTCTCGATGGCGATGGCGACCTGGCTCGCGAGGGGCGTCAGCACCTTGACGTGCTCGTCGGTGAAGCGGTCGAGGACCGTCGACTCGAGGTCGAAGACCCCCACGACGCGATCCTTGTGGATGAGCGGCACGACCAGCTCCGACCGCGTCTCGGGGATGAGGTTCAAGTAACGCGGATCCTTCGTCACGTCGCCCACGAGGATCGGCTCCTTGAACAGAGCGGCCGTGCCGACGAGCCCCTCCCCCACCCGGATGGGGCGCTTGTCGGGGAAGTTCCGATAGCGTACCGACTTCTTGAGGAACAGCTCCTTTCGATCATCGTCGAGGAGCCAGATGGCGAACATCTCGTAGTCGATGACGCGCTTCACGACCTCGGCGATGCGGCGGAGCAGTTCGTCCAGGTCCAGGATCGACGCTGTCTCCTTGCCGATCTCGTAGAGTGTCGCGAGGAGGCCAGCGTACCAACGGGTCTCCTTGTAGAGGTTGGCGTTTTCGATGGCCACGCCCAGGTGGCTCGCCAGGACGGAGAGGGCGGCGATGGCGTCGGGGGTGAAAGCCTCGAGGTCCGGCCCCTCGACGTTCAGGACTCCGACGACGCGATCGTGGTAGAGGAGTGGAATCGCCAGCTCGGCGGCGACCCCGGGGACGACGGAGATGTAGCGGGGGTCCTGGGTGACGTCGGGGACGAAGATCGGCTGGCGGAGAAGGGCCGCCGCTCCCACGATCCCCTCCCCCGGGCGGATCCGAAGCTCGGCGACCGCCTTGGGATCCGTCCCTTCCACGAGCCGGGGGACGAGAACGCCGTCCGGCCCGGGGAGAAAGATGTCGATGATGTGATAGTCCACGATGTGGCGCACCTGGGCCGCGATGGTGCGGAGGAGCGCATCCGGCTCGAGCACCGCGTTGATCTCGCGGACGATGGGGAGGAGCTCGGCGAGCACTTCGCTTCGAAGGGCCGGGTCGGCCTTGGCGCTGGTCGGCTGGCTCAAGACACTTTCATCCTATCAGAAGTACACTCTGCGCCATGGCCGCGGCGTCTCCCCTCAAGCTCCCCATGGAGATCGAGGACATCAAGAAGATCCTCCCCCATCGCTACCCGTTTCTCCTCGTCGACCGCATCGTGGAGTTGGAAGAGGACCGGCGCGTGGTGGGGATCAAGAACGTCTCCTCCGACGAGCGCTACTTCATCGCAGGCCCCGGCGGCGTGCCGGTGCTCCCGGCTTCGATCCTGACCGAGGCCATGGCCCAGGCGGGCGCTGTCCTCATCCTGTCGAAGCCCGAGAATCGGTCGCGTCTCATCTACTTCATGGGGATCGACCGCGTCCGTTACCGCCGCCCCGTCACGGCTGGCGACCAGGTCTTCCTCGAGGGGATCGTCATCCGCCTCCGAAGCAAGATGGGCAGCCTCCGGGGAATCGCGCGGGTCGACGGACGCGTGGTCTGCGAGGGGCAGATGACCTTCGCTCTCGGGGACGCGCCCCCGCCGGCTTGACGGTCGAAGGGCGGCCGCCACGGGGCGCCCCGGGAGGCCGACCCCCGAATCAGGCGCCCGGCGAACTGAAGGGGCCGGTCTCCCTGGCGCGGGCGCTGTCCAAGTTCGGTGTCTGCTCTCGGAAGGATGCCGAGAGCTGGATCGAAGCGGGGCGCGTGAGCGTCGA
This sequence comes from Vicinamibacteria bacterium, assembly GCA_041493035.1. GTDB lineage: Bacteria > Acidobacteriota > Vicinamibacteria > Fen-336 > Fen-336 > JBGPYB01. The sequence goes on along the minus strand of JBGPYB010000049.1, from coordinate 3,677 downwards.
CGGGAACGTCGTGCTGTGGCCGGCGCGCCGGATCGACCCGAAGCGTCAACGCGTCACGGTGGACGGCGCCCCCGTGGGAGACGACACCGAGCGCTTCGTCCTCGCCCTCCACAAGCCCGTCGGCTACATCACGTCTCGCACGGACCCCGCCGGACGCCCGACGGTCTACGACCTCGTCGGTGACTTGGGGCGATGGGCCTTTCCCGTGGGCCGCCTCGATCGCGACACGTCCGGATTGTTGGTGATGACCAACGACCATCGTCTTGGCCAGCGGCTGACGGACCCCGAGCAGCACGTCCCGAAGACCTACCACGCCCGCATCGAGGGCGTCCCCGACGCCGAGACGCTTCGCGCTCTGCGCGAGGGTGTGCCCATCGGCGCCGGCGTGCTCTCGCGGCCCGCGGAGGTGCGGCTCATCGGCGGGGCCCGCACGGGGGGAACCTGGATCGAGATCGTCCTCACCGAGGGGAAGAACCGTCAGGTCCGGCGGATGTGCGGCGCCGTGGGTCACGACGTGGTGGAGCTCGTGCGCGTAGGGATAGGTGCCTTGCCCCTGGGAGACCTGCCCCCCGGTGAGTGGCGGCGTCTCTCGCCGGGGGACATCGCTCGTCTGTCTAGTCCTCGTTCCAGTCGTGGCACCCCGGCTTCTTCAGGATCTCCCACGTGAAGTTATCGCCGTGCTGCTGGGTGTAGAAGACGCGCCAGCCGCCGTTGAAGAGGTGCGGGATCTTGGCGCCCAGGATCCCCCAATGGGTCGGGTCGCCGTCGGAGACGTGGATCCCCGTGATCTCGTTGTCCCCTTCGTTCTGGAATCCGCTGCCCGGGACCGACCCGATGCCCGAGTCGAGGGTGGCCGAGGTGTCACGCCCCTGGGCCAGGATCCGGATCGGCTGTCTGGCGGGGTCGGCGTAGTTGGTGCGCGTGTCGAAGAGCCACGCCGAATCGAGGGCATTCCGCTGGCTGTGAAGGCCGTCGCCGGCGTCCTCGACGAACACCGCCCGGTGCTCCGACCAGAAGGCCACGTTGTCGAAGCCCGAGTGGACGGCGTCCCCGAGGTAGAAGAGGCTCAGCTTCCCCGTGTCGGCTCCCGGCCAGGACTGCTTGAGCTTCAGCAGGGCACCGAATCCCCCGTAGGCCGAGCCGGCCTGGGTGCCAATATCGGTGTCCCCCGTCTCGTCGAAGAAGAACTCCGTGAACCAGGAGCCCGGGCGGAACTGGCCGTTCTCCGGGCGCTTCAAGGGCGTCGCCAGCTTCGCCTTGGCGAGAGCGTTGGCATCGAAGGGCGTGAAGCCGTCGACGGCCGTGTCGTGAAGAGTGACCCACTTGGTGTTGAACACCTTGCCGTACGTATGGAGGTCCAACACGTCATCGGACAAGATATCGGCGTCGGCCTGTCCCGCGTGGAAGACGATGGGCAGTCCGGTACGCAGGGACGTTACCTGGAGCGCCTGGAGGACGCCGCCCTGAGACAGGTCCGCTGGGTTCTTGGGGAGGAAACGGTAGACGAAGCTGTTGGGCTGCTTCGCGTTCTTGTTGACCGCGCCCTTCACTCCGCCGGAATCCTCCACGATCCACACATTTCCCCAGGCGTCGTTCTGGATCCCTTCGTAGCTGCCGCGCCCGAAGACGCCGGAGAGGTCTTCCACCAGCGACGGGTAGTCCGGGGTCGCCTGCCAGACACCGCCGTTCTTTCCCTGCTCGGCGGTGAAGAGCAACCGGCCCGCGAACGGGTCCCATGTGGAACCGTCGATGCCAGGCACCGGGTTGCCGTCCTTGTCGGCGGTCGCAAGCAGCGTCACGCGATGAGCGCCATCGGCGTCGAGGTTGATGCGCGTCAGGTAGGTGGAGGTGCGGCCGTTGGAGGCCACGGGGCCGACCTCATGGCCCTGGAAGAGGAAGTGCTTCCCGTAGTCGTACGCCGCGTCCGCGCCATGGAGCCCTCGGGGAAGGACGAGGTACGTGTTTTTGTCGGGCTCGGTCTTCGAGGCCTCGACGTTATTCCCGGGAGATTGGACGGCGCCGGGCGCAGGCGTCAAAGGCCCGTCGCCGAAGTAGCCGTAAAAGGAGACCGGAATCGTCTTGCCATTGCCGAGGTCGAGGATCCCGGGGTTCTCGAGGGGCTGGGACCCCTGGGCCACGATCGTCTCGATCAGTTCGGGGGAGAGGACGTTGGGAGCCGGCTGGCCCACGACCTTCGGGTTGGCGTTCGGCACAGGCGTCAGGTCGCCGCCGAGAGCGAGGCTGGCGCCCAGAAGAAGAAGCGCTACGGGGTTCATCAACACGGACTTCAATCGCATGCGCAATACCTCCATCAGTGAGACCTCATGCTAGAGAGGCCGTGTGGCAGCGACGCTCGCAACCGGTGACGTTCCTGCGACGCGTCCTCGCCGACCGCACCAAGGGCGCGTGGTAGCATCCGTCGTGCCCCAGTCCGGGACCCGAGCCCAGGTCGAGCGGAGGCTCCCGCTCGAGACCCTTCTCCGCATCCCAGCCGACGACCCCGCGGCCCTGGGACCGCTGCTCCGCCTCCTGCCACGGGCCGACTGGACGACGCGGACCGCCGCCCTATCGGCTCTCGGCCGGATGGTGAGGAACGATGAGGCCGCCTGGCGGCCCAGCTTCTTTCGCCACCGAGTGGCTCGGCACCTCCCCGGCTTCGGTCAGCACGCGGGGACCGGACCCCGGGGCGCCTTCGTGCGCGACGTGATCGGCAACTACCTCGTCGATCGAGTCTGGATTGTCCGCGCGGCGGCGGCTCTCGCCACCGGCGAGTGCCGAGACGCTGCGCTCGGAAACCGGCTCCGTCCGCTCCTCGCCGACCCGTACCGCCCCGTCCGCTTCGCCGCTGCCGCGGCCCTCGCCGCCTGCGGCGAAAGCGTCGCCGAGCCTCTGGCCACGCTGTCGGCAGGGGATGCGGCACCCGAGCGCATCGGCGACACAGCGTCGTCGCTGGAGTGGCTCGGCCGCTTGGCCGCCGCCCACGCCCCCGTCCTCAGGGCGTGGCGAGAGAGAGAAGCCTCCGTCGGGACGCCCGCGGATGCGGCGGCCTGGGCGCGCCTCCTCGGCGGCGAGATCGTCCCGGAGAAGACGGAGAACCGCGAGGCGGAGATCCGCCGCTACGCCCAGGAGAAGGACGTCCACCACAACGTCACGAAGCCCTTCAACAGCGTCGACCGCGATCAGAACGCCCGCCTGCTCCACGCCTTCGCGACGGTCGCCCAGAACATGCGGGTGCCGCGGAGCGGCCTCGTGCTGGACTTGGGCGGCGGCGCCGCATGGGTGAGCGACCTCCTCGCGAAGTTCGGCTATCGTCCCGTCACCCTCGACATCGCTCCGACGCTCCTGCGCCTCGGCCGCGATCGCTTCACCCGCGAGAACCTTCCGTTCCGTCCCGTGTCGGGAGACATGACGGCCCTGCCGATCGCCACCGGCTCGGTAGATGCCGTCGTGGTCATCGACGCCCTTCACCATGTCCCCGACGTCCCGGCGGTCTTCCGTGAGGCGTTTCGGGTCCTTCAACAAGGAGGGCAGTTCCTCCTCGCGGAGCCGGGGGAGGGGCACGCCGAGAGCGAGAAGTCACGCGGGGAGATGCTGGAGCACGGTGTCTGCGAGAGAGAGATCCATCTCTCGGAAGTTGTTCGGTACGGACGGGAGGCGGGCTTCGACCACGTGCGCAT
>JBGPYB010000077.1:0-21684 GCA_041493035.1 Vicinamibacteria bacterium | reverse complement strand
GACCCAACCGGCGTCCTCCCGGATCCGAGGCCCCTTCTCGGCGCGGTGCTCATGGCGGTCGGCGTGACGGCCGCCGTCTGGGCCGTAAAACGTATTGACTCGTACCAGGCATCCTCCTAGACTGCCGGCATGAAGCGTCGCCTCCTACTGTTCCTGGCCCTTCTCGTCCTGACGCTGCCGATGATGCTGACGGCCCGCGCCGGCTCGTGGGTTCGCGTCGGCTCGCGGGCCTCCGATCGGAAGCCGATCCCGCTCTTCAAGCCCGGCGATGTGATCGTCAACTTCACCCCCGCCGCCGAGCAGTCGCGCGTGGAGCGCATCATCCGCGACGCCGGAGGGCTGCGCGCGCGCAAGAGCGCCTTCGGCAACCACTACCTCGTGACCCTCGACCGCGGACAGAGCGTGCTGGGCGCGGTGGAGGCCCTCAGAAAGATGCGGGACGTGGACTACGCCGAGCCCAACTACATGGTGCGAGCGTCCTTCACGCCCAATGATCACTTCTTCAGCTTCCAGTGGAATATGCAGCAGGTCGGAGCGCCGCGGACCTGGGACATCCAGAAGGGGAAGGTGGACGTCGTGGTGGCGGTCGTCGACACCGGAATCGCCTACGAAGACTACGGGCCATACCGCAAGGCCCCCGACTGGGGCAACACGGCCTTCGTCCAGGGCTACGACTTCGTGAACGGCGACACTCACCCGAACGACGACGAGAGCCACGGGACCCACATCTCCTCCACCATCGCCGAGGCGACGAACAACGGCGAGGGCGTGGCCGGCCTGGCGTTTGGATGCGCGCTCATGCCCGTCAAGGTCCTGGACAACGAAGGGAACGGCTCTTTCTTCGACGTGGCCGAGGGAATCGACTACGCCGTCAACTTCACAGACTCAGGAGGCAAGAAGCCCGTGAAGGTCATCAACCTGAGCCTGGGAGGACCGGGGCCGAGCGAGACGACGCGCCTCGCCATCAACCGCGCCCTGGCGGCCGGGGTTGTGGTCGTGGCCGCGTCTGGGAACGAAGGCGGCGCCGTCTCCTATCCGGCCGCGTTCCCAAACGTTATCGGAGTCGGGGCCGTGGACCTCCGCAAGGTTCGCGCCCCCTACTCGAACTTCGGCCCCGAGATCAGCGTCGTGGCACCCGGTGGCGATCTGGACCGCGACGACGACAACAACCTCGATCCCGACGGCGTGTTGCAGCAGACCTTCGATTCCGACTCCGCACAGCTCGGCATCTACGACGACTTCGCCTATTTCTACTTCGATGGGACGAGCTCGGCCACGCCCCACGTCTCGGCCACGGCGGCTCTTCTCGTCAGCCAGGGGATCACCGATCCGGTGGCGGTTCGCAAAGCCATCGAGTCGACGGCGCTGGACCTCGGACCGCCGGGGCGCGACAACGAGTACGGCCATGGCTTGATCCAACCGGCTCTAGCCCTCACGGGCCTGGGGCTCAACCAGTGACGCCCCGGTTCGCGGTTCTCGCCCTGGCCGGCTCGGCGCTGCTCGCGGCTGCGAGTCCGGCGCTCGCCGACGATCGTGGGTTCGGCATCGAGGGACAGGTCGGCTACCAGGACCTGACCCACCTCAAGAACTCGGCCAAAGCCGTCTTCGACGGCTCGTCGGGGGGCGTCACCTTTGGTGGCGGCGTGCGCTACATCTTTGGCAACCGCTTCTACGTCGCCGGCTGGGGGCGCAGCTTCAGCAAGGACGGCGAGCGCGTCTTCATCACCGACGCCTCGAGCACGGTTTTCCCTCTGGGCCATCCCCTCAGCATCAGCATCGTCCCGATCCAGGCCACCATTGGCTACCGCTTCGGCAAGGGCGGGCGGATCACGCCGTACGTCGGCGTTGGCGGCGGCGTGACGAAGTACCACGAGGAGAGCACCGTGGGAGGCGAAACGACCAAGGACTCCGAGACCAAGGGCTCGGGGCACATCCTTGGTGGCGTCGAGGTCGGCCACGGGAGCCTCCGCTTCGGAGCCGAGGTGGGATACGCCTTCGTCCCCAACGCCTTGGGGATCGGCGGCGTCTCGAAGATCTACAACGAGAGCGACATCGGCGGCTTCTCGGTCGTGGGCAAGCTCGTCTTCACCTTCGGCGGCCGGTAGAAGAACCACAGAGACACCGAGGCACAGAGAAGGATAGGGGACTCCCGAACGAATCGACGGGAGAGGCTCGTCGTGTCTCCAACGGAAACCACGGAGGCACGGAGACACGGATGAGCAAGGGCGCAAGATGGCCTTCCGGGAAATAGCCACAGATCCGCCGAGAAGGGCGAGCGACGACCGTGGCGCGCCTCCGGGGCAGCCTCCGTGTCCTCCGTGTCTCCGTGGTGTCTTTTCCGTTGTTGAGGAGGGCTATTCGCTGCTCTTGCCTAGGCCCATCTCGTCGAGGATGCGGGCGTCTTCGCGCCAACCCTCGCGCGTCTTGACGAAGAGGCCGAGGAAAACCTTCGTCCCGAGGAACGCCTCGATCTCACGTCGAGCGGCCGTGCCGATCTCCTTGAGCATCGATCCCCCCTTGCCGATGAGGATCCCTTTCTGGCTCTCCCGCTCGACGAGGATCGAGGCCTCGATCCGCACGAGAGGCTCCCCTTCCTTGAAGGAGTCGATGATCACGCCGGTCGAGTAGGGGATCTCCTCGCGAGTCTGGCGGAGGATCTGCTCGCGCACCATCTCCGCTACGAAGAAGCGCTCGGGCTGGTCCGAAAGAAACTCGTCCGGGTAGAGGCGTTCCCCTTCCGGCAAGTGCTTCAGCAGGAGCTCCGCGACGAGTTCGGCGTTGTCCCCCGAGAGCGCCGAGAGCGGCACCACCTCGGCGAAATCCAGGAGTCGTCCGTAAGTCTGGATGACCGGCAGGATGGCCTGTTTCGTCACCGTGTCGATCTTGTTGATCCCCAGGAGGATCGGTTTGCCCGAGCGCTTCAACGTCTCGCACACGTAGCGGTCTCCCGGCCCGTAGGGCTCGGCCACGTCCACGAGCCAGAGAACCACGTCCACCTTTCCGAGGCTCTTGACCGCCTGGTCGACCATACGCTCGTTCATCCGGTGCATCGGCTTGTGGATGCCGGGCGTGTCGAAGAGAACGATCTGGCCGTCAGGCCGATTCACCACGGCGAGAATGCGGTTGCGCGTCGTCTGGGGCTTGTCGGAGACGATGGAGACCTTCTGCCCGACGAGACGGTTGACCAGGGTGGACTTGCCGACGTTGGGACGTCCCACCACGGCGACGAAGCCTGCGCGGAAGCTCACGTCTCGGTCTCGGGCGGGAGACGCCGGAACCGGACGCGGTTCACGCGTTTGCGCTCGGCATCCACCACCTCGAGGCGGAAGCCGCGGTATTCGAGGCTCTCTCCGGCCCGGGGAATGCGCCCGAAGGTCGACGTCACGAGGCCACCCACGGTGCCGATCTCGGAGCCGTCCTCGAGGGTCGCCTCGAGAGCCTCTTCGAGTCGGTCGAGGTTCACGCGACCCGCCACGAGCACCGAGCCATCGGCCTCCACGCTGATGGGCTCGGTCTCCACGTCGTACTCGTCCTTGATCTCCCCCACCAGCTCTTCGCAGATATCCTCGATTGACACGATGCCGGCCGTGCCGCCGTACTCGTCGATGGCCACGGCGAAGGGGTTGCGCTGCGCCTGCATCTCGCGGAGGAGCTCCGTGATCTTCTTGGTGGCGGGAACCAGGAAGGCCGGGCGCATCATGGGGGCCAGAAGCTCCTTCGGATCGCCGTCGAAATCGATGAGGTCTCGAACCTCCACGACGCCCACGATGTCGTCGACATTGTCGCCGAAACAGGGGATGCGGCTGTACTTCGTCTCGCGCATGACGCGGCGCAGCTCGGCCACGGTCCCCGAGGACGGGATAGAGACGATGTCGGGGCGCGGCGTCATGACGTCCCGGACCTGAGTCTTCGAGAAGCGCGCGAGGGCGTCCTCCAGACGCGCAGTGTCGGGATCGTGGACGGGAGCAGGCGGCACCTCGGGGACATCGGTCCGCGGTGTGTCCTCCTCTTTGGTGGAAGACACCGGATCCAACACCGCACGCTTCCGAAGGGCGCGGACGAGGGGACCGAGGGCCTGAGCGTAGAGGTGAAAGAAGGGAAGCAGCACGAGGAGCGACCGTTCCGGGTTCCGCCGCACGATGGCGTAGGGAAGTGTCAGCCGGAAGAGGAGCAGGTACGCGAGCATCGCGAGAAAAGCCACGACCGTGGCCCAGTGGGCCAGGAAATCGAGAAAGAGGACCGTGATGATGACGGTCATGCCGGCGTGGGCCGTAAATGTGCCCACGTGGATCGGCATCAGGAGCGTGGGGGGGTCTTCGAGGTAGCGGTTGGCCAGCTCGGCCCGTGGATTGGCCATGGCGACATGGCTGAGCCGGCGGCGCTTCAGCAGGTAGAAGGCGGCCTCGACCGCTGCCAAGCCGATCGAGGCCGTCGCGAGGAGCACCAGCAGCACGACCTCCACCGCGATCCCCTTCATCGGGCGGCCAGAAGCTTTCGGCGGAGACGACCCTCGAGGCGGTCCATGGTGCCGTTGTCGGTCTCGTGGTCGTAGCCCAGGCAGTGGAGGAATCCGTGGAGGGCGAGAACGTCCAACTCCTGCGGGAGGGTCCGCCCCAGACCGCGGGCGTTCCTCGCCGCGGTCTCGACGCTGATCACGATATCGCCGAGCCCCTCCGATCCGCCAGGGCCCCGGAACGAGAGGACGTCAGTGGCCTTGTCCTTCCCGCGATAGCGGGCGTTCAGCGTGCGAACGGCCCGGTCGCCGGTGAGGACGAGAGCCACTTCACCAGAAACGTCGAGGGCCTTCGCGGCCCCGCTCAGGACGCGCCGGAGCCGAGCCGAGCCGATCCGCCGGCGCCGCTGCCGGTTCAGGAGGACGATCCCAAGTCGCGGAGGCTCCATGGCTCTACCTGGCGGGTGCCGTTTGGGCGCCGAAGGACTCGTAGGCCCGGATCACGGCCTGCACCAGCTTGTGGCGCACGACGTCCGTCTCGTCGAAGTAGACGAAGGAGATCCCCTTGACCCCGGCGAGAACGGAAATCGCCTCGACGAGGCCGGAGGTCCGTCCGGCGGGAAGGTCGATCTGCGTGATGTCGCCGTTCACCACCACCTTGGATCCGAAGCCGATCCGAGTGAGGACCATCTTCATCTGCTCGGTGGTGGTGTTCTGGGCCTCGTCGATGATCACGAAGGCGTCGTTGAGCGTCCGGCCGCGCATGAAGGCGATGGGCGCCACCTCGATGGCGTTCCTCTCGAGCAGGCGCGAGACCTTCTCGTAATCGAGGAGATCGTAGAGGGCGTCGTAGAGGGGGCGGAGATAGGGGTCCACCTTGTCCTGCAAGTCCCCCGGAAGAAAGCCGAGCTTCTCCCCGGCCTCCACCGCCGGCCGAGCCAGGACGATGCGCGCCACGGACTTGTTCAGGAGGCTTGACACGGCCTGCGCCACGGCCAGGTACGTCTTCCCGGTCCCGGCGGGACCGACACCGAAGACCATGTCATTCTTCTCGATCTCTTCGAGGTAGCCGCGCTGGTTGAGGCTCCGCGGAACCACGACCTTCTTCCCGCCGCGAACGGCGGATTTCAGGAGATAGTCACGAAGCCTCGTGCCACCGTCCTGAACGAGGAGCTGCGCCGCCAGGCGCACATCCCCCGCGGACACCGAGTAGCCCTCTTTCGTGAGGGCGGCGAGTTGTTCGAAGATCTGGGCCACGACGGCCTCGCCGCGCGGATCCCCCTCCACCAGGAGCGCCTGGGCCTCGTTCTTGATGCGGACCTTGAGGCTTTCCTCGAGGAAGCGCAGGTTCTCGTCGTGGTTTCCGAAAAGCGTCTCGACGCCCCGATCGGGGACGGTGACCCTCTTCATTCAAAGATCAGCGTGCGGAGAAGGGGGCAAGCGTTGCGGGCTGCGGGAGGGAAGGCGCGTCCCAGAACATGCCCGGGCAGTCTAGCACAAGGCCCCGCGGGCAAGTGGCGGCAGAGCTCTCGCGCCTCGTTGACGTTCGTGGTACCTTCATGGATGGCACCATGCAACCCAGAAACCGTCACTTCGTCGACGGCGTGTCGTGCGCCCTGGACGGTCATGCCATGCGCGTGGCCAACCTGAGCGTGGGCGGGCTCTTCGCCGCAACGGAGCTCCGGCCGCCGGAACTAGGCCAGCTCGTGATCCTGGAGATGCGCCTCCCCCAGCGAGACCCCTTCCGCGTGGTGGGAACCGTCACTTGGATCAACGAACCCAGCAACCCGGCGGACATGCCGCCCGGCTTCGGCGTTCGGATCACCCGCATCGACTCCGACGACAAGGAAGCGCTACAGGATCTGCTCAGGCGCTCAGACCCCATCCTCAGCGTTTCCCCCCGCGACCATTGACCGGGCTACTTCCCCGCGGGGGGGGATAGTGCCCGAGCGCCCTCCGGGAAATGGGGCTTTAGAGGGCGGTCGGCCCCATGGCTTCGATCCCAGTGGCTGTCCGCCTCCGGCACGTCTGCGGCACGCCACACTTGGCCCTCACATCACGTCGGAGGGTCGGTCGACTAAGATGGTTGGATGCCGGTAATGGGTCACGCGTTCGTCGGAGTTGCAACGGCGCTCGGCGTGCCGCCGAATGGCAAGGTGCCGCCGGCCGACTCGAAGGCTGGCTGGTGGCTCTCCGCCCTCGTGGGCCTCGCCTATCTACCCGATATCGTGGGCCATGGGACAGGCCTGCTGGGTCTCAGGGGCAGTCGCGTCATATCGCACTCATTTCCCTTTGCCCTTGTCGCTTCGGGCTTGCTCGCCGTCGGGCTGGCGCTGGCCTTCGGGACCTCCTACTGGCGAGCCGCGGCCATCAGCCTGGGCTCGGTCCTCGGACACGATGTTCTCGATCTGCTCCAGGCCTCGGACCGCGTGACGGGCTGGCCGTTCTTCAGGGGGCGGATCCGTCTTCCGTTCAGCCTCATTCCCGAAGGCGCCGTGCACGAGGCCCTGGTCTTCGCTGTGGCATTCTTGATCTTCCTGGTCCTGTGGACCCGGCGGGGCGACGGGTCATCCTTGAAGTGGTGGCGTCAACCGGCGTGGCGCGGCGGAGCCGTTGCCGGACTCATTCTGACGACTGCCGTCCTGACCCACGCCGGCGAGGTCTTCCGGGAGCGCGAGGTCGACGCGGTGCAGGATTGCCTCAAGCACCATGAATACACCGAGGCGCTCCGTCATCTCAAGCATCTCGGGCTCTGGCCCTCTATGGCCCAGTCCGCTGAAGTCCCGCGGCTGACCGCCAGGGCTCTCGTGGGCCTCGGGGATCAGGCGGGGGCCGAGCAGCAGTTGTTGGGGGCGGCAAGCGCTGACCCGAACGACTACCGCACCATCGTCGACCTGGCTCTGTTCTACGCCTCATCCGATGAAGCGATGCCCGAGCGCCGGCAGCGAGTGGCCCCCTATCGGGCTCGGCTCGAACGGGACTTCACTCGGCGGTGGGACCTGAGTCGTGTCCTCGAGCGCATCGAGGAGCGTCTGGTCACGCCAACTCCCGCCGACCAGGGTGCGGGAGCTAGTGTCGCGCGACCATAGGCCGAGGCCCGGCGGCTATCTGTCGGGAAAAGGGGCGTCCGCCAGCAAGATTACCGGATGCGCCACTGCCCCAGGTGTGACGCTGGCCTTCCGGCCGGCCAGTTCTTCTGCGGGGCGGAAGCGCGAGAGGGTCGGCGTGGGAGGCCAAGGGTCCCATCGACCGGATCCCGACCCACCAGCATCTTGTGCACGGGGTCAAGTTACCGGACCACACTCCCGACGACGAGGATCCCCAGATCCTTGATCTGCTCGTTGCGGACGGGAGATGGCGATCCCGACATCAGGTCCGTGGCGCTCGCCGTCTTGGGGAAGGCGATGACGTCGCGGATCGAGGACTCCCCCGTCAGGATCATCGCGATCCGGTCGAGGCCGAGGGCGATGCCGCCGTGGGGGGGCGTGCCGTACTGGAGCGCTTCGAGGAAGAAGCCGAAGCGCTCCCGCGCCTCCTCGTCGGACAGGGACAGAAGCTTGAAGATCCGCGCCTGCAATCCCGAGTCGTGGATCCTGATGCTCCCGCCGCCGACCTCGCTGCCGTTCAGGACCAGGTCGTAGGCCTTCGCCCGGACCTTCCCCGGCTCGGAGGCCAGGAGGGCCACATCCTCGTCCAAGGGAGCGGTGAACGGATGGTGAAGGCTGACGTAGCGCCGCTCGGCCTTGTCGTACTCGAGAAGCGGGAAGTCCGTCACCCAAAGGAAGGCGTGGGCCGCGGGGTCGATGAGCTTCAGCTCGCGCCCCATCTCGAGTCGAAGGATGCCCATGGCCATGGAGAGAGGCGCCTCGGCGTCGACGCCGACCAGCACGGTGTCGTCCTTCCCCGCGCCAGCCTTCTCGATGAGTCGCCGGGCGACGGCTTCGCTCGCGCCCTTCTTCCCCAGGTTGGCGATGGCCTCGTCGGTGCCCTTGAGTGTGAAGAGGTTCCGCCGGGTCACGTGGGCATCGCCCACGATCCGTCCGAGCCAGATCTCCTCGTTGATCTTGCGGAGCCGCGTCCCCGAGATCCCCGACGACGCCGGCAGCGCAATCGCCCGGGCGCGCGCGCCGTCGGCTATGAGCCCCGGGAAGGTGTCGAGACCGAGGGTGGCCATCTCCGCCGTGACGTCGGCGATGGGCATGGTGAAGCGCAGATCGGGCTTGTCGCTGCCATAGCACTCCATGGCCTCGGCGTAGCTCATCCGCGGGAAAGGGCGCGCGGTGGGGACACCGACGAGGGCGAGCATCCTCTCGAAGAGCGGCTCGACGAGCTCGAACACCGTCTGCACTCGAGGGAAGGACATCTCGATGTCGACCTGCGTGAACTCGGGCTGGCGGTCGGCGCGGAGGTCCTCGTCCCGGAAACAGCGAACGATCTGGAAGTACTTGTCGAAGCCCGCGACCATGAGGATCTGCTTGAAGATCTGAGGAGACTGCGGAAGCGCATAAAAGTGCCCGTGGTGGACCCGCGAGGGGACCAGGTAGTCGCGGGCGCCTTCGGGCGTCGATTTGGTGAGCATGGGGGTTTCGATCTCGTAGAAGCCCTGCTCGTCCAGATACCGCCTGATCTCCATCGTCAGGCGATGGCGGAGGCGGAGGTTGCGCTGAAGGCGTGGACGGCGGAGGTCCAGATAGCGGTACTTGAGGCGCACGTCCTCCGAGGTCGTCAGCTCGTCCTCGATGGGAAATGGCGGGGTCTTGGCCTCGGACAGGATCCGGATCTCGCTGGCCAGGACTTCGACTTTGCCCGTGGCTATCTTCGCGTTCACGGTGTCGGCCGAACGAGCCGCGACTCGTCCGACCACCGCGACGACGTACTCACCGCGAACACGGTCGGCCGCCGCGTGGGCGTCCTTCGAAACCTCGGGGCGGGCGACCACCTGGCAGATCCCTTCGCGGTCCCGAAGGTCGATGAAAATGACGCCTCCGAGATCGCGGCGGGTCGCCGCCCAGCCCATGAGGACGACCGTCTCCCCCACGTGGGCGTCCCGGAGGGCGCCGCAGTAGTGGGTTCGGGAGAGGTCTCCAAGCGTCTCAGCCATGCTGTTTCTCCTTGATGTGGTCGAGGACACGAACCTCGGCAACGTCCTCCTGTGTCGAGCGGGTCATGTCGCGGAGGCTCCATACGCCCTTCCGTATCTCGTCTTCGCCGCGGATCGCCACGAAGCGAGCCCCCAGCTTGTCGGCCATCTTCATCTTCGACTTGAAGCTCCGGCCCTCGTGGTCCATGAGGACGGAGGTCCCGGCCTGGCGCAACGAGCGCTGAAGGCGGATGGCGTCGTCGAGGGCCGCCGGCGACAGGACCGCCAGGAAGACGTCGCAGCGGCTCTCGGCCGCGGCCGCCGGCATGGCGAGCGCCAGCCGTTCCAACCCCACGGCGAAGCCGATGCCTGGCACGTCGGGTCCTCCGAGGGCTTTCACCAGGCCGTCGTATCGGCCGCCGCCCAAGAGGCTGTTCTGCGCGCCAAGGGCGCCGCTCGTCACCTCGAACGTGGTCTTGACGTAGTAGTCGAGGCCGCGAACGAGGCGATGGTCGAGGCGGTAACGGATTCCCAGGAGATCCAGCTCTCGCCGCACCTGGGCGAAGTGCTCGCGACACCCCTCGCAGAGGTGGTCGCCGATCCTCGGAAGGCTGGCGATGAGAGCCTGCTCCTCGGGGGCCTTGGAGTCGAGAACGCGAAGGGGATTCGTTTCCGTCCGGCGCTGGCTGTCGGCGCCCAGCTCCGCGGCATGGGATCTGAGGGCCGCTCTCAACTTCTCGACGTACGCCGGGCGGCACGCCGCGTCTCCGACCGAGTTCAGGACCAGCTCGACCTCCGTGACGCCACAAGCCTTCAGAAACTCCAGGGCCAGCTCAATGACTTCGACGTCCACCGATGGCGCCCCCATGCCGAAGGCCTCGACGTCCACCTGGTGGAACTGGCGGTAGCGCCCCTTCTGGGGACGCTCGCGGCGGAACATCGGTCCCATCGCGTAGACCTTGAGGGCGGGATCGGTGTTCGTCAGGTTGTGCTCGATCACGGCCCGCACGATTCCAGCCGTCGCTTCCGGGCGCAGCGTCAGCGACGTGCGCTGCTCGTCCCGGTCAAGGAAGGTGTACATCTCCTTGGAAACGACGTCCGTCTCGGAGCCGATGCCGCGGGCGAACAACTGCGTCTCCTCGAACACCGGCGTGCGGATCTCGCGATAGCCGTAGCGCGCGAAGAGGTCGTGGGCGACCGCCTCGAGGCGATGCCAGACGCCGATCTCGTCGGGGAGCAGGTCTCGCGTCCCCTTGACCGCGCGGATCTCGGTCACGAATTCTCCGCCTCGGCCAGGTAGGTTTCCTTGTACTCGACGTAGCTCTCGGCGGACCGCCGAAGCCCCTGGCGCTCCTCCTCGGTGACGGGGCGCCGTACCTTCGCCGGGACACCCATTACGAGGCTGCAGGGCGGAACCACCATCCCCTCGGGAACGAGGGCCTGAGCGGCGACGATGGATTCCGCGCCGATGTGGGCACCGTTCAGAACGCTCGCTCCTATCCCGATGAGGCACCAGGATTCGATCCGGCAGCCATGAAGTGTGGCCGAGTGGCCCACGGTCACGTGATCGGCGACGAGAGTTGGGTGGAGGTCCTTGAAGACGTGAACGACGCAGTTGTCCTGGATGTTGGTGTAGGGGCCGATGTGGATGGAGTGGACATCGCCTCGAAGGACGGCATTCATCCAGACGCTGGCGTGATCCCCGAGATCCACGTCTCCGATGACTTGAGCCGACACGTCGACGTAAACCCGCTCGCCCAGCTTCGGCCAGATTCCCTTATAAGAACGGAGCATCCCTTTGTCCTGCCGCGAAAACCGCGAGTGTAGCAGAGGGCGAAAGGGAGCGGCAAACCACGGCGCGACGCGTAGAATCCGACGACAATGGCCAACCGCCCACGAACGACTCTGGCTCGCGCAGCGGCGCTCCTCCCGCTCGTCGGCGCTCTCGTGGCATGCGCCGGCTGGGCCGGCGATGCTCAAGCCGTGGCGATTCTGGGCCGATGGACGGCACTCGCCGGCCTCCTCGCCTGGGCGGCCCACCGCCGGTCTCTCACGAGCTTCATTCTGGTCGCCATGTGCGTGGGCGCCGAGATCGGTCACGACTGGCCCGACGCCGGCATCTCGCTTCGCGTCTTGAGCCAGGTCTTCCTGCGCCTCATCAAGACGATCATCGCCCCCCTCCTCTTCGGCACGCTGGTCGTTGGAATTGCCGGACACTCGAACCTGAGGCAGGTGGGGCGGATGGGGCTGAAGGCCCTCGTCTATTTCGAGGTCGTGACGACCCTGGCCCTCTTCATCGGCCTCGCGGCCATCAACCTCACGCAAGCGGGTGTCGGCGTTCACGCGCCGGGCGGAGCCCTTGCAGCCGACATCACGGGTCAGAGGCAGACGCTCACCGACGTGGTGCTCCACATCTTCCCCGAGAACGTGGCCAAGTCGGTGGTCGAGGGGCAAGTTCTCCAGATCGTCGTCTTCAGTGTCCTCTTCGCCGTGGCTCTCGCGTTCGTTCCCGAGGCGAAACGGCGGCCGATCCTGGCTCTGGCCGAAGGCCTGACCGAGACGATGTTCAAGTTCACCAACATCGTCATGTACTTTGCACCTGTGGGCGTCGGCGCCGCGATTGCCTACACAGTGGGACACATGGGCTTGGGGATCCTCGTGAACCTGTTCAAGCTGCTGGCAACCCTGTACCTGGCACTCACGGCGTTCGTGGTTCTGGTGCTCCTTCCCGTGGCGCTCATCGCTCGCGTCCACGTCCGACGCTTCGTCGCCGCCGTGGCGGAGCCCGCCTCCATCGCCTTCGCCACGACGAGCTCCGAGGCCGCCCTTCCCCTCGCCATGGAGCGGATGGAGGAGTTCGGGGTTCCGCGCCCCATCGTCGCCTTCGTGATGCCCACGGGCTATAGCTTCAACCTCGACGGGACGACCCTCTACCTCTCCCTCGCCGCGGTGTTCGTAGCCCAGGCGGCGGGGATCCACATGTCGGTCGGCCAGCAACTCCTGATGGCCGTGACGCTCATGCTCACCAGCAAGGGGGTGGCGGGTGTCCCTCGCGCTGCCTTGGTGATTCTCCTCGGCACCGCGGCATCCTTCGGTTTGCCGGAGTGGCCGATCCTCGCCATCCTCGGCATCGACGAGCTGATGGACATGGCGCGCACGTCGGTCAACGTCATCGGCAACTGCCTCGCGACCGCGGTGATCGCCCGGTGGGAGGGAGAGCTGGACGACACTCCTACGACTACGGCGATTCGATCGGCGGAGTCGGCCGGCTGAGCCACGCCAGGACCGGTGCCAGCGCACCGACGATCCCGAGCGCCTGAAGCTTCGCGAGGGCGACGTTGGCGGCGAAGCCCTCGGCCAAGTTGCCGACACGCCACGTCATCTCGAGACCCTGGTGCCAGTATGCCTGGGCGACGACCACGACTGGAACGAGGGCCGCCCCGATGGCTGCGGCGAGCGTCAGAAGCGCAAGGGCGGCGCCGCCAAGCTTGAAACTCCGGCCCCACCACAAGGCCGCCACGACACAACAGAGCGCCGCGCCACCGTCGAGAACCAGGACGCGAATGAAGTAGCGCTCCAGGTCCTGATCGTGGTTGATGACGCTGATCGAAAACTCGATCCCCCGAGCGTGGGCGAAGAGCCTGAAGAGTCCCTCGCCGGCGAACGCCGAAGTCACGGCGGCCAGCACGCCCACCCACCCGCACGCTCGGAGCGCCCAGCCAGAGGTCAGGAACAGGACTATGACAACGCCCAGAGCCCACGGCAGCCTCCCTGTCCTCTCGCTCTCGATGCGGGCGTCCCGCGCTCCCGTGACGGCGGCGTCAACGGAAACCATGGCCGGGATCGCTGCGGCTACGTCACCCGACAAGTTCTCGACAGCTGGGACCGGCGTCCCTCCGCCGAGAGTGGACAGGTACTGACGGGCGAAGGCGGCCTTCTCAGCCAGTCCTCGCGCCGCGACGGCGCGCACGTTCTCTTCCTTGGTGTCGAACGCCTCGATGAGCGGCCGCCCTTCGGCACCGCCCGGAATGGGCAACCCAAGGAGCGCTGCGATCGTCGGAGCCACATCCACCTGCCTCGCGGAGCCCATGAAGCCCGCACGGATTCCTCGCCCCACGATCACCAACGGGACTTGCAGCACCTCCGGTTCGACGCCGCCGTGACCACCCCGGTCAAGATGACCGTGATCCGCCGTGACCACGAGCGTCGTGGTGTAGAGGTTCAGCTCGGCGACCAGAAGGCCGAGGGTCCTGTCGGCTTCCAGGCACGCCCGGACATATTGCGGTGACCGTGCGCCGAACTCGTGGGCAGCATAGTCGGGGATGACCAGGTCCAAGACCGTGAGGCGCGCCCCGGTGGCCGCCAGCCGCCGGACGGCGGCGCGCTCGAAGTTCTGCATCCGCGGCTCGACACGAGAGAAGCCTCCTTGCTCCTCCGCAAGCGTCGACTCGACCACCGTCGCGCCCTCGAGGTCCGGAGCGAAAAGGCAGCGCCAGATATCGGACCCCGCCACGGCCACTCCGTCCCCCACGCGACGGGCGGACCGGAAGAGGTTATCGATGGAGATGATTCCGATGTGGCGATTGCTTGTGACGCCGTGGACGTCGGGCCACGATCCCGTCGCTAGAGTGGCGCGGCCCGGTTTCGAATACGAGGGAATGCCCGCCACGCAGTCGAAGTCGGCGCCCCGAACCCGAAGGTCGTTCAGGAACTTGAGCTGCCGAGAGCGATCGAGACGAAGGCCATCGACTACCACCAGGACGACACGGTGGGTGACGCGAGGACCGAGAACAGCGTCTGCGTCGGCGAAATGGAAGGGCGGGACGTAGCGGACCACCGATTTCCACGAACGGTCAGCCGCGCGGTGCGCGAGTGCCGCGACACCGAGGCTGGCCAGTGCGACGAACACGGCCAGCCGCCACCCGCCTCCTCGCGGATGTCTCACCCTCACCCCCGGGCGCGAGTGTAGACCGAAAGGAGAGCCACGCGGCCTACAATCGGCTCGTGGAGACTGCTCCAAGAGATCCGAAGCCGCGAGGTCCCTGGCCCTCGGCGGCCCTCCTTGCCATCGGTGTCTTCTTCGTGTCCGACGCGGCGATCTGGCAGAGCGCCTTCGCGCTGCGCTTCCTCGACCGATACACGCCTCTCGGCCCCACCGACTGCCTGATGACGGTGAAGGCCCGTCTCGTCCCCCCCGCGACGGCCTTACCACTGGTCTTGTTGCTGGGCTCGAGCCAGGTGCGCGAGGGGCTCGACTGCGCCGTCTTCGAGGAGCGACTCGCCGGGCGCCCGTGCCGCAACCTGGCCAGCATCGGCGGAACCCCATTGGACGCGCTCTATCTCGACGCGCGGATCACACCGGGCTCTGGACGAACCGTGGTGATCGGCCTCTTCCCCTGGATGATGCACGAGCCGCCGAAGACCTACTTCACTGACACCGACACGGTTCGCTGCCTCGTCGCCGGAGAGGCGTGGCGGCACATGGCGTGGAAGGAGATCCGCGACGTGCTTTACGGTCTGGCAGCAAGCCTTTCGGAGAGCCTCAGGAATCGCGCGGCCGTGCCGCGCATCTACGCGGTCGTGTCGACCCATCCCTTGGATGCGCTCCGGTTCGACCTGCCATCTCCCACGAGGCGCCTCGGCACCCCGCTGGGCGAGCGCCTCTCCACCGTGGCGTGGGGCACCGGGGACAACTCGCCTCCGACATTCACGGCCGCGCAGGAAGCCGCCCTCGACCAACTCATCGCTCGGACGCGCGCGCGCGGCGATCGGCCTGTCGTCGTGGACTTCCCCACCCGACCCGGCTACGACCGGACGATCAGCCCCCGCATGCGGTCTCACTATGCTCGCTTCGTCGAGAGCCTCGGCTCGCGCCGGGACATCGTCTTCGTCGGTGCGGCGGATCTGCCTGCTCTCACGGCCGCCGACTTCAACGACCTGACGCACCTCTCGGCCACCGGCCGCGCCGCGGTCTCTCGCCGCCTGGCAGAGGTCATCGCCGGGCTTCGGCCGTAGGTGTCGGTCGTGCCCAAGGCGCCTTCCGCCGGCCGCGGATCAAGACACGCGCGCGGGCGGCGCTCATGCGCGGCCGCCGATGCTAGCATTCCCGGCGGGCCCGCCATGGGCCCGTGATGCTCTTCAACACCCTCGACTTCTGGCTCTTCTTCTCAGTCGTCTTTGGCCTCTACCTGGGCCTGCCACGACGGGGCCAAAACGTCCTCCTTCTCCTCGCGAGCTACTTCTTCTACGCCTGCTGGGATTGGCGTTTCGTGGGACTCCTCGTCCTTTCCACGAGCATCGACTGGACTCTGGGCAATGCCATCGCGCGGGAAAGGACGCCCGCGGGGGCCAAGCGCTGGGTCGCGATCAGCGTGACGGTGAACCTGCTCTTCCTCGGCTTCTTCAAGTACTGCAACTTCTTCCTGACGTCAGCGAACGCGCTTCTTCTGCGACTGGGCGCGGCACCAACCGACTTCTGGCTGGACGTTGTGCTGCCGGTCGGCATCTCCTTCTACACGTTCCAGAGCATCAGCTACATCGTCGACGTCTATCGCAAGGAGATCGAGCCAGCCAGGGATCCCCTGGACTTCGCTCTCTTCGTGGCCTTCTTCCCCCACATGGTGGCCGGGCCGATCATGCACTCGAGCGCGCTGCTTCCACAGATGCAGCAACCGCGCCACGTGAAGTGGGACGCGGTCATGACGGGCCTCAACCTCGCCATGTGGGGGCTGTTCAAGAAAGTCGTGGTGGCCGATAACCTCGCCACGATCGGGAGCCCGATCTTCGAGCGCCGCCTCGGTTTTCACCCGGGAGTCATCCACCTGGGAGCTCTGGCCTTCGCCTTCCAGATCTATTGCGACTTCTCGGGGTACACCGATATCGCCCGCGGCGTCGCTCGCATCATGGGCTTCCGGCTCATGGACAACTTCAACTACCCGTACTTCTCGACCTGCATCACCGACTTCTGGAGACGCTGGCACATCAGCCTGTCGTCGTGGCTCCGGGACTATCTCTACGTGCCCCTCGGGGGGAACCGCGACGGGGCCTTCCGCACCTATCGGAACCTGATGCTCACAATGGTCCTGGGGGGGCTCTGGCACGGCGCGGCGCGGAAGTTCGTCCTCTGGGGAGCGTATCAGGGCGCTCTTCTGGTGGCGGAACGGGCCTTCGGAGGCAAGCACCTCGTCCTCGAGTGGGACGCGTGCCGGACCTGGAGCCTACGCGCCTTGTGGGCGGGCCGCGTTCTCGTGACCTTTCACTTCGTATGCCTCGGCTGGCTGATCTTCCGTTGCGAACAGGAAGCGAGCCTCTTCGTCCTCGTGGCGCGCTTCCTGAACCCTGTTGGCTGGGCACGGATGCCTTTCCCCCAGGCGGCGCAAGCCCTCGCCTACATCGCTCCCGTCCTCGTGATGGACCTCATTCAGTTCTTCCAGAAGAAGGAGCAATTCATCCTCGAAGCACCGTTCGTCGTTCGCACGCTTGTCTATCTCGTCGGCATCTGGGTCTTCGTGGTCTTCGGCCGCTTCGAGTCGAGCGCGTTCATCTACTTCCAGTTCTAACGAGGCTTCTAGTCTCCGGTCCCCCGAAAGCGCCGAGCCGCCGAAGTCAGCGGGCGACGGGTACCGTGGCCGTGGCGGGGTCGATCGTGAGGTCGAGGACCTTCTGGCTTCCGTCGGGGAAGGTGACCGTCGCCGAGTAGGCGCCCTTGAACCCCCGCAGGGTGGCGCGGCCGTCGGCACCCGTGGTGGCTTCGGCCCGACTCGTCCACCACTCGCCCTTGATCTTGGCCAGGAGGCGCTCGTAGGCCGGCTTCGGAGACATGTCGTTGCGGAGGAGGCCCGCCGGCGCGCGCATCCAGGCACCCTCGTCCGACAGGTCCCACCATGTGATGGCCTCCACCGCGGGATGTGCGAAGAGGAGCGTGTAGAAGCGCTCCACGTAGTCGGCCTGTAGCGCTTCGTCCTCGACCGTCGTCCGCCAGTTCCCCCGCTGGGAGTGGAAATCCGTCATCGGCAGCTCCTTGGGGCCGGAGAGCACCGTGGTCTCGGTGAAGTGAAGGGGCAGACCGAGCCGGCCGTACGTCTCGCAGACCTCCCATGCGCGCTCGAGGGTCCACTCCCCCGCATGCATGTGGCTCTGCACTCCGACGGCGCCGAAGGGAGCCTTGCGCTCCTTCAACTCGGCCAGTTCCTTCTCGTACTCAGGCTCGAGCTTGAAGTCGTTCACGAGGAAGAACCCGCGGGGGTTGGCCTCGGCGGCGAGGTGCAACGCGCGGTCGACGGTCTCGGTCGGCCCCGTCGCCTTCACGAACAGACCCCAGGCGTTCTCGAAGTCGGGCGCCACGAGCGACTCGTTCACGACGTCCCACCGGTCCACGAGCCCCTTGAAGAGGCCCACGGTCTCGGCCACGCGCTTGCGGACGAGAGGCTCCATCGGCTCGTCGCCCTTGAGCCAGCTCGGGAAGACCTCGTGCCACAGGACCGGATGTCCCTTCACCTCGATGCGATTCGCACGGCACCACTCCGCCATGGCCCGCAGCCGCCCTGCGTCGGGCTGCCCGCGCTCGCGTTCATAGGCGCCCCAGTAGAAAGGGAGCGTCGCGTAGTTGAGCAGGCCCTTGAATCGCTCCTGGTACGCCGTCTGGCCGGGTGAAGTGTCGTCGGGGCGGAGGCCGAAGATGTTGGCACCGAACAGAAAGGCGTGGCGCGTCTGGCGGATCTCGACGCGCGCTCCCGGGACGGGGCGGCCCGCGTCGGTCACCTCCACAACGACGCCCCCCTTGCGGAGGATGTCGATCCGCGCGCCGAGATCTGCTGCCGCCGGTAGCGCCGCCGCGCCGCTCACCAAGAGACCGACGCCCGCGAGAAACGCCCCCATCATCACGTCCTCCTCGCCGCGGGTCCGGCCAAGCCGGTCAGTCGAGGCTCTTTCGGAACCGAAGCGACGCCAGCGTCAGGACGGTCGTGCCGAGACCCAGGAGCGCCAGCGCCTCGGGCCAGAGAACGGCGATCCCCGATCCCTTCAGGAAGATGCCGCGCAGAATGATCCCATAGTAGCGCACGGGGATGGCGCGACTGCCGATCTGGAAGAGGCGGGGCATGTTCTCGATGGGAAAGACGAGGCCGGAGAGATAGATCATCGGCACCATCAGCACGAACGACGCGAACATCATGGCCTGTTGCTGCGTGTGGACCAGGGTCGACACCAGAAGGCCCAAGCCCAGGGTGTTGAGAAGGAAGAGCAGGGTCAGGAAGGTCAGAAGGAGGAGGGATCCACGCAGGGGGACGCCGAACACCGTACGCGCCAGGACCACGATCAGCACCATGTCGACGAGGCCGATGACGACGTACGGCGCGAGCTTCCCGAGGATGAGCTGCCACGACCGAAGAGGCGTGACGCTGATCTGCTCCAACGTGCCGATCTCCCGTTCCCGGACGACGGCCATGGACGGAAGCATCATGGTCACGAGCATGAGAACCATGGCCAGCACCGCAGGGACGAAGAACCACCGGCTCTTGAGGTCGGGGTTGTACCAGATGCGCGGAACCAGCTCGATCTGGCCCGGGATCGCCGGGGCGCGTCCCTGTCCGTTGGCCATGAAGCGGTGGGATTCACGATCGATTTGGCCCCGGGCCAGCTCGGCTCCGACGCTCGACACGATCCGCGACGCGTAGCTCAAACCCACCACGGCGGAGTTGGAGTCCGTGCCGTCGGCGATGACCTGGACCGAGCCCGTGCGACCCGCCGCCGTCGCCGCTCCGTATCCCCGGGCGATCACCAGGGCCACCTGGGCTCGTCCCTCGACGAGCCAGGGCTCGACCCGGGCCGCGGTCTCCTCGCTCCCCTTGATCTCGAAATATCTCGAGCTGGTGAAGCGGTCCACCAGGTCGCGGCTCGCGGCGCTCCGGTCCTGGTCCACGAGAACCATCGGAACGTCGTAGACGTCCTGGTTGGCGGCGAAGCCGAGGGCGATCAACTGCACGAGGGGCCCGACGATCATCACCGGGATCATCTTCTTGTCTTGACGGAGCTGGAAGAACTCCTTGAGCACGACCTGGAGGAGGGCGTACAAGGCTCAGACCTCCTTTCGCGTCAGCCGCGCGTAGGCGATCCCCATCACGACCGTGGCATAGAGCGCCAGGAAGGCCACGTCGCGGCCGTAGGACTGGAGGCCGGCGCCCTTCAAGATGACACCGCGGAGGATCACGTTGAAATAGCGGGCGGGCACGGCGTACGTGAGGATCTGGACCGCCAGCGGCATCGACCGGATGGGAAATATGAAGCCGGAAAGAAAGATGGCCGGCAGCATGGAGGTGACCATCCCCACTTGAAAGGCCATCGCCTGGCTCTCCGCGAGGCTCGAGACCAGGAGACCGAAGCCCAGGGCGCCGATCAGGTAGATGAGGGTCGCGGCGAAGAGGTGAAGATAAGAGCCGCGCACGGACACCCCGAACAGAAAGCGGGCCGCCACCAGGATGATCACCGTGGCCGTGATGGAGATGCCGAGGTAGGGCAGCACCTTGCCGACGATCAGCTCGCTCGGCTGGAGGGAGGTCACGCGGAGCTGCTCCATGGTGCCGCGTTCCTTCTCCCGGACGACCGAGAGAGCCGTGGAGACAACGGCCGTCAGCATCAGGATGAATCCGACGAGGCCGGGCACCAGGAACTGCGTCGAGTGCAGCTCGGGGTTGTACCAGACCCGCGGTTCGTAGTCGATGGGAGACATCTGGATGCGACTCGCCATCGGCGATCCGGCGAACAGGCGGGCATTGGCCTCCCCCACGAGGGCCGAGGCGTATCCCAGGATCGTGGTTGCGGTGTTCGCATCGGCCCCGTCGATGAGGAACTGAACCGGCGCCGTTTGTCCGGAGGCCAGCTCTCGTGCGTATCCCTCGGGGATCACCAGGATGGCCTGGGCGTGGCGCCGTTCGGTGATGCGGTCGAGGTCCGCACCCGCGCCCAGGTCGGCGGTCTGATCGAAGTACATCGAGTTCACGAAGGCGGCAACCAGGTTGCGGCTCTCGGCGCTCTTGTCGAGATCGCGGACCGCAAGCCGCACGTGGCGGACGTCGAAGTTGATGGCGAAGCCGTACATCACCAGCATCATCGTCGGCACGCCCAGCAGCATCGCCAGGCTCAGCGGGTCGCGGGACGCCTGGCGCAGCTCCTTGACGGCGATGGCGACAACCTTGCGAGGGCTCATGACGCGATGCCGCGGGCAGCCCGGGCAGCATCCTCTGCCTCGATGCAGTGAATGAAGACGTCCTCGAGAGACGGGACGATACGCTCCACGTGGGCGGGGACGTTGCCGTCCCTCGCCATGGCTTCCTCGATGCGACGGCGGCCGTCCCCGGCATCCGCCACCACGATGTGGAGACGCGTGCCGAAGACCGACGCCTCGAGAACCCACGGCTCCCCTTCGAGGCGCGCCTGGGCTTCCAGGAAGCGGGGGCAGGAGACCTCGAGAAGCGCGCGGCCGGCAAAGACATCCTTGAGCTGGGCGACGGTGCCCAGAGCCACGAGGCGACCCGCGTGCATCAGCGCGATCCGGTCGCAGCGCTCGGCCTCGTCGAGATAGTGGGTCGTCACGATGAGCGTGACCCCTTGCCCCGCCATGGCGTCGATGAGGGTCCAGAAGCGGCGGCGGGAGACGGGGTCGACTCCGCCGGTGGGCTCGTCGAGGAACACCACCCTGGGATCGTGGAGAACGGCGCAGGCGAGCGCCAGGCGCTGCTTCCACCCGCAGGGAAGGGAGCGCGTCAGCAGGACCTCCTTCCCCGCGAGACCCGCGGTCTCGATCGCCCAGGCGGCGCGGTCGTCGAACGCCCTGCCCCTGAGGCCGTAGACCCCCCCGAAGAAACGGAGGTTCTGCCCCACGGTCAAGTCGTCGTACAGGCTGAAGCGCTGCGTCATGTAGCCGATGCGGCGCTTGATGGCCTCCGGGTCTCTTGCGACGTCGATACCCAGGACTCGCGCCGAGCCCGATGTCGGCGAAAGCAGCCCGCAGAGCATCCGGATCGCCGTCGTCTTCCCCGCGCCGTTGCTTCCGAGGAGGCCGAAGACCTCTCCCGCCTCGACCGAAAGGCTCAGATCGTCCACCGACACGAAGGCTCCGAACCGCTTCACGAGATGCTGGACCTCGATGACCGGG
>JBGPYB010000046.1:0-29259 GCA_041493035.1 Vicinamibacteria bacterium | reverse complement strand
GCGGCCGCGGCCCGAGTCGCGGCGAGTGCGTCCTCTACGGCGAGGGCTTCCTCGGCGAGACGGAGATGCTCGGCCATTGCGGTGCGCGCCGTCTCGGCGTGGCCCCGGCGAATCGCCAGGTAGATCCGCCGGTGCATCTCCGCCGACTCCCGGAGGTCCCTGGCTCGCTCGATGGTCGTGCGCCGCCGCTCGAAGAGCAGAGTCGAGGTCATCTCGACGAGCGCCGCGAGGACGGGGTTGTTGGATCCGGCGGCCACGGCGCGATGGAAGCGCACGTCGTGGACGAGGAAAGTGTGAGGATCGTTGAGGGCGGCGAACATGCTGGCCACTTCCTCGGCCATCGTCGCCGTCTGCTCGCCGCTGGCGCGCTGGGCCGAAAGCCCCGCGACGCCGACCTCGAGCACGCCGCGCGCCTCGAACATCTCCTCGCTCGAGAAGCCGTGGAGCGCGGCCAGGAGGCCCAGGGGCTGGCTGTCGAGGCTCGGGGGGCCGTCCTGGATGAACGTGCCGGCCCCCTGTCGCGAGCGCACCACGCCCATGGCAGAGAGGGACTGGAGTCCCGAGCGTACGCTCGCGCGGCTCACCTTCATGTCGCGGGCCAGCTCGCGCTCGGTGGGGAGGCGGTCGCCGGGCTTCAGGCGATGACCCTCGATGAGGCGGCGGATATGACCCACGACTCGATCGGTGGGCGGCGCGGCGCTCCGGGCCGAGGCTGAGGCTCGCGCGGGGTTCCTTCGCGTGGCCCTCACCACGAATGCACCGTGCCGTCTTCGGTGCGGTTGACCGGAAGATAGGCACGCTCGTAGGGGTAGCGGGAGGCGAGCGTCTCGTCGATGTCCACGCCGAGGCCGGGAGCGTCGCCCGGGTGCAGAGACCCCGCCTCGAAGCGGTAGGCGTGGGGGAAGACCTTCTCGGTCTCCTCGGTGTGGTGCATGTATTCCTGAATGCCGAAGTTGTGGACGCTCAGGTCGAAGTGCAGCGCCGCCGCCATGCATATGGGCGAGAGGTCCGTGGCGCCGTGGCATCCGGTGCGGACGTGATGCAGCTCGGCCAGGTGGGCGATCTTGCGCAGGTGACTGATTCCGCCCGCGTGGACGACGGTGGTGCGGATGTAGTCGATGAGCTGCTCCTGGATGAGCTGCTGGCAGTCGTGGATCGTGTTGAAGACCTCCCCGACGGCCAGCGGCGTCGTGGTGTGACGCCGTAGGAGCCGAAAGCCCTCTTGAAGCTCCGCGGGAACCGGATCCTCCATCCAGAAGAGGTGATGGGGCTCCAGCTCCTTGCCGAGGCGCGCCGCCTCGATGGGCGTGAGGCGATGATGAACGTCGTGGAGCAGGCGGAGGTCGGGGCCGAACTCCCTTCGAAGCCGTGCGAAGAGCGACGGAACGAAACTCAGATAGCGATCCGTGCTCCAGACGTTCTCCGGCGGGAGACCCGGCTCGGCCGGTTCGTAGTGAGTTTCCCCGCGTCCCACGCCGTAGGCGGTGGAGAGGCCGGGGATGCCCGACTGGGCCCGCACGGCCTTATAGCCCATCTCCACGTAACGTCCGACGGCGGCAACGGTGCTCTCGAGGTCGACGCCATTCGCATGGCCGTAGACGAGCACCGCCTCGCGGGAGGCGCCGCCCAGCAGGCGATAGACGGGCATCCCCGCCGCCTTGCCCAGGATGTCCCAGAGCGCCATGTCGACGGCGCCGATGGCCGTCATCGTGACAGGACCCCGCCGCCAGTACGCCCCCTTGTAGAGGTACTGCCAGGTGTCCTCGATGCGGCGTGCGTCGCGGCCGATGAGGAGCGGGACGACGTGGTCCTGGAGGTAGCTCGCCACGGATAGCTCGCGACCGTTGAGGGTCGCGTCGCCGAGCCCGTGAAGGCCGTCCTCGGTGACGAGCTTCAGGGTCACGAAGTTGCGTCCCGGTGAGCAGACGATGACCTTCGCGTCGACGATCTTCATCGGCCGGACTCCGGAACGACTATTGGTCTGACCACTCGTTCGCTCGACATGGCAAGAGGTCCGGAAGGGAGTATCTCCGATCCTTGCCTGCTGTCAAGGGCGAGAGCGGTGATTCGCCGGGGTGTGTAATGGTCGGACCAATGGTCATCTGCTCGGCGTTTGAGGGCTGTGGGCCGTCAGCTAGCCTCGCGTCGCGGTGACCGCGGAGGGCGCCATGGAGATTCTAGATCGAGCAAAGGTCCATCCCGTCGTTGTAATCGGAAGCGGCGCAGCAGGCGGGATGGCCACCTGGAACCTCACGCGCCAGGGGATCGACGTCTGTCTCCTGGACGCGGGGGACAAGTTCGGCACGGATCACCTGCGTGCTATTCTGCCCGAGCCTGGAGGTTCGGTACCCGTGGACTTCGGCCGGGCCTTTTCGACGGTGGCCGGCTTTCTCGAAGGCGAGGGCTTCCCCGTGGCCGTCGTCGGCGCCTTCGGCCTCCACGCCTTTGGCGTGACGCGAGCCACGCAGGACCTGGACCTGGTCACCGACGCCGCCGCACGGCTGCAGACCGTGGCCTTCCTTGAATCGTTGGGGTACGAAACGCTCTATGTCTCAGAGGGCTACTCGAACCACCTCCACGGGGACCCGAAACGGGGGCGCATCGACATGATCTACGTGAGCGGAGAGACACGGCGCCAACTTTTCGAGGAAAGCAAGGAGCTTCTCACCCTGGGTGGACGTCTCGCCCGGGTGCCTTGCCCCGAGCACCTGATCGCGATGAAAGTCCAGGCGATCAAGAACGATCCGACCCGATCGTTCCAGGACCTGGCGGATGTACGATCCCTGTTGATGGCAGCGCAGGTCGACCGCGGCAAGGTGGAAGAGCACTTCCGTCGGGCAGGACTCAAGGACAAGTGGGATGAGCTCCGGAAAAGCCTCTGACTCCTTCGATCTGGGTCGCGACCTTCCCACGACGGCTGAAGACGTCGAGGCTCGTCGCCGACTCGAGGTCCGCGGCGGATCGACCGAGGAGTACCTGCAATTCTTGAGCGAGCTGGGAGACGCTTCCCCCGAGAGACTCAGGAAACGCCGCCTGCCACGAGGCGACGCACCTTTCGAGTTGACCCCGCGCGGTACGGCACGCTAGCCTCCCGTCACCCGCGCACTCGGGAGGTGCCATGGAAAGGAAACCTGTCATGACTGGCGCACTCTTGTCGGCCCTGCTCCTGGTCTCTCCCGCTGCCGGGGACGGGCCGCAGATTCCCACCCTGGCCATCGGCTCCGCAGCCCCCGACTTCGCGCTGCCGGGCGTTGATGGCCGGCGTTACTCCCTCGCGGACTTCGCCTCGGCGAAGGTGCTGGTGGTGGTCTTCACGGCGACCCATTGCCCCACGGCCCAGGCCTACGAGGAGCGGCTCCAGAGGCTCCACGACGACTACTCCGGAAAGGGCGTGGCCCTCGTGGCGATCTCCCCGAACGACCCTCTGTCGGTACGTCTCGACGAGCTGGGCTACACCGACCTCGGCGATTCCCTGGACGACATGAAGCTCCGCGCCCAGGAGCGGGGCTTCACCTTCCCCTTCCTCTATGACGGCGAGACCGAGGAGGCCTCTCGGCGCTATGGGCCCCAGGCGACGCCCCACGCCTTCGTCTTCGACCAGCAGCGGAAGCTCCGTTTCGCCGGGCGAATCGACGACGGCGAGAATCCGGCCAAGATCAAGACCCAGGAGACGCGGATCGCCATCGACGCGGTCCTCGCAGACAAGCCTGTCCCCGTGGAGACGACCAAGGTCTTCGGCTGCTCCATCAAGTGGTCGGACAAGCGCAGCTCGGTCGCCGAGGGGCTGAAGCAATGGGCCGCCGAACCGGTGACCCTCTCGACGGTGAGCACGGCGGCGCTCCGCGAGCTGGCCCAGAACGCCACCGACAAGCCGCGCCTCATCAATGCCTGGGCGACGTGGTGCGGCCCCTGTGTCACCGAGTTCCCCGATCTCGTGAAGATCCATCGGATGTACCGGGGACGTGGCCTCGAGGTCGTGACGGTGAGCGCCGACTTCCCCGACAACAAGGAGGGCGCCCTCAAGTTCCTGAAGGGGCAGGAGGCCTCGACCCGGAACGTCATCTTGGTCTCCGACGACTCCTATGCCCTCATCGACGCCCTCGACAAGGAATGGCCCGGCGCGCTCCCCTACACGATCCTGGTGGCACCGGGAGGGAAGGTGATCTACCGGAGCCAGGGAGCGTTCGATGCCCTCAAGCTCCGAAAGGCCGTGGTCGGCTATTTCGGAAGGTACTACCACTCGGTTCCGGGCGGCGGACAATAGTCTCCGTGGCGACTGCCGCACCGCCGTCGTCGGGGGAGGCACGACGGCTCGCCGATCTGTCGCCGGAGCAGTGGCGGTCGGGAATCGCGGCGTGGCTGGGCTGGTTCTTCGACGGCCTGGACATGCACCTCTATACGCTCGTGGCGGCGCCCTTCGTGATGGAGCTTCTCGGGGCCGCCTCCCCCGCGGACCCGGCCGTGCGCGACCGAAGCTCCTGGATCCAGGCGGCGTTTCTCGTGGGCTGGGCCCTGGGAGGCGGTTTCTTCGGCCGGATCGGCGACCGCCTGGGGCGGGCCCGCGCCCTCAGCCTGACCATCCTCACCTACGCGCTCTTCACGGGCCTCTCGTTCCTGGCCGCCGCCTGGTGGCAGCTCTTGCTCTTCCGTTTCCTCGCGGCTCTCGGCATTGGAGGTGAATGGGCCGTGGGCTCGTCTCTCCTGTCCGAGACGTGGCCGCGGGCCTGGCGCCCGTGGATGGCCGCGGTTCTGCAGGCGGGGGTCAACATCGGGATCCTCTTCGCCTGCCTCGCGGTCTATCTGATGGCGGGGCTGCCGCCGCGCTATGTCTTCCTCGTGGGGATCCTGCCGGCCTTTCTCGTCTTGTGGATCCGCCGCAGCGTCCCCGAGCCCGCCGAGTGGCGCGCCGCTCGCTCCAAGGCGGAGGCGCTTCCGAGCGTGGGCGATCTCTTTCGCGGCAACGTCCTCCCGATCACCCTGAAGACCATCGCCGTCTGCGCTCTCTCGCTGTCGGCCTGGTGGGCCTTCATGTTCTGGAACCCGCAGCACCTCAGGAACCTGCCGGAGCTGGCCTCGTGGACTCGAGCCGATCGCGAGCGCCTCGTCACTCGAGCGTTCTTCTCGCTGGTCGCGGTCTCCATCGTCGGCAATTTCTTTGCGGGATGGCTCGCCCGCCTGATCGGCTATCGCCGGTCGATCGCCTGGATGTGTCTCGGCCTGGGGCTCGCCATGGTCGGCAGCTTCGCGACCGAGCGGAGCGCCTCTTCCCTCGCCACACTCTGGCTGCCGACCGTTGGCTTCTTCTCGGGGGTCTTCGGCCTCTTCACAATGTACATGCCCCCCCTCTTCCCGACGCTTCTACGAACCACGGGCGCCGGCTTCTGCTACAACATCGGCCGGGTCGCCGCGGCTTTCGGAACGGTCTTCTTCGGCCTCTTCGCGCCGGTGGGTGACTTCCGTCACGCCCTGCTGTACGCGGGGCTGCTGCTCCTGCCGGCCACGGCGGTGGCCCTCACCCTGCCCGAGCCGGAATAGCCTTCAGGGCGTGGCGCCCCCCGGTCCGCCGACCGCCTTCAAGGAGGGAAGACGCTCGCCGAGGATGGGGAGCGCCGGATGATCCACATAGGGCTCTGACTGATACCAGTAGGCCACGGAGTAGAGGCTGTCGGCCCGGTGGTTCGCGTGGCCGTGCTCGATGGTGTGCTTGAGAAAGCGAGTGAAGGTCACGGGGTTGTCGGCGTGCCAACGATAGAGGCAGTAGCGCCCGCCCGAGCGCTCCGCCGCCTGGATGAGGGGAGCGCCGTTCCAGAGATTCCCGAACGGGACGGAGGCGTCCCGGCCTCCGAAGTCCCAGGCCCCGCAGAAATAGTCCTCGGAACCGGTCCCGACGATGGCCGGCTTCGACTCGTCGTCGACGAAGATCATCTCGTCTCCCTCTCCCATCCAGAACTCCTGGTTCTGCAGGACTCCGAGGGTGACGCCGAGGAGGTGGCCGCGGCCACGGGTCTCGAGGAAGACGTGGTTGCCTTTGCCGTCGAGGTTCAGGAGTCTGTCCGCGTCGCCATTCTGTGCCCAGGCAGCGGTCGATGCCGCCGGGGGGGCACTCTGCCGATACTGCGCGTGGAAGTAGAGAGCGTCGTCGGGGAGCGACGGAACGAGCTGGTAGTCGATGTTCGAATAGAACGCCCCGACCTTCTGGGAGCCCTCGTTGGTCACGGTGATCCGCGCGGCCTTGCGAAAGGGCATCGCGAAGTACGCGTTCAGCGCCTTCACCGGCGAGCAGTTGAGAAAGGCCGACTGGTAGAGAACGTACTGTCCCAGGTTGAGACCGAAGAAGTCTCCGATCGGCGCTTCGACGCTGGGTCGTGGATTGGCGTCCCAGTACACTCGGAGCACCAGCTCCTTCAGGTGAAAAGCGCTGTCCGCCGCGATCGTGAACCAGATGTGAGTGATGACTCCCGGGCCCTCGGCCGCGAAGACATCGCGTGTCGCGCCGGGTGCTATCGGCCACGAGTCGGCGTTCCCGCCGGTGGGATCCGTGCTCGACTGCTTGAGAGAGCGGTGGTCCATGGCGCGCGCATAGTCAGGAATCGCACGATGGTCCCAGGAAGCCGGAAGCGCCTTTGGCGCTGCGGCGGCGAAGACGGTCGACGCGCCGCCAAGACCCACCAGGGCTTGCAGAACGCCTCGGCGCGGGGAACTCGAGCTCGTCATGGACACCTCCTTGGAAACGATCAGACCGGCGTCGCCGGTACATGCACGACTCCCTTGAGGGGAGCGATGCGTTCCCCCTCCCGGTAGAAGACCCGCTCCAGGAAGAGGCCCGAGGGCGGGGCCGTCAGCCGCGCCGGCACGTCCGAGTTCTCCTGAAGGAGGCGGGCGACGTCGCGGGGAACCATGGCCCCACGCCCCACCTCGGCCAGAACGCCCACGATGCGGCGTACCATCTTCCAGAGAAAGTGCGAGCCGCGGATGCGGATGAGGATGAGCGCCCCTTCCTCGGCAATCTCGATCCCCTCGAGCAGAACCCGCGTTGACGCCTCTTCCGGATCCCTATCGGTGAAGGAACGGAAATCGTTCATGCCGGAGAAATGGGGCGTTGCCTGGCGCATGCGCGCGACGTCGAGGGGATCCTTGATCCACCAGACGAAAGGCTTTGCGAAGGCCGTGCGGCGGCGAGAGATCTGGTAGAGGTAGCTGCGGCTCACGGCGTCGTGGCGCGCGTGGAAGCTGCGGGGGACCTTCTCCGCGGAGAGGACGTGGATGTCGGCGGGGAGATTGTCATTCAGGGCGTGGCACAGCGGAACGGGGAGGAGGCGCGTCTCGAGGTCGAGGTGGGCCACCTGCCCCAGGGCGTGAACGCCGGCGTCGGTGCGGCCGGACCCGTAAAGCTCGAAGTCGGTCCGCCCCGAAACGACGCGCACGGCCGCGGCGATTTCCCCCTGCACGGTACGGGCATTCTTCTGGATCTGCCAACCGCTGTAGCGGGTTCCGGCGAACTCCACGACCATGCGGAAACGGCTCATCGGCCCTCCGGGCCCCCCTGACTCGACACGGGGATTGGGCCGCGTGATAATAGACGGAAGCGCACCGGCACACGGCGAAGCGGCCTCTTCGCCTCACCTGGCGAGCACGGAAGTCCTGCGAGTTGGGGAGGAGGGAAGACTCGTTCCCTCCAGGGGAAGAGGCCAATCTGATGAGCAAAGCGATGTCGTCGAACACTGGCGACGGGGGCGGGTCCTCCACCGCGCGGCGAGTGCGCGTCGACGGGAAGTTCTTCCGCCTCGGGGACGAGAAGTTCTGGGTGAAGGGTGTCACCTACGGGCCCTTCCTGGCCGGTCCGGCAGGCGTTCCCCTTCCTGACTCGCCCCAACTCGACGCGGACTTCCGTCAGATACGGGAGCTGGGGGCCAACACCGTCCGCGTCTACCACGCGCCCCCAAGAAGCGTCCTGGATGTGGCGCTCGCCCATTCCCTCAAGATCTTCGTCGACATCCCGTGGTCGAAGCACCGCTGCTTCCTCGACAGCCGTGTCGACCGCGAGAGCGGTCGAAGGGCCGTGCGCGAGGCGGCCCGATCGAGCCGTGGTCATGCCGGCCTCTTCGCCCTGAGCGTCGCCAACGAAATTCCTCCCGACGTGGTCCGCTGGTCGGGGGCCAAGCAGGTCAAGGCCTTCCTCGAAGAGCTCGTGGACACGGCGAAGCAGGAGGACCCCGAGGCCCTCGTCACATTCGCGAGCTTCCCGCCCACCGAATACCTGCACCCGGAGTCCGTGGACTTCTATACGATGAACGTCTACCTCCACAAGCGGGAGAAGTTCAGGGCCTACCTCCAACGTTTGCAGAATCAGGCCGACGAGAAGCCGCTCCTCCTGGGCGAGTACGGCATCGACTCGATCCGGAACGGAGAGAAGGAGCAGGCGGACCTCGTGGCCATGCACCTCGAGGAGGTCTTCCGTTGCGGGCTCGCCGGAACCTGCATCTTCTCCTACACCGATGAATGGTTCACGGGCGGGCATCTCATCACCGATTGGGCCTTCGGCCTGGTGGGGGTGGACCGGAGTCCCAAGCCTGTCTTTCACAAGGTAGCTGAAGTCTATCGGAGTGACCCACGCCCCCGCCTCGAGCGCTATCCGAAGGTGTCGGTGGTCGTCTGTTCCTACAACGGATCGAAGACCCTCGATGGGTGCCTCCGGTCCCTCATGAAGCTCAACTACCCCGACTACGAGGTGGTTCTCGTCAACGACGGGTCGACCGATTCGACGGCCCAGATCGCAGCCCGGTATCCCAAGGTCCGATACCACTATCAGCCCAACAAGGGACTCTCGGTCGCTCGGAACGTGGGGATGGAGATGGCCACGGGCGAGATCATCGCCTACACCGACGACGACTGTTTCGCGGAGGAAGACTGGCTCTACTTCCTCGTGGCGAAACTCCTCGACTCCGACGCGTCGGGGGTCGGCGGTCCGAACCTGCTGCCGACGAACGACGGCCCCGTCGCGGCCTGCGTCTCGGCGAGCCCTGGCACGCCCGCCCACATCCTGATCGATGACAACGTGGCCGAGCACATCCCCGGCTGCAACATGGCCTTCTGGGCGGACAGACTGCGATCGATCCAGGGCTTCGACGCCGCCTATCGCGCCGCAGGGGACGATGTCGACCTCTGTTGGCGGCTACAGGGCCAAGGGGAGCATATCGTCTACAGCCCCGCGGCCATGGTCTGGCACCACCGCCGCAGCACGGTGCGGGACTACCTCAAACAGCAGCGGGGATACGGCACGGCCGAAGCCCTCCTCAAGCGCAAGCACCCGGAGAAGTTCCGCGGCTTCCGGGCCGATCTGTCCTGGGCGGGGCGCATCTACACGCGGGCGGGCCTCGGACTGAACGTGGGGCAGCCGGTCATCCACTACGGCGTCTTCGGCTCGGGGATGTTCCAGACGATCTACCAGCCGCCGCAGGTCTGGTGGCCGCTCATGGTTCTCTCCTTCGAGTGGTGGCTGGCGATCTGCGCGCTGCTCGGGCTTGCGGCCGTCTTCCGGCCCGCGGTGATCCTCGTGACGGAATCGGGGCTCGGCTCACTGGAGACCTCCACGTTGTCGCAGATGCAGAACCCTTTCTTCGTCCTGCCGCTGCTCATGATCCTGACGACGCTCGCCGTGAGCTACCTCGTCGCCGGTCAGGCGAGCCCGCCGATCCACCAGCGCCGGAGGTGGTCGCGCTTCCTGATCGCGGCCATGCACATCGCTCAGCCCGTGGAGCGGGGCTGGGCGCGGTACAAGATGCGCTTCAAGACCATCGAGATCCCCGAAAGCCTTCGGGATCTGCGGGAGCAATGGGAGCGCCGGGCGCGGAGCGTCGTCTCTCGGGAGGCTCTGGATCTCTGGAGCGACAAGGGGGTCGGCCGGGAGAAGCTCCTCGAGGAGACGCTGGCCCTCGCGGCGCGCCACCAGTGGTTCGTGCGGGTGGACCCCGGCTGGTCTCCGTGGGACGTGCGCTTCTACGGCGATCGTTGGTGCAAGGTCGACGTCGCGACCGTCACCGAGAACCATGGCGAGGGGAAGCGACTCACGCGTCTCCGCATGAGGATGCGATCGACCCTCTACAACAACGCTCTCGTGGCCCTGCTGGCTTACGGCCTGGTCCTCGGCGGAGTCGTGGACCATCGCTGGGGGATCGTCATGGCGCCGTTCTTCGCCGCCATTCTTTGGCGGCTGGGCTCTTCACGGCGGCGCCTGGGTCGCACGGTGACGGCCTGCGTCCTGACGGCTGCGGAGGCTCTCGGAATGAGCGTCGTGGGCGCCTCCCAAGTGCTCGGCCAAGAGAAAGGTCCGGCGAACTCGGCGACGGGCTCGACTCCCAAGAGAGTCGCCGCGCCAGCCGGGGAGGCGCTCAACCTCTGAGCGTCGACGCCACGTCCATGAATCCCCGCCCCGCCAGCGCGGGGTCCCTGCTCGCGCGGGTCCTCGTCTATCTTCGCCCCCACCGCACCCGCTTCGCCGGCGGGATAGGGCTGACCGTGCTGGGAATCGCCCTCGAGCTGGCCCGACCGATTCCCTTGGCCATCGTTCTCGACGTCGTACTCGGTGGCCGCCCACTGCCGCCCCTCCTGAGGCCGATCCTGGCTTCCCTCGGGACCGACGCTCTCCTCGCCGCATCTGCTTTGTCCATCGTCGTCGTGACCGTGGCTCTCGGCGCCACGACGGTGGGCGCCAACTATCTGACCATCGACGTGGGGCAGCGGATGGTCAACGACCTGCGGACGGAGATCTACGCCCATCTCCAGAAGCTCTCCCTGAAATTCCACCACCAGCAGCAGACGGGAGACCTCCTCTATCGGGTGATGGCCGACACCTTCTCGATCCAGGGCATGGTGATGAACGGCGCCCTCCCTCTGGTGAGCGCCGCCATCATGCTCGTGGGCATGTTCACGGTGATGGTCCGCTACGATCTCACCCTGGCCCTCGTGGCCATCAGCGTGGCGCCACTCCTGTACCTGGCGATCTCGCGCCTCAGCTCCCGGATCCACGGCCACGCCACCGCGTCGAAGGAGGCCGAGAGCGATCTCTACAGCCGGGCCGAGATGATCATCGGCGCCGTCAAGCTGATCCAGGCCTATGGTCGCGAAGAACGTGCCGTCGCCGAGTTCCGCCATGGAAGCGAGCGCAGTCTCGCCCTGTCATTGCGCCTCTATAGCACCGAGACGCTCTTCATCCTCATCGTGGACTCGGTCCTGGCTGTTGGGACGGCGTCCCTCGTGTGGGTCGGGGCGAACCAGGTCCTCTCGGGAAAGCTGAGCATCGGAGCCCTCACGATCTTCCTGGCCTACCTGAAGGACATGTACCAGCCCGTCCAGAACATCGCCCAGAACCTGAAGGAGCTGTCCTCGGCTCGCGCCGGCCTCGACCGTGTCTTCGCCGTCCTGGACGTCCAGCCCGACATCCGCGACGCCCCCGACGCTCGCCCTCTTCCGGCGGTGAAAGGGGAGATCCATCTCGACGACGTGACCTTCGGCTACGACGAGAGCCGTCCTGTGCTGAAGAACGTGAGCCTGCGTATCGCCCCGGGCGAGAAGATTGCCCTCGTGGGGCGGACCGGTGCGGGGAAGAGCACCCTGGCGAGCCTCGTCCTTCGTTTCTTCGACCCCCAGAGAGGGCGAGTCGCCATCGACGGCCACGATCTCAGGAAGGTGACTCTCGCCTCGCTCCGACGACAGGTCACGCTCCTTTTGCAGGAGCCAATCCTCTTCCGGACGACGGTCTTCGACAACATCGCGTACGGATCCGCCAACGACGTGTCCCTGGCCCAGGTTCGGGCCGCGGCGCAGCGAGCGGAAGCCGAGTCGTTCATCCTCGAGATGCCCAAGGGCTACGACACCGTCCTCGCCCAGGACGGGGTCGACATCTCCGGCGGACAGCGCCAGCGCATGGGGCTGGCTCGAGCGCTCCTCCGGGAGACGCCGATCCTGGTCCTCGACGAGCCCACGAGCTCTCTCGACGTAGGCACCGAGGCGGTGGTCTGGAAGAACGTCGAGGAGATGCTGCGCGGCCGGACCGCGATCATCATCGCCCACCGCCTGAGCACTGCGCGCATCGCCGACCGGATTGTCGTTCTGGAGAAGGGGGAGATCGCGGAGCTCGGTACACACGAGGAACTCCTGGCGCGTCGCGGGCGCTACCACGACCTCTGGACGAAGCACAGCGCGGACAAGGGCCTTCCCGACGCCGCATTCGAGGCGTCCTGACGGTGCGACCCTCCGGCTCCCGATTGCTGGTCGTCCTCGGAATGATGGGCCGCTGCCCCTTCGGGGGGCAGACGTGGCTCTACCTCAATTGGCTGCGCGGCTTGGCGCGCCTCGGCCACGACGTCTACTACGTCGAGGACGACGCGACGTGGCCTTACGACCCGCGCGTCAACTCGATGACCGACGATCCCTCCTACGCCGTTCAGTACCTGGGCGGTCTGATGAAGCGGATCGGCCTCGAGGGGAAGTGGGCCTATAGGGCCCTCTATCGCGAGCCAGCGGAGTGTTTCGGGCTCTCGCGTGAGAAGCTCGTCCAGCTCTACCGGGACTGCGACGCCCTGCTGAACGTCTGCGGCTCCACGGTCCTGAACGAGGACCATTTCCTCGCACGACGGCGGATCTACGTCGAGACTGATCCCGTGACGAACCAACTCGAGTTGGCGAACGGCAAGGAGAAGACCCGCGCTGCACTCCTTGCCCACGACACCATTGTCACCTACGGCGAGAACTACGGAGAGGTCGATTGCGGGGTGCCTCTCGGCGGCTTCCGCTATCTCAAGACGCGGCAGCCCGTGGATTTGGGCCTCTGGCCCATGGCCTTCGACGCCGCAGCACCGAGCTACACGACCATCGGGAACTGGCGCCAGAAGGGGAACGACATCGAGTGGCAGGGCGAGACGTACTTCTGGAGCAAACACCACGAGTTCCTGAAGTTCCTGGATCTCCCGAAGCAGCGTCCGCGGGTCTCCTTCGATCTGTGCCTGAACGTGGACGACGAGGCCGACAGGCGCCTCCTCCTGGGGAGCGGCTTCCGCCTCTCGAGTCCTCTCGAGATGTCCCTCGACCCGTGGCGCTACCAGGAGTTCTTCCGCGGATCCCGGGCCGAGTGGACCGTCGCCAAGGATCAGAACGTTCGCCTCCACAGCGGGTGGTTCAGCGAGCGCGACGCGTGCTACCTGGCGTCGGGGAAACCGGTGATCGCCCAGAGCACCGGCTTCGAGAAGTTCCTCCCGTCTGGCGAGGGACTGTTCGCGTTCAAGACGATGGACGAGATCCTCGCCGCCGTGGACGTGGTCGAGTCGGACTATCCGAAAGCCTGTCGGGCCGCGCGGGCCGTCGCCGAGGAGGCACTCGAAGCGGGAAGGGTGTGCCGCCATTTCGTCGAGGACATCGGTCTGTGAAATACCTCATCGTGAACGCCGATGACTTCGGCTATGGCGCCGCCATCAATCGCGGAATCGCCCACTGTGTCGACCACGGCGTCGTGACCTCGGCGGGCTTGATGGTGAACACTCCGGGGACCGAGGAAGCGGTCCGCATGGCCGCAGAGCGAAAGCATCTCTCCCTGGGACTCCATGTGAACTTCACCAACGAGGCCCAGCGCCTCGTCGAGTTCGACGATCCCAAGATCTGCGACGCGGAGTTGCGGCGGCAGTTCGGCCGGTTCGTCGACCTCGTCGGACGCAAGCCCATCCACATCGACGGCCACCAGCACGTCCAGCGCTTCTGCCCGGCGGTCTTCCAAGGGTTGGCGGAGGAGCATGGCGTGCCCCTGCGCGAACGGCCACCCGTGACCTTCAAGGGCGGCTTCTACGCCCAATGGCAGTACGGCGTGTCGGATCCGTCGAGGGTGAGCCTCGAGGCACTCTCCCACATCTTGCGGGAGGAGGTCGTCGACGGTATCTACGAGCTGGCGGTTCACCCAGGCTACAGCGACCCGGCGGTTCACTACGTCTACGACCACGACCGCGAGCTGGAGCTCGCGACCCTGTGCGATCCAGAGGTGCGCGAGATCATTCGCTCCGAAGGGATCCGCCTCATCAGTTACCACGATCTGCCCGAAGCTCGCGCCGCCCTCGGTCATGCCTGACGAAGCCTCGCCGCCGCCGGCTCCCGCTCCCTCGAAGGCGCCCTCGGCTTTCTGGCCGACGGCGTGGCTCGCCCTGGCTCTCGTGGCGGCCAAGGCAGCCCACTGGAGCGCGCCAACCCTCACCCGGGAGGGCCTTTCGTCCTGGGGGCGCGACATCGCGGCGAGCGCTCACGCCGACGTGCTCTTCGCACTCGGTGTCTTCGCGGTCGCCGAGATGGCCCTCGTGCTCTCCGCTCGCTGGCCCCGGTCCCAGCGCATCCTCTATCGGGTCTTCGTCGTCTTCGGCGTCGCTTGCGTGGTCTACGCCGTGGCCAGCATCCAGATCTTCGCTTACCTGCGGTCTCCCCTCACGTACCCGCTTCTCTACCTCGCGGGTGACATGGGCACGATGCGCTCGTCCCTGGGGAGCTTCCTGAGCGGCCCCCTCGTGACCGCCCTCGTGGCCGCACCCATTCTCTACCTCGTGGGCCTCTGGTCCACGAGCCGCGCCCTCCCGCTTCCCCGAACGCGTCGGGTCCTCCTCCTCGAGGTTCTCGGGGTCCTGCTCGTTCTGGCCGCCGGGCTAAGGGCACGGCAGGAGGCCGAGGGCCCGTGGAAGGACCGCGACGACCATCTGATCGCCGATAGCCCCCACTGGGTGATCGCTGCCTCGTACGCGCACGAGGTTGCGGGTGGGCGGGCCCTGTCGGCGGCCGCAGCCTTTCCACCAGAGTTCCTCCGGGATTTCGAAGTGTCGGCGAGACCGGCGACACGGGCCCGCGTGCCCGCGGGCGCGCGACCGAAGAACGTGATCTTCCTCGTCCTCGAATCGACGGGAACACGGTACCTGAGCCTCTACGGCAGCCCGTACAAGACGACACCCATGTTGCAGGCCGAATCGAACCACGCCCTCGTGTTCGACAACTTCTATTGTCACGTAGGAATGAGCGCCAACTCGATGGCAGCGATCACGTTGTCGATCTTTCCCTACATGACCTGGCGCGAGTACACCCTGGAGTATCCCACTTTCCCGGGAACTACCCTCGCAGACCTGCTCAAGCCGAAGGGATACCGCACGGCCTTTCTCCATTCAGGGGATCTTGCCTACGCTGGGGGCGGGGCCTTTCTCAGGAACCGGGGGTTCGACGACATCATCGACGCGGGAGACCTGGGCTGCGAGGCGAACACGTCGTGGGGGTGCGCGGAGCGCTTTTTGGTCGAGGGGCTCCTGCGGTGGATCGACCGCGACTGTCAGACGCCTTTCTTCGCCATGGCCTGGACGGGCCAGAGCCATCACCCCTACGAGCCGAGCCCGGACCGCCCCTTCGTGGATTTCTTCGAGGGCGCGCCTCTCCCCTCCGACGATTACGATCTCGGCCGCTACTTGAACACCCTCCTCGAGGTGGACCGCCAGGTGGGACGGATCTTCGACGGTCTCAGGGAACGGGACATGGCGGGCGACACCCTCGTGGTGGTGACGGGAGACCATGGCGAGGCCTTCGGCGATCCTCACCGCACCTGGGGACACGGGGCGCGTGTCTACGAGGAGAACGTCCGCGTCCCTTTCGTGATGTGGAACCCTCGGCTCTGGCCGAAAGGGGCCCGGTCCCAGGTCGTGGGGAGTCACGTCGACGTGAACCCAACGGTGGCCGATATCCTCGGTCTCCCTTCTGCTTCGTCGTGGCACGGCCGGAGTGTCTTCGACCGCCTCCGGCCGCCGCGGGCCTATTTCTACGCCGCCAACGACGACTACCTCCTGGGTGTGCGCGAGGGGGACTGGAAGTACATTTACAACGCAACGGCCGGGCGCGACGAGCTCTTCAACCTCAAGCTCGACCCCGCAGAGCAGCGGAACGCGGCGCCGGAGCAGAGAGAGCGCGTCCGGCGCCTGCGGCAGCGCCTGGCAGCATGGAAGCACGACGTGGGACGGCAGCTCGCGGACGTGCAGCGCGCCGCAGCTTCACCTTCTCCCACAGCCCAGACGACCGGCCGCTGACGTAGACTCGTGGTGTGAGTAGCGAGGTCGCCGTCGGTCAAGCGCGCGAAGAACCACAGGACCTCGGTCTCGGGAGCCGCGTCGCCGACCAGGGACGGCGGATGCTCAATCGCGACGGCACGTTCAACGTGTCGCGAGAGGGGATGCCCTTCCTGCGGGCCTTCAGCCCCTACCACGCGATGCTCACCCTCTCGTGGCCCTGGTTCTACGCCGTGGTCATCGCAGCCTACCTCGTCGTCAACGGCCTTTTCGCCACAGCCTTCTTTCTCTGCGGCCCCGAGGCGCTGTCCGGAACGGCCCCGACCACCACGGCCGGCCGGGCACTCGACTGCTTCTTCTTCAGCGTCCAGACCATCGCGACGATCGGCTATGGCCGGATCAGCCCCGTTGGGATCGCCGCGAACGTCCTGGTCGCCGTGGAGGCGTTCGTGGGTCTCCTCGGCTTTGCCATGGCCACGGCCCTCGCCTTCGCCCGCTTCTCCCAGCCTCGGGCCAAAGTTCTCTTCAGCGAGAAAGCGGTCATAGCGCCCTATCGAGGGATCAACGCTTTCGAGTTCCGGATCATCAACGAGCGGAACAACCAGCTCATCGAGGTGGAGGCGAAGGTCATGTTCAGCCGCCTCGAGACCCACGATGGGAAGCGGGTGCGGCGCTTCGATTCGCTGCCTCTCGAGCGGAGCAAGGTGGCCTTCTTCCCCATCCAGTGGGTGGTGGTCCACCCGATAGACGAAGCGAGCCCGCTGCGGGGTCTGAGCCAGCAAGACTTGGCCGCCTCGAACGCCGAGTTCTTCATCCTGCTCACCGGTGTAGACGAGACGTTCGCACAGACGGTCCACGCCCGCTCGTCCTATCGCTTCGACGAGGTCGTCGTGGGCGCCAAGTTCGTCGACATGTACCGCAAGGCGGGAGACGGCACCCGCGTCGACATGCGCCGCTTCCACGACATCGAGGACGCCCCGCTCCCGGTACCCTGATTCGGTTCATGCGTCCCCGCGGGGCTCTGAAGCGGGCGTATGTCCCGCCGGACCGGGACATACGCCCGACGC
Source organism: Vicinamibacteria bacterium (assembly GCA_041493035.1). Taxonomy (GTDB): domain Bacteria; phylum Acidobacteriota; class Vicinamibacteria; order Fen-336; family Fen-336; genus JBGPYB01. The sequence goes on along the minus strand of JBGPYB010000046.1, from coordinate 12,128 downwards.
CCCGCGGCCGCTCCCGAGCCAAATCCGCGTATTCACCAGTGATTGGCCGGCTTCGGCCATTGGCACGCACAGTGCCTCTCTGAAAGGCCGGGAGGACGAGCCATGGAGGTACACGAGGTTGGCCGCTGGCGCTGCGACAAGTGCGGCAAGACGTGCGTGGCGGCGGGCCCGAAGGATCGCCGCATCGCCCGGATTGGGATCGTCGTGGGGGCGGCCTGCCCTTGGGAATGCGGGCTCCGCATCAACCGGGGCTTCCGGTTCGTCAAGTCGACGGAAGTGACCCTCTACACCGTCGAAGCCTGGGATCGTCTTTCCTTCGGCGGGCCCGCGGCGATTTCCCGGACGCAGCGGCAGCCTCTCACTGCGAGTTGATCTCGGTTCTTGAGAGGAGTCGCCCGGTCCCTGCTCGGGCCATTCTTGCGATGACCACCGGGCGATGCGGCCGTGGACGTCTTCGTCCAGCTTGGCCTTCACGAGCTCGTGTTGTGGAATGAGGAGGGAGCCAAGCTGAGGCTCCTGAGAACGCAGACCCCAAGGTTCAAGAAAGGTTCAAGAGTCGTCGGCCTCTACTACCAGCCGCCTGAGGAGCGTCCGGCTGGCGCGATTGAGTAAGGGACGCATCATGAGTGGCGGCGCGCTCCGTTGCTTCGTCTGGCTCCATTTCTCCGCCGCCGGCGCGGGAGCGCGAAGCCTTGATGCGACGCGGCGGAAGTGACCCTACTTGGGTTGCGACTTGAGGGCAGGCGTTCGAGTGCGTCTAGGGAGGCTCACCGAGTGGTCGCGTGAGCCGCTTCAAGGTCGAGCCGATGGAGCTGGAGGCCGTTCTTCGGGTCCACGATGACGGGCCCGGTCGACCTGAAGGCGGCTTCGATCCTGCTGGCCGTCAGGGCGCGGTTGCCCTCGAGAAGGACCGCGGCCGCCCCGGCGGCATGGGGCGTAGCCTGGGACGTCCCGACCATGGTGACCACACCCCCGCCCCGCTTCGACGCCGTGATCGGCCCTCCGGGCGCCAGCAACGCCACCTTGGATCCGCTGTTGGAGAAGCAGAGCATCTGGTCCGGCTTGGTGGACGCATCGGTGCATCCGAAAGTGACGCTGCCCACGCTCTCTGCGTAGACGCCCCCCACGGCGATCGCGGAGCTGACGCAGGCCGGCGCCGACAAAGAGGTGGATGAGCCCTCGTTGCCCGTCGAAGCGAAGACCGCAACGCCCCGCGCCCGGAGGCTACCGATGGCCGACGAGAGCGCCTGCGTCGCCGCCGAGGCGGTGTCGCAGGTTCCCGCGAAGAGCTCCTGGAAGCCGAGGCTCACGTTCACCACCTTGACATCGGGACGGCTCGTGACGAGGTAGTCCAGGGCGGAGACGAGATCGGTCGAGCTGCCCGCGCCGTTGCGGTCGAGAACCTTGAGGGCGACCACGTCAGCATCGGGCGCAACTCCGAGCGACGCGACCTTTCCCCTTCCGGCGAGGATCGAGGTGACGTTGGTCCCATGGCCGTTGTCGTCGGCTGCGGAGCCGGCGCCGCTCTGACGCCCCTTCCCGTTGGGGCAGCAGCCGGCCCCGGTGGCGGTGGTGCAGAAGCACTCCTCGCCGATGATCCCCCCGGCCAGGTCAGGATGCTGGGCGTCGACGCCGGTATCGAGGACCGCCACGATCACGCCCTTGCCGGTCAGGCCGGATCGCTGCACCCGGTCGGCGTGGATCATCGGGACACTGTGGGCCAAGTGCGCCTGAGTCGGTGTGTCTAGCCCCACCATGAGGACATCGGGATCGGACGCGAGGGCGCCCAGACCCTCTGCGGTCACGTCACCGGCCATCGCGGTGACTGTCCTCCACGCTCGCTCGAGCTGGAACTCCTCGAGCGACAGGCCGCTCAGGGTCCGCTCGCGGACCGAGTCCGCGTCGGCAAGCTTGTGGGTGAGGTCGGCCGCCGTCGCTTCGGATCCGCGGAGGCTCACGACAACACGCACCTTGGGGCGGAGCGTCAGCGCCTCGAGGACGCCTTGTCCGATCTCCGCGCTCTCCCCCGTACTCCCCGCCAGCGCTAGGCCCGCGACGATCAGAGCTCGCTTCATATCGGGTCTCTCCATGCCTTTTGAGGAGGCACGGACGGTGCCACCCGTAAGTGCTTGATGGGCCGAGACCGCCTTGGGGCGGCTCAGGAATCCGTGCTGAGCGACCCCGGGCAGGCCTCCCTAAAGCACAAACTCGAAGGGCAGGCCCCGGAATGAATCGGCACCCGATAGGACTACGCTGCCAAGGAAAGGTTCCCGACTGTTCGGGAAGGAGTCCTTGTCGGCGAGTCATGACGCCTCGGGGCGGGTCTGTAAGCCGCTGATTCAACATCTCTTGACCAGTGGGGGCGCGATTGGCCCCAACTTTGCTCCCCTAAGAGAGTCATGAGCAAGCATTCAGCCCTGGCAACGGGGCAACCGAGCCGCGGAAAGGTTCTCGTCGTCGACGATTCACGCCTCGTTCGGACAATCGTCAAGGGCATCTTGAAGAGCGGCGGCTTCGATATCGAGGAAGCCGAAGGGGGCGCGCGAGCCCTGGAGCTCCTCGCAAAGGGCGCCTACGACGTGGTCATCACCGACCTGAGAATGCCTGATCTGGACGGTTTCGGCGTCCTGTCGGGAGTCAAGCGCGTCGCCCCCCACGTGGAGGTGATCATCCTCACCGGCACCCATGCCGAGGATTTGAGCTGCGCAGTGCGAGCCCTTCGGCTCGGGGCCCACGACTACCTCTCCAAGCCGCCGTCGAGTCGGGACGAGGTACTCGCGACGGTCGATCGCGCCGTCGAGAAGAAACGGCTGAAGGACGCGAACCAGCGGCTACAGAGCGAGCTGGAGGCCCTGAGTCGCAGGGACCCTCTCACGGGTGTGCTCAATCGCCGCGCCCTGGAGGAGGCCCTCGGCCAGGAAACTGCTCGGGCACATCGTCACGGGCACGCCCTGGCCATGGTGATGCTGGACATCGACCACTTCAAGAGGGTCAACGACACCCACGGCCATCCGGCGGGCGACCAAGTGCTCCGTTCCTTCGCCAAAGTGACGTCCTCCGTCCTACGAGAGGGGGACGTCCTCTTCCGGTATGGTGGCGAGGAGTTCGCTGTCATGCTCCCCCATACCGGTCTCGAGGGCGCGCTCAACGCGGCCCGGCGGATCCTCTGCGCCGTTGCCGCCACACCATTCGACGTCGCGGGGTCGGTCCTGAACATCACCGCTAGCGCCGGCGTCGCTTGCCTGGCGTCGGCGGGTGACGGGGCCGAGCTGATCGCGGCGGCTGACGCGGCTCTCTACGCGGCCAAAAACAGCGGCCGGAACCGGGCGGTCGCCAGCGGCCCCCGCCCGGCTCGAGTCGCGGCACGGGTCGCCTGAGATCGCCGGCCGGACGGGAAGACGAACGGCCACACCCAGGGCCGGACCGGCTCGGACAGCCCGAGGTTCCTACCCCTTGGTGTGGGATCGGACGGCCCCGAGCTTGTTGTAGAGGGTCTTCGGATCAATGCCCAGGGCCTTGGCCGCGTTGCCGCGATTGCCTTTGTGCTCGGCCAGTACGGTCTCGATGTACTGGCGCTCCATCTGCTCGAGGGTGAGCCCGGCCCGAAGGACCGCCACGGGCCAGTTTCGTGGCCCGTCGATCGGAAGGTCGTCCGGCCCGATCGTGTTGCTGGCGCAAAGGACGATGGCCCGGCGAACCACCATCTGAAGCTCGCGAACGTTTCCGGGCCACGAGTACGACTTGAGGCGCTCCAAGGCCGCCGGGCTCAGCGACGACCCCTTGCCAAAACGACTCAGAAAATGCGCGGCCAGCAGCGCGACATCCCCTTTTCGTTCCCTGAGAGGAGGGAGTCGCAAGGTGAGCCCGCTCAGCCGGTAGTAGAGATCTTCGCGGAAGGCGCCCGCTTGAACCTGGGCGCGGAGGTCCTTGTTGGTGGCCGACACGATCCGGATGTCGGCTCGAGCTGGCCGAGTGCCACCAACCCGCGTGAACTCCCCCGTCTCGATGGCCCGCAGCAGCTTCACCTGGACCGCGAGGCTCATCTCTCCAACCTCGTCGAGAAAGAGGACCCCTCTGTCGGCGAGCTCGAATACGCCCGCCCTGCGGGCGATCGCCCCGGTGAAGGCTCCCTTCTCGTGACCAAAAAGCTCGCTCTCCACGAGGGACTCGGGGAACGCGCCACAATTGACTGCCACGAAGGGCTGCTGAGCCCGCGGGCTCTGCTGGTGGACCCCTCGGGCGACGAGCTCCTTTCCGGTGCCCGTTTCCCCTTCGATGAGGACGGGCAGGTCCGAGGACGCGACACGGCCGAGGCTTGCGAGGAGGCCTTTCAGGGTAGAGTCATCGGTCACGATGCTCTGGCCCCTCTCCTGGCGTTCGAGGCGAAGCTTGAGGCCGCTGTTCTCACGGCGCAGCCGGGCCTTCTCGGCGGCCTTGGACACCAGGATCTCCAACTCGTCGAGGCGCGCGGGCTTGCTCAGGTAGTCGTAGGCCCCCAGCTTCATCGCCTCGATGGCCGATTGGATCTCCGCGTTACCGGTGAGGACGATGCACTCGGTCGGCAGGCCCTCCGCCGCGATGTGCCGCAGCACGTCGATCCCCGAGCCATCGGGGAGGTTCAGGTCCAGCAGTGCCACGTCGAAATCCGAAGCCGTGAGCTGGTCGATGCCCGACCGCACACGCGGGGCGCCTACGGCCACGTGGCCTCGCGAGCCCAACTCCTCGCAGAGGACCTCGAGGAGGGCGGGGTCGTCTTCCATGACGAGGACGCGAATGGCGTCAGGCAACTGCGGCCTCCGTGAGGCCGGGTCTCGCGGCGGCTCCGAGATCGAGGGTCATGGGAGGTCCTCGCGTGGTGAAGAACGGACCGAAGGGAGGGCGGACGACTCCTCGACAAAGGCGGCCACCGCGCGGGCGATCACACTAAGATCCTTGTCGACCTCGGCGCTTCGCCCTCGGCGACTGAAGTGGACCAGCGCTTCGACGATCCTCCTGCAACGCTGGATCTCGTCGTCAATACCCTGCAAGTACCGGGGGAAGTTCCGGAAAGACTCATGAGCCATCAGAACCGGGTCCTTCGAGCTCCTCAGGAGACTCTCGGCCCTGAGGCTCATCGAGGCCAGGGGAGTGTTGATCTCGTGGGCGACCCCGGCGGCCAGGGCCGCCACGGCGGCCAGCCGAGATGCCTGGACCGTTTGCTCGCGCTCTTCCCTCTCCGCCGTCACGTCTCGGAGTAGCACGACCAACCCGCGGAGTCGGCCCTCATCATCGAGCAAGGGAGACGTCGTGATCTGATGAACTCGGGGGAGCCTCGAGAATCGCATCTCGTTCCTCTCCGCCGCTCCGGTTGCCAGGCTCCGCGCGATCGGGTCCCCGCGGGGGCCCTCCGCCTCCCCGAGCAGCTCGGAGTAGGGGGCGCACCGTATCTCGGTCATCGGTCGGCCGAGCGCTGTCGCGAGCGCAAGGTTCGCACGGGTGACCCGCCCCGCCAGGTCCACCACCATCACGGGATCGAGCAGGGCGTCGAATGTCGTCTGCAAGACTTCCTTCGCTTCGACTAGATCCCGGATCGACTGGGTGAGGGGGTGCTCCTGGTCCTTCTCCCCCACAATCAGGACCATTGGCGGAGCGCCCTCGCCGGTCGCGGCAGCCGCTACACCCTCCACCTCGGTCTTCTCTGCGAATATGATCGCCATCGTGGGCTCCGCCGCGCGGTCCGCTTCGAGGTCGTCCGCAAGCAGAGCCCGCGTCCCTCGTGGCGCTAGGAGACGGCGCCAGGCTTCGGAGTCGCGCGAGTGACCCTGGAGTGTAATTCTGAGCATCAGCCCCTCTACAGGGAGAGTGAAGGCGTTCTCCACCACCGAACTGCCCACATCCCGTCTAGAAAGCAAGCGCCGTGCCTGAGGGCAAGCCCGTCGCAATGAGCTGCGCCACATAGGAAATCGTCCATGCCCGCTTGCCCCCGGTGACTTACATTCACGGGAACAGGACCCGCTTCAGAGGGAAGGTTTCCCGAACGGTCCTGGCCGTCATGGCCGGCGGCGACCCAAGCACAGGACACTCGCATAGCTCCGCCAAGCCAAGTATATAGTGCCAGCCAAGGAAACAATGACACCCCTTCCCCCGCTGATGCCGGCGATGTGGGTGTCCCAAGGGAAGCCGGTGGCGTCACGGCCTGTGCTAGGCTCAAGACAATCCAGAGAGCCCGTGGGCAAGACACGCAGGTCCAGGCAGCCAGCGGCGCGGTCGCCCCGACCAAAGCCACACCGCAGCGCCGACGCGGCCGCCCACGACGGCTTGAGCGCGATCCTCGATCACCTCGACGAGGTGCTCTACGTGGTGCGCTTCCCCGCAGGCGACCCCTTCCGCGGAACAGTCCAATTCGTGAGCGGTCAGGCCCAGGCCATCACCGGCTGCGAACCCAGGGAGTTCGTGGAGGATTCCGGGCTGTGGGTCAGCCTGCTCCATCCCGATGATCTGCCGGCTTTGCGGGCGACGACCCAGGCTGTCGTGGAGACCCGGCGTCCGGCTATCCGCGAGTACCGTCTCCGCAACCGTGCGACCGGCGAAGATCGCCGGATCGAGGATCGCGTGGCGCCTCTGCTCGACGCCGACGGGAACGTGGTCGGCATGGTGGGCGCGGCGCGGGACGTCACCCAGCGTTTCTTGGCCGCAGAGGCGCTCCGGGCCAGCGAGGCGCGGCTCCAGGCCATCTTCGACAACACCCTCGATGCGATCCTGCTGTTCGACAACCAGGCTCGGCTGGTAGACGCCAACCCCGCCGCGCTGCTGCACCTGGGCTACACACCGGCCGAGCGATCGACCCTGAATGCCTGGAGCCTCGTACCGGCGGAGAAGCGTCAGGAGGCCGAGCAACTATGGCGAAGGCTTCTCACCGAAGGCTCCCTGAACGGCGACTACGTCGCGCGTCACAAGGACGGCTCCATACGCCAGGTCGAGTATAGGGCAGTGGCCAACATTCTCCCCGGCCTGAACGTCGCGGTGGCGCGCGACGTCACCGAACGCAACCTCGCCGAACGTGCCCTCGAGGCGCGCGCGCGGTATCAGGCTGTGGTTGCGAGCCTCGGCCAGCAGGCTCTGGCCCAGACACACCTGCCCCCTTTCCTCGATACGGCCGTCCGCACCATCGCGGTGACCCTGGGAGTCGAGCTGTGTGGCGTGTGCGACCTGCGTCCCGAGAGTGGAGTGCTCCTGCTCCAGGCCGGCGTGGGTTGGGCCGAGGGGCTGGTCGGCCGCGCGATGCTGATGCCCCGCGCGGGCAGCCAGGTACAGCACGTGCTCGATTCGGGCGCACCGGTGGTCGTGGAGGATCTCGGGGATGAAGGACGCTTCGCTCCCCACCCCCTGCTCGTCGAACACCGGGCCGTCAGCGGCGTTTGTGCAGCGATCCACGGACCCGAGGGGCCGCTCGGAGTCCTCCTGGCATACACGCGTCTGCGCCGGGTCTTCGTCCCGGACGAGATCGATTTTCTACGCTCCGTCGCGAACGTCCTGGGCGCGGCCATGGTCCGCGCGCGTGACTGGGACGTGCGCCGGCAGCTCTTCGAGCAAGTCATCTCCGCTCAGGACGAGGAGCGTCGCCGGATTGCGCGGGAGCTGCACGACGAGACCGGACAGGCGCTGACGTCGCTGCTCGTCGGCCTGCGAGCGATTCAAGAGGCAGCCACACTGAAGGCGGCGCGCGAGCGGGCAGAGACGCTGCGGCCCATCGTGTCGCAAACCATCGAGGACGTCGGCAGGCTCGCCCGCGGGCTTCATCCGGCCGTGCTGGACGACCTGGGGTTGGTCCCGGCCCTGCGCCGCTACTGCGCCGATCACCCGGGCCTGCGTGGGCTGGACGTGGCCTTCGACGCGGAGGAGTTGCCCCGGCTTCCGGCCCGAACGGAGACGACGCTCTACCGGATCGCCCAGGAGGCCCTGACGAACATGGTGCGGCATGCAAGGGCGCGGCGCGTGCGCATCGCCCTCAACCGCGACACGGCATGGGTGGAGCTGCGCATCGAGGACGACGGCGCCGGCTTCGACTCACAGGGGGCGCTGCGCGCGGCGCCAGCCAGTGACCGGCTGGGACTGGTGGGTATCCGCGAGCGCGTGGCATTCCTCGGCGGATCTTTTTCACTGCGGTCCGCACCTGGCGAGGGGACGGCGCTGGTCGTGCGCTGCCCGCTCGCCCAGGACTAGCGTGAAGAAGATCCGGGTCGTGGTCGTCGACGACCATGCTCTTCTCCGCACGGGGCTCGCCATGCTCCTGAACAGCCAATCCGACATCGAGGTCGTCGGGGAGGCTGGGGACTTGGCGAGTGCGGTCGCCGTGACGCGGCGCGTCAGGCCCGACGTCGTGCTGCTCGACCTGTCCCTGCCGGGCTCGAAGGGTGCTGAGGCCGTCGAGAGCTTCCTGAGCGACCGCAACGGCGCCCGGGTGCTCGTCCTCACCATGCACGACGATCCCGCATACATGCAGGCGGCTCTCGCCGCAGGTGCTTTGGGCTATGTGGTCAAGAAGGCCGCTGACAGCGAGCTGACCTCGGCGGTGCGCGCCGTGGCCTCCGGGCGCACGTTTCTCGACGTCACGCTCCAGGGTAAGGTGCCGCGCCTTCTGGCAGACGCGAGGCGGCGGGCCATCCACGGGAAGACCTCTGCCTTGAGCGCCCGGGAGCACCAAGTGCTCCAATTGCTCGCACTGGGTCAGACGAACCGAGAGGTCGCCCAGCACATCGGCATCGGTGTCAAGACTGTCGAGACCTACCGGTTGCGGCTCGGGACCAAGCTCGGGCTCCGCACCCGCGCCGACATCGTGACCTACGCGCTGGAGAACGGGTTGCTGAGGCCTGAAAGTCAACGTTGAGGCGCTCCAGGGGCACTCGGATAGAAACCCGTTGATTTTGCGTGTCAGGCAAAGCCTGATAACCGATGTAAGCGTTTCCCGGATATACGGCAGCATGCCGAGGGCCTAGACTCTGTTTACAAGCCCGGCCCGCCGCTAAGGACTTCTGGTCGCGCCCTCCCGCGCCGCGCCTGCGCGGCGACGCCGGTTTTGTTCTCCTTGGGGTATTTCCAGTGGCGATGGAGATGAAGCCCGGGGCGGCCGACGCGCTGTTCCACTCACTCGTGGAGTCCGCGCCGGACGCTCTGGCCCTCGTTGACCGCTCGGGCGTGATTCAACTGGTCAACGCCCAGACGGAGAAGCTGTTCGGCTATGAGCGGGCGGCGCTCGTCGGCCAGCCCATCGAGTTGCTGCTCCCCGAGCGCTTTCGGAGCGGTCACGCCGAACATCGGAAAGGCTACGCGGCCGCGCCTCGCCCGCGTGCGATGGGGTCGGGCCTGGACCTCTACGGGCGCCGGCGCGACGGCACCGAGTTCCCGGTCGAGATCAGCCTCAGCCCCATCGAGACGGAAGGGGGCCAGTGGGTGGCGAGCAGCATCCGCGACGTGACCGAGCGCAAAGAGGCCGAGAAGGTCCTCGCGCGCACCGCCGAGAGCCTGGCCCGCAGCAACCGCGAGCTGGAGGAGTTCACGAGCATCGCGTCCCACGACCTCCAGGAGCCGCTGCGCAAGATCGTAGCCTTCGGCGATCGGCTTCAGGCGCGCAGCCGCGAGGCGCTCGGCGAGGAAGGACGCGACTACCTCGACCGCATGCGGCGCGCCGCCGCGCGCATGTCCACGCTGATCGAGGACCTGCTGGATCTGTCGAGGGTCGGCACGAAGCCGGAGCCCTTCCAGCGCGTCCCTCTCGCCTCGGTGGTGAGCGAAGCCCTCGAGGACCTCGAGGAGACGGTCACGAGAACGGGAGGCCGCGTGGCCGTGGGTTCCCTGCCTACGCTGGTCGCGTCCAGGCTCCAGATGCGGCGGCTGTTCCAGAACCTGATCGGAAACGCGCTCAAGTTCCACAAGGAGGGCGCGCCACCCGCCGTGAGCGTCGAGGGCCGTTCCCTCGGCGACGGGCGCTTCGAGATCGTCGTCGCCGACAACGGCATCGGCTTCGACGAGAAGTACCTGGACCGCGTGTTCCGGCCCTTCCAGCGCCTCCACGGGCGCTCGGAATTCGAGGGCACGGGGATGGGCCTCGCCATCTGCCACAAGATCGTGGCGCGGCACGGCGGCACGCTGACCGCGAGCAGCCGGCCGGGAGAGGGAAGCCGCTTCGTCGTGACGCTGCCGGAGCGGCCGCCGTCGCATTAGCAATCGGAGGAGAAGCATGCGGAGCCAAGGCAAGCCGGTCGTGATCATGCTGGCCGAAGACGACGACGACGATTTCCTGTTGACCAAGCAGGCGTTCGAGGAGTGCCGCGTGCTCAACAGGCTCCAGCGCGTAAACGACGGAGAGGAGCTGATGGACTACCTCCGGCGCAAGGGCAAGTTCCAGGACCCTGCCACGAGCCCGGAGGTGGGGGTGATCCTGCTCGACCTCAACATGCCGCGGAAGGACGGCCGCGAGGCCTTGCACGAGATCAAGGCCGACCCGGCCCTGCGGCACTATCCGATCGTGGTGCTCACGACCTCGAAGTCAGAGGAGGACGTCGTCCGCTCCTATGAAATCGGGATCTCCTCCTATATCCGCAAGCCGGTGGGCTTCGAGGCTCTCGTCCGAGCACTCATGGTCTTCAGCCAGTACTGGTTCGAGATCGTAGAGCTGCCGACGAAAGGCTAGCGCGATGCCCGGTGAGAGCCTCCGGATCCTGCTGATCGACGACGACGAGGAGGACCGTTTCCTCGTTCGCAGCCTGCTCCAAGAGGGGCTTCCGGACCAGGCGGTCTCGGTGGAGGAGGAGGCGACTTTCGAGCGCGGCCTTGCCCGCATCGTCGAGGGGCGATTCGACCTCGCCTTCCTCGACTACCGGCTCGGAGAGGAGGACGCGCTCGCCCTGCTGAGCCAGGCGGGCGCGAAGGGGGTGACGACCCCGGTCGTGGTCCTGACCGGGAGGGGCAGCGAGGAGGTGGCGGTCGAGGCCATGAAGCTTGGGGCGGTCGACTACCTCGTCAAGTCGAAGCTCGACCGTTTGGGGCTCGCTGCCTGCATCCACCGGGCCCTGGACGCGGCTCGCCAGAGGGCCCGCCTCGATCTGGCGAAAGCGGCTCTCCGTGAGAGCGAGGAGCGGCTCCGGACCCTGATCGAGGCGGTGCCGGACGGCCTGCTCGTCGTCAACGTGGAGGGAAGCATCGTCCTGGGCAACGCTCAAGCCGGGGTGATGTTCGACTACAGCCGCGAGGAGCTCCTCGGCAGGCCGATGGAGATGCTGCTTCCGGACCGCTTCCGCGAGGCCCACGTGGGCCACCGCCTGCGCTACCGCGCCGAGCCGCGCATGCGCGCGATGGGCGTCGGCCTCGACCTGCTCGCCCGTCGAAAGGACGGCAGCGAGTTCCCCGTCGAGGTCAGCCTGAGCCCAATCAGGACCGGCCCGGAGCTGCTGGTCGTGGTCGCCATCCGCGACGTGACCGAGCGAAAGCGGATGGAGAAGGAGCTGCGGGCCTCAGAGGCGCGCTACCAGGACCTCTATGAGAACGCCCCGGACATGTTCGTCTCGGTCGACGCGGCCACGGCCCGAATCCTCCAGTGCAACCAGACCCTGGCGACGGCCACGGGCTACAGCAAGGAAGAGATCGTCGGACGACCGGTCTTCGAGATGTACCACCCCGACTGCCTCGAGGAGGCGAGAAGGGCATTTCGGGACTTCGTCGAGACCGGCGAGGTCCGCGACAGGGATCTGCAGCTCAAGCGCAAGGACGGCAGCCGGATCGACGTCAGCCTGAACGTGAGGGCCGTCCGCGACGCCGAGGGCCGGATCCTCCACAGCATGTCCACCTGGCGCGACATCACGGAACGCAAGCGCCGCGAGGAGCTGCAGCGCCGGAGCGAAGAGATGGAGGAGCAGAACCGCCGGATCCAGGAGGCGAACCGGCTGAAGAGCGAGTTCCTCGCCAACATGTCCCACGAGCTGCGCACGCCCCTGAACGCGATCCTGGGCTTCGCCCAGCTCATGCACGACGGGAAGGTGGGTCCCGTCTCGGATCAGCACAGGGAGTACCTGGGGGACATCCTCAGCAGCGGACGGCATCTGCTGCAGCTCGTCAACGACGTCCTCGACCTGGCCAAGGTCGAGTCCGGAAAG
>JBGPYB010000017.1:0-44293 GCA_041493035.1 Vicinamibacteria bacterium | reverse complement strand
TGGGTGTCGGCGTGGAGCTCCCGCTGATTCACGACGCACTTCTTGTGGGCGTGGAGATACTCGATGGGGTCTTCGTTGGTGATCATGTGCTCGTGGCGCTCGCTGTTGATCTTGTCGAGCATGGCCGCGAGTGTCGTGGACTTCCCCGAGCCCGTGGGACCCGTCACCAGGACGAGGCCGCGGGGCTTGTCGCAGATCCCGGCGACGACGGGGGGAAGGCCCAGCTCCTTGAAGCTGCGGATCTCGTAAGGGATCGTCCGGTAGACCGCGGCCACCGCGCCCCTCTGCATGAAGACGTTGGCGCGGAAGCGCGCGAGGCCCTTGATGCCGAAGCTGAAGTCGAGCTCGAGGTTCTCCTCGAAACGGTGCTTCTGCGCGTCGGTGAGCACGCTGTAGGCGAGCTGTTTCGTCTCGACGGCCGTGAGGGGAGGCAGGTCCAGCGGGCGCAGCTTGCCGTCGACCCGGACCTGGGGCGGCGAGTTGGTGGTGACGTGAAGGTCCGTCCCCCCCATCTCGGTCATGGTCTTCAGCAGTTGATGCAGGCTGACAGCCACTCAGAACCTCCGAAGCTAGAGAATCGTCTCGCGGAGCACTTCCTCGATGGTCGTGACCCCGGCCTTGATCTTTTCGAGACCACTCATCCGGAGGGTGAGCATCCCCTCCTCGAGGGCCTTGCGCTTGATCTCTACTGCCGTGGCCCCGACCATGATGAGGTCACGGATCCCCTCGGAGATCTCCATGACTTCGTAAAGGCCCACGCGCCCCTTGTAGCCCGTACCGTTGCACGTCCCGCATCCCTTGCCCTTGTAGAGCTTGAAGCTGCCCACCTCGTCCGGAGTGAAACCGACCTCTATAAGGGTCTTCGAGGGGATGTCAGTGACCTCGAACTTGCAGTTCGCGCAGATCCGGCGGATGAGACGCTGGGCCTGGATTAGGTTCACCGCGGTCCCCACCAGGAACGGCTCGATTCCCATGTTCACGAGACGAGACACCGTGGACGGAGCGTCGTTCGTGTGGAGCGTGGACAGGACCAAGTGTCCCGTCAGCGCCGCCTTGACGGCGATCTCAGCCGTTTCGTAGTCGCGGATCTCTCCGACCAGGATGATGTTGGGATCCTGCCGCAGGAACGAGCGCAGCGCCGCCGCGAAGTTGAGCCCGATGTTCTCCCGGATCTGGACCTGGTTGATGCCCGCCAGGTTGAACTCCACCGGGTCCTCGGCCGTCATGATGTTCGTGTCCGGCTTGTTGAGAGCCGTGATGGCGGAATAGAGGGTGTTCGTCTTTCCCGATCCCGTGGGGCCGGTGACGAGGACGATGCCGTAGGGTTTGGCGATGGCGCGCTTGAAGCGCACCAGGGACTCCTCCTCAAAGCCCAGCTTGGTCATGTCGAGCATGAGCTTGGTTTTGTCGAGGAGCCGGAGGACGATCTTCTCGCCCCACAAGGTCGGGAGGCAGGAGACGCGGAAGTCCATGTCGCGGCTCCGCTCTTCGATCTTCAGCCGGATCTTGATGCGGCCATCCTGCGGCAGGCGCTTCTCGGAGATGTCGAGCTTCGCCATGATCTTGATGCGCGACGTCAGCGGGTCGCGCAGCTTCATGGGGAGCGCCATCACGTTGTACAGGATGCCGTCGATCCGGAACCGGACCCTGAATTCCTTCTCGTAGGGTTCGATATGGATGTCGGACGCCCCGCGCTTCAGGGCGTCGATGAGCAGGACGTTCGAGAGCTTGATGACGGGCGCCGCCTCGGAGGATTTCGAAAGGGCGCCCAGGTCGATCTCGTCGTCCTCGGTCTTGACCGTTTCGACGTCGGCCTCGGCGTCGGCCATGGAGTCGAGGTCGACCTCCGAAAGGCCCACCGAGGCCATATCGTCGAAGGTGAGAGCGGGGCCCTCCAGCACGTCCTTCAAGGTCGGACTGCTCCCCAGTCCCGCGGACCCTCCCCTGTCGCCTCCTCCCGAATCCTGCTTGAGCTGCAAAGAGCGCGTCGACCCGTAGTACTTCTCGATCGCCTCTTCGAGGGAGGCCTCCGAGGCCACGACCGGCTCGACGTTGTAGCCCGTCATGAACTTGATGTCGTCCATGGCGAATACGTTCGTCGGGTCCGCCATGGCGATGGTCAAGGTAGCGCCCGAGCGCGACAACGGGAGAATCTGGTACTTCCGCGCGGTTTCAGCAGGGATGATCTTGATGATGGTCGGGTCGACCTCGAAGTGGTCGAGGTTGATCGAGGGAACGCCGTACTGCCGCGACAGGAGGCTCGTGATCTCCTCGTCCCGAACATAGCCGAGGGACACGAACGCCTTGCCGAGCTTGCCGCCGTTACTGCGCTGATGGGTTAAGGCTTCCTGGAGCTGCTGGGGAGTGACCATGCTCTCCTTCAGCAGCAGTTCGCCGAGCTTTACGGGCATTCAGGTTTCCCGGAAAATCCAATTCTCTCTTGTACTTAGTCGGCAAATGTTAGCGCCGCACCAGAGATGTGTCAAGCATGGCTCGATGGCGGCCGCCACGGAGCGGGGCGTGTGAATAGCGAAGGAGCGGGTGCTAGCATGCGGCTCGCGCGGGAACCGATATCGCCAAGGAGACGCGTGTACGCAATCCTCCATCGGTCAGAGGTGGCGGCGTGAGCCTTGCTCTCAGCTTGGTTTTCTTCCTGTCGGGGGCCTCGGCCCTCGTCTTCGAGACGCTTTGGTTTCGTCAGGCCGGCCTGATGCTGGGAAACAGCGTCTGGGCTTCGAGCCTTGTGATGGCAAGCTTCATGGGCGGCCTGGCTCTCGGCAACGCCCTCGCGGCGAGAGCCGATCGTGCCGCTCGCCCCGTCCTCGTGTATGCAGCTCTCGAGGGCGCCATCGGCCTCAGCGGAACGGCGCTCGTCATCGCCTTCCCCGGGATTACACTGCTCCTCGTTCCCGTCCTCCGCCCGCTCGTGGAGGTTCCTCTGGCGCTCAACGCCGTACGGCTGACGGTGGCATTCCTTCTGATGGTCGTCCCGGCCACAGCCATGGGGGCGACGCTCCCCTTGCTCGTCCGCGCCCTTGCGACCCGCGAGCCCGACTTTGGCCGAGCGGTGGGACGTCTCTACGGATGGAACACCCTCGGTGCTGTGGCCGGATGCCTCGCGGGGGAAACCATCCTGGTCGAGCACCTCGGGATCCGGGGCTCCGGCATCGCGGCGGGTTCGCTCAACGTGGCCGCTGCGCTCGCGGCGCTGACTCTTGCGAAGAGGGTCTCGCCGGGCCCGCCTCCCGGCGCGGAATCTCCGGAAGCGATTTCGCCGCCGGGCTTGGGGCCGCTTCGACTCCTTGCAGCAGCGTGCCTTGCTGGAGCAACCCTCCTTGCATTGGAAGTGGTCTGGTTTCGCTTTCTCCTCCTCTGGACCTTCGGAAGCAGCCTCACATTCGCAGTGATGCTGGCGGTCGTTCTCCTCGGCATGGCCCTCGGAAGTTTGAGCGTCTCTCAGTGGCTTCGCCTCAGGCCGGATGCCGATCGACTCGTCCCGGTGGTGGCTCTTCTCGCAGGGCTGTCGACGGCGCTCACGTACTCCGGGTTCGTCCAGGTGACGGCGCAACACGGGAAACAGGTCCTGCTGGACACCCGTCTGATCGCGGCGGTCTCGGCGCGCCTGATGTTTCCCACCGCCCTCTTCTCAGGCGCGCTGTTCACGCTGCTGGGGAAGAAGCTCAGGCGCCAACTACCCGGGGACGCTCGGGCGACCGCGACACTCACGTTCGCGAACACCGTCGGAGCCACCTTCGGGGCGCTCGCCGGCGGCTTCGTGCTTCTTCCAGTACTGGGGATGGAGCGGTCGTTCTTTCTGCTGTCGCTACTGTACGCCGGCGTCGCGGCGCTGTCCTGGGGCGACGTGCGGATCTCGTCGGTGCCTCGCGGAGAACGCATCACGACTGGCCTCGCGACGGCAACCTTGGCCGTCGTCCTGGCTCTTTTTCCCTTCGGCCTCATGCGCAACCACTATCTCCGGACGATCGCCGGCCGTTGGACCGATGGCTCGACCGTCGCTGCCGTGCGCGAGGGTCTGACGGAAACCCTCCTCTACTTGAGGAAGGACATCCTCGGAGAGCCGGTCTACTTCCGCCTTCTGGCCAACGGCTTCTCGATGTCCTCGTCGCACTTTCCGAGCCGCCGCTACATGAGCCTCTTCGTCCACCTCCCTGTGGCCCTTCACCCGGCTCCGCGCAAGGCTCTTCTCATCAGCTATGGCGTGGGCTCGACCGCCAAGGCTTTCACGGACACCAAGGACCTCGACTCCATCGACGTCGTCGACATCTCCCGGGACATCCTCGAGATGGGACGTCTGCTGTTCCGGCCTCCCGAGACCCATCCTCTCGACGACCCCCGCGTCCGTGTCCACGTAGAGGATGGCCGTTTCTTCCTCCTTACGACCGACCGCCACTTCGACATCATCAGCGCCGAGCCTCCGCCACCCAAGAACGCGGGTGTCGTGAATCTCTACTCGCGGGAGTACTTCCAACTGATCCACGATCGGCTGGCGGAAGGTGGCCTTGCGTCCTACTGGCTCCCGGTCTATCAGATGGAAGCGGCCGAGAGCCAGGCGATCATCAAAGGCTTCTGTGCCGCCTTCAGCGACTGCTCGCTCTGGACAGGCTACGGCTACGAATGGATCCTTCTCGGCACGCGGAACGCCGTCGGGCCACTCTCCGAGGAGCGCTTCGCGGCGCAATGGCGCGACCCGATGGCCGCACCCGCACTGCGTTCGATCGGAATCGATTCCCCCGAACAGCTCGGAACGCTCTTCATCGCCGACGCCCTGACCCTGGCCGAAGGCACCCGCGACGTAGCGCCCCTCGACGACGACCACCCCCGGCGCGTCTCACCCCACTTCGCCTACATCATCGACTCCTCCTACCCCCGATTCATGGAGACGAAGCTGAGGCGGAAGCGCTTTGAAGAGAGCGCGCTCATTCGCCACCTCTGGCCCGAAGGCCTGCGGACTCGAACGCTCCCGAGCTTCGATTCGGCCGCGATCGTCGATCGGTTCGCCATCGCCCACTTCGGCGGACCGGAGACCGGCCTTCGCGACCTTGCGGCGCTCCTTACGCAGTCCTCGCTGCGCGCTCCCGTCTACTGGATGCTTGGAAGCAGCGCGGAAGAGCAGCAAATCGCGAAGCGTGCCGCCGCACGGGGCGTCAGCGACCCGCTGCTGGACGAGCTTCTGGGAGTGGAGGCCGTGGCGGATCGCGACTACGGCGCCGCCGAGGAGCATTTCGGGCGAGCTCAGGCCGCTTCTCGCGACACCGACCGCCTCCTGCGCCTCCGAGTCCTGGCGCTCTGCCTGGCGGGCAAGACCGAGCGGGCGGCCACGTTGGCCGCAGTCGTGGCCGAACCCAGGACGCCCAGGGACAAACTCGATTGGACTTGGCTCAGAGGGGCCTGCGGGCTCCCCGCTCGCCCGGCGCCGTGAAGGCCGATGTTGACTTCCGGACACCGTCCCCGCTACGATGCTTCGTACACGAGGGCCCTTAACGATTTGGCCATCGTCGCGATCATCCCCGCGCGCTTCGGTTCCACACGCCTTCCGGGGAAGCCTCTCTCGAATATCCACGGAAAGCCCATGATCCAGCACGTCCACGAGCGCGTGTCACGCGCCCGACGGGTCGATCGTGTCTTCGTGGCGACCGAGGACGAACGTATCGCGGCCGCTGTCCGAGGCTTCGGGGGCGAAGCCGTCATGACGTCACCCGACCGCGCGACGGGCACGGACCGTCTCGCCGAGGCGGCGCGATCGGTCGGCGCCGAGATCGTGGTGAACGTGCAGGGCGATGAGCCGATGATCGATCCCATGTGGATCGACGCAGCCATCGAGCCGCTTCTCGCCGACACGAGGGTTGCGATGGCGACGCTCTCGCTCCCTCTTCGCGACGTGGACGAGATGCTCGCTCCTTCGGTGGTCAAGGTGGTCACCGACGACGCCGGAGACGCGCTGTACTTCTCCCGCAGCCCGATCCCGTACGTGCGCCTCGATCCCCCGGGAACGCCCCGGGAGGCCGCACTTGCGGCCCTGGACCGCGGACTCGCGCGGAAGCACGTGGGGCTCTACGTCTACCGCCGGGAAACCCTGGAGCGCTTTGCATCGCTTCCGCCTTCCTCGCTGGAGAGGGCCGAGGGTCTCGAGCAATTGCGAGCGCTTCAGAGTGGCGTGCGCATACGTGTCGTGCCGCTGGACGGCGAAGGGGGCGTCGCCGTAGACACGCCCCAGGATCTCGAGCGCGTCCGGGAGCTTCTGGCACCCCGCGCGGCTCCGGCAGGTTAAGGAGGGCGGTTGCCCATCAAGTACATCTTCGTCACCGGCGGCGTGGTCTCATCCCTCGGAAAGGGACTCGCGTCGGCCTCCATCGGGGCCCTCCTCGAGGGGCACGGATACAGGGTCGCAATGATGAAGTGCGACCCCTACATCAACGTCGATCCGGGCACCATGAGCCCGTACCAGCACGGCGAGGTCTACGTCACCGAGGACGGCGCCGAGACCGATCTCGACCTGGGCCACTACGAGCGCTTCACCCACTGCGTGACCTCCAAGGTCTCCAACGTCACGACGGGGAAGATCTACGGCAACGTCATCGCCAAGGAGCGCCGCGGGGACTACCTGGGCCGCACCGTCCAGGTCATCCCCCACATCACCGACGAGATCAAGGCGGCGATCCGCGCGGTGGGAGTGGGAGGTCCGGGAGGAGCCGGCGACGCCGACGTCGTCATCGTCGAGATCGGCGGCACGGTCGGCGACATCGAGAGCCTCCCGTTCCTCGAAGCGGTGCGGCAGTTCCGCCAGGACGTGGGGCGCGACAACGCGATCTTCGTCCATCTGGCTCTCGTCCCATACATCGCCACGGCCCACGAGCTGAAGACGAAGCCCATGCAGCACAGCGTTCGCGAGCTGCGGGCCATCGGGATCCACCCCCACATCCTTCTCTGCCGCACGGACCGCTACCTTTCTCCCGACATCAAGGCGAAGCTGGCCCTCTACTGCGACGTCCCGGAGGAGGCGGTGATCACCGCGAAGGACGTCGATTCGATCTACGAGGTCCCGCTCGTTCTCTCCGGCGAGGGACTCGACGGGATCGTCCTCAAGTCCTTGAACCTCACGAGCAACGGCCGCGACATGGGGGCGTGGGAACGCCTCGTCGAGAACATCAAGAACCCGAAGGGCGAGGTCGTGATCGGGATCGTGGGCAAATACGTGTCGTTCGAGGACTCCTACAAGAGCCTGAACGAGGCCCTGACCCACGGCGGCTTCGCCAACGGCGTCCGCGTGGTTCGCCGCTGGGTCGAGGCCGAGGAACTCGAGGCCGGGAATGCGGAAGCGAAGCTCTCTGGAGTGGACGGCATCCTGGTCCCCGGCGGCTTCGGAATGCGGGGGACCGGAGGGATGGTCGCCGCCGCCGAGTACGCGCGGCGCACGGGAACGCCCTACTTCGGCATCTGCTACGGCTTCCAGTGGGCGGTGACCGAGTACGCCCGGAACGTCTGCGGCCTTTCGGGGGCCAACTCCACCGAGGTGGAGCCCGAGGCCGAGCACAAGGTGATCTACAAGCTCCAAGACCTGCTGGGGGTCGAGGAGCTGGGCGGCACGATGCGCCTGGGCTCCTACACCTGCGCCCTCAAGCCGGGATCGCGCGCGGCCCAGATCTATGGAGCCACCGAGATCCGGGAGCGTCACCGCCACCGCTACGAGTTCAACAAGGCCTACGAGGGATGCCTCGCCGACAAGGGGCTGTCCATCTCCGGGAAGACGCCCGACGGCAAGTTCGTGGAGATCGCCGAGATCCCCGACCATCCCTGGTACATCGCAGTGCAGTTCCATCCGGAATTCCAATCGAAGCCCTTGAGCCCCCACCCGCTGTTCGCCGATTTCGTGCGCGCGAGCGTCGAGAACCGCGCGACGCGGCAGCGACAGGGCCTGCGGGCTGGCGTGACGGTGGCGGGCTAGTGGGCCACACCATCCGCCTGGGGAAGGCCCGACTGGGCGGAGGAGGGCTCTTCCTCATCGCCGGCCCCTGCGTCATCGAGAACTCACGCCATCCGGGACAGGTCGCCGCTCGCCTGAAGGACGTCACGGGGGAGTTGGGGATTCCCCTGATCTTCAAGGCCAGCTACGACAAGGCGAACCGTTCGAGCCTCGGCTCGTACCGCGGGCCGGGAATGGAACGCGGCCTGGAGATCCTGGCCGAGGTCAAAGAACGCTACCGGGTCCCCATTCTGACCGACGTCCACGAAGTGGCTCAGGTCGAGAAGGTCGCAGAGGTCGCGGACGTGCTCCAGATCCCGGCGTTCCTCTGCCGCCAGACCGACCTCGTCCTCGAAGCGGCGCGAACGGGGAAGATCGTCAACATCAAGAAAGGGCAGTTCATGGCCCCGTGGGACATGAAGGGCGTCATGGAGAAGGCCGCCTCAACCGGAAACAAGAACCTCATCGTGACCGAGCGCGGGTTCAGCTTCGGCTACAACAACCTCGTGGTCGACATGCGGTCCTTCCCCACGCTTCGCTCCTTCGGTTACCCCGTGGTCTACGACATCACCCACAGCGTGCAGCGCCCGGGCGGACTCGGCGACCGATCGGGGGGCGAGGCCCACTTCATCGACACGCTCGGTCCCGCCGGAGTTGCGGCGGGAGTGGACGGCCTGTTCATGGAGGTCCACGAGAATCCGGCGCGCGCGCTTTCCGATGGGCCGAACGCCTACCGCCTCGGCCGCCTCAAGGGGTTATTGAAGCGCCTGCTGGCGATCCACGCGGCGGCCCGAAGCTAGCGCAGAAGGCGGCGCTCCGGAACAGGCAGCGAGAGGTCCTGGATCCGGCTTCCCGGATCATAGAGGGCGCCCGCGGGAACAGGAGGGAGCGTTGCTGGCCACTCTTTCAAGATCTCCACGCGGCCGCCTGAGAAGCGCGCCACGACGATCTCGTCGTACCGATAGGTGTGAGGGCGGACGCTCCAGGGACCACGGATGACGGACCAAGGCTCGCTGTGAAGCCCCTCGGGACCGAGAGTGCCCGGGTAGAGGGCGTCCCACGCTCCCCAGACGCAACCGGCGGCCCGTCGCTGGTAGAGATACTGGATCGCGTGGTGGAAGCCGAACGTCGCGCGCCACGCCCCGCCTTCGTCGAGCAGAAGCACCATCGTGCCGGGCCGGAGGTCCGGCGCTCGGCTGACCAGCCCTCGAAGCATAGACATCTGTGCCGGATACGCACTCGCGCGATCCCAGCTCTGCTGCATGGCGACCGTGCGCCCCGCCCCGACGGCCACCACCCACGCCGCGAGGAGAAAGGCCACCGCCTCGCGGGCACGCGCGGGCGCCAGCCGCGCCAGACCCATCACCACAGAAGCAAGGGCTACCGCCATCCCGGGCCCCGAGAGGAACTGCAGACGATAGGCGGTGGGAGCGCCGCTACCCACGACGATCAGTGCGTAGCCCAGGCCCGCGAAGCCGAGACCAAGAAGAGCAGACCAGGCGTCACAGCGCCAGGCCTCTCGATCCGCTAATTCACAAGAGCCGCGCTGCGCGAGGGCGAAGAGGACGGCGAAAAGCCCCACAGCCCACGGGACGGCTCGAACCGCGAGCTCGCTCGGGGGGCTGAGCACGAGGGGCGCCAGGTGGTAGACGAACTGCCAGACGAAGCGGCCGAAGAGGACGGCAGGGTCGAACTCCGGCTTGAGGACCGTCGCCTGGTAGGCCAAGCTGCCACCGCCGGCGAGTACAGGGATCAACGTCGCGGCGGCGGCCACGCCGACGGCCGCCATCCAGGCGCCGGACCAAATCGCCAAGCGCCGCGACCACGCCTGGGTCAGGAGCAGAAGCAGCGGTGCCCCCGTGAGCAGTGCAAAGGAGCCTTCGTAGCTGCGAGCAGCAATGGGCACCAGTAGGCACGCGAGGACGAGCATCAGCCCTCGGGCCTCGAACCACGACTCCACGAATCCGACAATCGCGGCCAGAGCGGCGAAAGTAAAACCTCCGAACACCGCACACTCGATGCAGTTGAGACGCGCGACGTCACCGGGTGCCCACGAGACCACAAGACTCGCGGCAACGAAGCCGAGAAGCGGCCGGGAGGGAAGCAAGCGCTGGCAGAGGCGAAAGACCAGCAGGGCGCTGGCGAGGAGGTAGACGAATGAGAGGAGTTGGAACGAAAGCAGGCGATAAGGCAAGAGCGACGCCGGAAGGATCCACAGCATCCCCAGAGGCCGGTTGGCGTGGGGAAAGCCGACGACCCACCGCGACGAAAGCTCCAGCATGGGCCACTCGTCGAAACCACCAAAATTCGTGGCGCGCACGCACGCCCGCTGGATCAGGAGAAGAATCGGAAGACCACTGAGCGCGCAGAGGAGGGTCCGCGAGGCGAGTCGCGCGTTTCCCACGCGGCGAACTTGCCATCAAACGACGGCTCGATCAAATGGGAATCCCGCATTTGCTTTGCCACGCGGGTAGACCCTACGATTCCCCGGTGTCTCGCGAGTTAGCCCGCAAAGTTCTGGAGATCGAGTCGCAGGCCATCCTCGACCTCAGGGATCGTCTCGACGACGGCTTCGACCGCGCAGTGGAGGCTCTCTTCGCCTGCACCGGACGCGTCGTCGTCACAGGCATGGGCAAGAGCGGCATCATCGCCCAGAAGGTCTCGGCGACCCTCGCTTCGACCGGAACGCCTTCCCTCTTCCTGCATCCGACCGAGGCGATCCACGGAGACTTGGGACGTATCGTCAAGGGAGACGTGGTCGTCGTCATCTCCTCGAGCGGCGACACCGAGGAGATCCTCGCTCTCATGCCCTCTGTGAAGCGACTCGGCGTTCCCGTCATCGCCCTCACAGGGCGAGTGAAGTCCGCCCTCGCCGTCACCGCCGACGTGAATTTGGACGTCTCGATCCGCGAGGAGGCCTGTCCTTTGGGGCTCGCTCCCACCGCCTCGACGACGGCCGCCCTCGCCATGGGCGATGCCCTCGCGATGGCCTTGATCGACCGCCGTGGCTTCACCGTCGAGGACTTCGCCGTCCTCCATCCCGGGGGGCGCCTCGGCAAGAAGCTCACGAGGGTGGAGGACCTGATGCACGTCGGCGACGACGTCCCGCGGGTCCAGCGAACGACGCCGATGAAGGAGGTGCTGTTCGAGATGACCCGGAAGCGCCTTGGAATGACCACCGTCGTGGATGGTGAGGGTCGCCTCGCGGGGGTGATCTCCGACGGAGACCTCCGGCGGCAACTCGAGCGCCACGGTTACGCGCTCTTCGACAAGACTGCCGCTGAGTGCATGACTCCGGAGCCGGCCGTGATCGGCAGACGGGAGCTGGCCACGCGTGCCCTCGACGTCATGGAGACGCGGAAGATTACGTCCCTCGTCGTCACGGGCGCGGAGGGAGGCGTGGACGGGGTCGTCCACCTCCACGATCTGTGGAAGACGGAGATGATTTGAAGGACGAGGCCCTCGCGGAGCGTTGCCGGGCGCTCAAGCTCATCCTGACCGACGTGGACGGGGTCATGACCGACGGAACCGTTCTCCTGCTGGCTGACGGAAGCGAGGCCAAGGCATTCCACATCCGGGACGGCCTCGCCATCGTCCTTGCCCACCGCGCCGGCCTCAAGACCGGCATTCTCTCGGGGCGCGACTCGAAGGCGGTCACGGTCCGTGCAGCGGAGCTGGGGATGAGCATCGTCCGCCAGGGAATCTCCGACAAGGGGTCCGTCCTCCGCGAAATCCTGATCGCAGAAGGCCTCGAGGCCCGCGAGGTTGCCTACATTGGTGACGACGTGAACGACCTGCCGGTCATGCGCGCCGTCTCCTTGACCGCGGCCCCAGCCGATGCTCCCCTGGAAGTGCGCGCCGAAGCTTTCATGATCATGGAAGCTCGCGGGGGGCAAGGCTGCCTTCGGGAGTTCATCGAGTCCATCCTTCGCGCGCGGGGAGACTGGGAGAGAGTCCTGTCCTCGATCGGCGTGACGTGACCGACACGGCCCTCCTGGCGGTGCTGCTAGCCGCTGTCGCGGGTCTCGTGGCGGGGCGCGCCGCCACCCGTGCGCTTCGAATCGCAGGGCTGTCGGGTCGGGCCGGATTTCGAACTTCGCCCCACTATACCCAGGGTCTGCACTACCTGGCCTCGGGCCAGGTGGATCTGGCGGCCAGCGAACTCGCCAAAGCCTCGCGAGGGGAGCCCGACGCTCTCGAGATCCAGCTCGTGCTGGGCAACTTGTTGAGGGAGTCAGGGCAGGTGGAACGGGCGATACAGGTTCACCAGGGACTCCTTGGCCGTCCCGACCTGAGCCGCGCCGAGCGCGCCCATGCCCTCGTCTGCGTGGGCATGGACTTGCGGAAGGCCGGCTTCATCGATCGCGCGACCCTGACCTTCGAGGATGTCCTCCAGATCGACCCCAAGAACATCCACGCCTTGATCGGCCTGGAGAAGCTACATGAGGAGCAACGGCAGTGGCGGCAGGCCTACGATCTGGCGACTCGTGTGTCCCGTCTCCGCAAGACCGACGACGGCATCGTCCTGGGCTTCCTCCAGGCGGAGATCGGCAGCGAGGCCGCCCAGGCCGGCCGGACCGCTGAAGCAGTCGCTGCGTACGAGACGGCCCTCGCCCTCGACCGCCGCGTCTTCCCCGCGTACCTCGGCCTGGCCGATCTCCATGCGGCATCGAATCCCCTCCGCGCGGCGGCGATCCTCGAGTCCGCCATCCAGGCGGCCCCGGAGAGGGCCTATCTCGCCTTCGAACGACTGTCCCGGGCCTACGCGGCGGGAGGCGAACCCTCTCGCTTTACTGCCCTCTGCGAGAAGATGATCCGTCAGGATCAGAACGACTGGCGCGCGCGTCTGGCCCTGGCCCGACACCTGAGAGAGGAAGGCCGACCGGGCGAAGCCTTCGGCCTGGTGTTGCGCGCCGTCGAAGCCAATCCCCAGGTGCTCGTCGCGCACCTCGAGATGTGGCTCACCCTGAGAGCCCTCGGAGTGGGCAGCGAGGCCGTGGATCGATACATCGACGCCGCCGAGGGCTCGGTCTTCTACCGGGACCCTCACCTCTGCACCGCGTGCCGCTATCGGGCCGGCGACATGCTCTGGCGCTGCCCCCACTGCCACGAGTGGAACACGTTCGTGGAAGAGCGGGTGGGCCCGCGAACGGGCCCTTAGCGACCCATCGCTTCGATGGCCCGAAGGGCTCTCAGGGCCTCGGCCGGGGCCTCGGCTTCCGGCACCCCACGCGCCGCGACGACCAGCAGCGGTGCGAACTGAGCTTCGATGCCCGGCGCCGAGGGCGCACGCCCCCATCTCTCTCCGAGTTGCCGCGGCGTCGCCCAACCCCTGGCTGGAGCCCGCCCGTCCACCAGAACGTGCTGCAAGGCCAGCGCGACAGCCACGGCATCGGCCACCGCGCCGCCGTCGCTGTGGGTGAGACGCGCGAGGGAAGCCGAGGCGCTTGCGAGATAGTCGGGGTCGGGAGCACCACGATGGAGCGCCCACAGCACGAGAGGCGCGGCAAGGACAGCCGCGGCGGGCTCGCTGGCACCGCCCCCCCCCTGTCGGTACCAAGGGCCGTCCCGGGCCGGGACCAGGAGTCCAGCGGCTCGCTCCATCTCGAGGCTTCCCCACGCTGCGATGGCCTCCAGGAACGGGAGCGGCGAGAGACCCCGCGGCGCACGAGTCGGCCAGGCGGTCAGCGCACCAAGAGCACGCTCTGTTGGAACCGCCACCGCCGTGCCCCAATCGGCAGCGACTCCTTCGAGAGTGTCAACGGCAGCGTCGGCGGCTCGATCGGTGTCGGAAAGCCCCCGCGACGTGTCGATCTCCAGGTGGCCGAAGCGGCGCTTCTCCTCGACCGGCATCTGAGCGTCGATGCGGGCTCGGGCCGCCGTCGCGTCCACTCCGTCCCGCGACATGAGACGCCGGATCTGCTCGTCGCCCGGACAGTGGACGACGACCAGACGATCGAAGCGGAGGTGCACGCCGGACTCCACCAGCAACGCGGCGTCGGTGACCGCAATCCTGACGCCGCGGCGCATCTCTCCCTCCGCCCAACAGGACTCGGCGTCACGAACCTTCGGATGAACGATGGCGTTCAGCCGCGCCCGCGCTGCGATGTCTCCGAACACGGTCCGCCCAAGGATCTTCCGGTCAATGTGCCCGTGGGCATCGAGGATCCCTCGTCCGAAGGCAGCTACGACCTCGTCGTGAGCGGCTCCACCCACCGCCAGGGCCTCGTGGGCAACGCGGTCGAGGTCCAAGGTCGACAGGCCGCGGGCGGCGAAGCGGGCGAGGACCCGTGACTTGCCGCAGGCGATCCCACCAGTGAGGCCGACGCGGAGCATGAATCAGGCCGGCTGAGGCGTGGCGGCCTTGACGGTGTTCTTCATCAGAAGGGCGATGGTCAGCGGGCCCACCCCACCCGGCACCGGCGTTATCGCCGAGGCCACCTCCTTCACCGTAGGGAAGCAGACGTCCCCGACCAGGGCATAGCCCTTGCGGTCGAACTCCTCCAGGCGCTCCGCCTCGAGAAGGCGAATCGCCTGACTGCGGTCCTGGATCCGGTTCATCCCGACGTCCACGACGACGGCTCCCGGCTTGACGTGCTCGGGGCCGACGAGACCCGGCTTGCCGATGGCGGCGATGAGAATGTCCGCCTCGCGTGTGACCGAGGGGAGGTCGCGGGTCCGCGAGTGCGCGATCGTGACCGTGGCATCGGCGTGGAGCAGGAGCAGCGCCATGGGCTTCCCCACGATATCGCTTCTCCCCAGGACCACGGCCCGCTGCCCCGACACGGGGATCTTGTAACGCGCCAACAATTCCATCACACCGGCCGGAGTGCAGGCGACGAAGCGCGGACGCTTCTGAACGAGAAGGCCCACGTTGACCGCGTGGAACCCGTCGACGTCCTTGGCCGGATCCACGACGGACAGGACGCGCGCGGTGTCGACCTGCGGCGGCAGCGGCAGTTGGACGAGGATGCCGTGGATGTCGGCACGGCGGTTGAAGTCCTCGACGCGGGCAGCGACTTCGGCGGTCGTGGCCGTCGCCGGCAGCCGGGCCGTCTCGTGGTGTATGCCGAGGTCCACACACGCCCGCGTCTTGCTGCGCACGTAGACGGCCGAGGCGGGGTCGTCGCCGACGAGGATCACGCCCAGCCCGGGGCGGTGGCCGCGCGCGGCAAGGTTCGCGACGTCGTCGCGCAATTCCTCGCGGATCTGCCGCGCCGTCGCCGCGCCGTCGAGGAGGGTGGCCGTCATGGCGGTGGATGATACTTCAGTCCGGTCACGGGGGACCGCCGACATCGGCGGCGATTCGAGGACCCGAACAGGGATTCGCCAGGAGCTGCCGCGGAGCTATTCGAGAGCACGCTCGCACCTCGCGGCGGCGTGTCAGCGGCGTCGTGCAGGGCAGCGCACCCACAGAGTGAAAGAGGAGCAGAAGAACAAGGGCCGCGGCACCGGGACCGCGGAGACGCCAGGGCTCACGAGGTTGCTCGGCCGGGATCCGTCGAAGTCGGCGCGTTGAGCACGGGCCAACGCCAGAGGGCCAGCGTCGTGAGCGCAGCCAGCGTGGCGGCAGCGATCCCCACCCGCAAGCCGGGAGGGCGGTAGGTCAGGACCACCTGATGGCGCCCTTCGGGAACAGCGACGGCTCGATGCTTCCCGTTGGCCCTCAGGACGGGAGTGGGAGCACGGTCCACTCGCGCGGTCCAGCCGCGGGCGAAGCTATCGCGCGCAACGAGATAGCCGGGGCCGTCTGTGACGACATCGTAGGTCTGCTCGGCCGCTTGTCCTCCCCGCATCGCCACTCTCCCCTCGCGACAGTCTGAGCGCGCTGCCTCTTCGAGAACGACGTCACGGCGAGGATCGAAGCCCGGAGTCAAGGGAAGAGTGAGGGCGCGTAGGCGGTTCTGCTCGAGAATCACGTGGCAGGCGACGTAGGAACGGGGCCAGGGATCGAGCACCTCGTAGACTCGAATCGCTAGACCCGGTGGACCCGCAGGCGCCTCAGCCAAGAGCCTTAGATCAGGGTGCGAGAGCGGGTCGATGCTGACCACTCTTGAGACGGCGGCGCCACGAAGGACCGGCAGCACCGACGCCACTGCTCCGGGATCGTAAGCGGCCTCGGACAAGAGCGGCGGATTCGCGAGGAATGACGTCCGGTCGAGGCCTTCGGCGGTCTCGACCCGGTCGACGATGTTGTTGAACGGAAAGAGAGTCTGGCGGTTGACGAAGAAGCTCCAAAGACCGGTGCCCGGTCGGCGGGCCTCCAAGAAAGGCCGGAAGGCTGGGCTCTCTTTGACGCCATAAGAGAAGACGCGCCCTCCGTCGAGCTGATCGAGGCCAAGAGCGCGAATCTCAGGAAGTGGTTCGAAAAACTCACGGCTGACTTGGGGATTCATTCCTGCGCCGGCGAGTGCGAGATCAGCCACCGTGAGAGCGACCAGAAGCGTGGCGCCCCGCGCGGGAGCCACCCGCCCTCGACGTACCGCGAAAGCGAGAGCGAGGACCAGACCGGCCAGAGCGACCGCGCGCGCACAGGTGAGCGGAACCGCCCGGCTCATGTCCGCTCCAACCTCAGGGCTGAGCGCAAGCCATTCGCCAACGGCCTCCGGGGCGATCAGAACGGGGAGTGCGACCATGATTCCCAGAGCCAGGGCAATGGCACCCACCGTCGCTACCCTTTGCCAGCCCTCTCCCCGCCGTAGGCGCTCGGCGCCGAACGCCACGAACAGGCAGATCGCCAGATAGGGGAGCAACAGCGCCTTGCTCGGGAAACGAAACCAACGGAACACCGGCAAGGAGACAAGGACCGGTGAGAGTCCAGCCGACGACCCCAACGCGTACCAGAGCCCCAGGCCCCCCACACCCAGCACGACCCGCCGGTGGGTCGGCTGCAAAGCGGGTATTCCTGCTGCCGCAGTGCCTAGGGCGAGGGGGCCCAGGTAGAGGCTTGCAAAATAGGGGTAGCCCCCGGTGAAAAAGCGCCCCCCCCACCAGTGCTGGAGAGTCGAGAGGGAGCCGAAAAGACCGGGGAGAATGACCTGCAGCAATGCCACGGGGTGAGCGGCGAAGGAGAGCGCCCACTCCGCCGGAAAGCCCCCGCCGCGCGCGGTTTCTGGAAGGATCCCCACGACCAGGGCGATGGGGATGGCCGCCAGCCCGATGGCTAGACCGAGCGCCAACGCGACGCGGGGCAGGGCACGCCTCCCTGACGTCACGAGACCTAGAAGAGCTCCCAGGAGGACTCCCTGCGCCACGAACTCCAGGGCCAGGGTCGAGAAGGAAATCGCGATGAAGGCGGCGGCGACCACGATCGACCGCCCACCGCGGATCCCGCAGCGAAAGAGCCCCAGGGCCACGAGGGGGGCCCAGGCAAAGGCCTCGAGGAAAACGTAGAGATTCAGACACGACAAAGCGAAGCCCCCAAGCGAGTAGACCGCCGCTCCCGCGGAGGCCCCGAAGCGCGATGCGCCAAGGCTCCGTGCCATGCCGTAGAAGGCCAGCGCAGCGAGGGGAAGATGCATCGTCAGGAGCCACGAGACGGCCGCCGGACCCGACCAAAGGACGTGAAGAAGGTCGGCCGGATACAGAGCCGGGAGGACGAAGGTTCCTTCGTTCACGAAGGGGTTCCAGGCCGGCCAATGCCCGCCGGCCAGCTCACGCGCTGCGAAGAACCGCAGTGGGTAGAAGGTTAGTGTGAAGTCGCGGAAGTAGTACGACAGCTGCGGCAGCGCCGCCACGGGGTCGGACAAGAGGGAGACCGGAATCAGAAGCAGCGGGAGCCAGCGGGGCGCGTCGTGGTGCTCCGTCTGCGTCATCCGGTGGCCCGTAGCGCCCGGCTGATCTCCCGGGCAGCCTCGGCAAGATCCTCGCAGGAGAGCAGCGCGGAGATGAGGGCCACGCCGTCCGCTCCTGCCTCGACCACCCGCCGCGCGGTGGTGCCCCCGATCCCGCCGATCGCCACCACGGGGAGCGCAGTGAGCGCGCGGGCTTGCCTCACGAGGTCCAGTCCCACGACGGGGTCGGGGCGATCCTTGCTCCGCGTGGGGAAGACCGGCCCCACGGCGATGTAGTCGATCGGCTCCTGCCTGGCGCCTTCCAACTGGGCGAGGTTGTGGGTCGAAAGGCCGACGATGGCAGGAGCGGGAAGGACGCGGCGCACGTCGGCCGGGCGCAAGTCCTCCTGACCGACGTGGACGCCGTCGGCTCCCGCCAGCCGGGCAATGTCGGCGCGGTCATTGATCAGCAGCGGCACCTGAGCGCTCCGCGCGGCGGCCACGGCCTCCCGAGCCCACGTCAGGAAGAGGCCGTCTGGGGCTCCTTTCGCGCGAAGCTGCACGATGCCGGCGCCTCCACGAGCCAATTCAGCGACTGCGGCGCCCACGCTACGCCCTCCAAGGGAGTTCGTGTCGACAATGGCATACAGGAACGGCCGGCGAGGAAGAGCGACCAAGGGCCTCACACCGGAGGGGCGGGCTTCCTGGGAGGCTGGAAGCGCTCCATGAACTTCGTGTCGAGACGCCCGGCCTGGAAATCCGAGTCGTCCATGATCCGCCTGTGGAGAGGAATGGTCGTCTTGATGCCCTCGATGACAACTCCGTCGAGGCTCCGTCGCATCCGGGCGATCGCCTCGCGGCGGTCTCGGCCGTGAACCATGAGCTTCGCGACCATGCTGTCGTAGTAAGGGGAAATCTCGCATCCCTCGTGAGCTGCGGTGTCGACGCGCACACCGGGTCCGCCGGGAAGATAGAAGGACCGAATGGTTCCGGGCGAAGGGACGAACGTCACAGGATCCTCCGCGTTGACGCGGCACTCGATGGCGTGCCCCTCGAAGGTCACGTCCTTCTGGGCAAACGAGAGCGCTCCGCCCGATGCGATGTGGATCTGCTCCTTCACGAGATCCCGACGGGTTACGAGCTCGGTGACGCCGTGCTCCACCTGGATGCGGGTGTTCATCTCCATGAAGTAGTAGTTCCCGGCGGCGTCCAGGAGGAACTCGATGGTGCCGGCGTTGACGTACTGGACGGCCGCAGCGGCCTCCACCGCCGTCCGACCCATCCGTCGGCGAAGCTTCTCCGTCAGGACGGACGACGGGGCCTCCTCGATCAGCTTCTGGTGGCGGCGCTGGATGGAGCACTCGCGCTCTCCGAGGTGAACGACGTTCCCCTTGGAGTCCGCCATGATCTGGATCTCGATGTGGCGAGGCGCCTCCACGTATTTTTCGATGTAGACGTCGGGAACCCCGAAGGCGGCCGCGGCCTCGGCCTGCGCCGCCCGAAGGGCGGGGCCGACCTCTTCTGCCTGGCGCACGATCCGCATCCCCCGTCCCCCACCCCCCGCAGCGGCCTTGAGGATCACGGGGAACCCGGTTTCGCGCGCGATGCGGACGGCCGCTTCCTCGTCGTCGACCACGCCGGGCGAACCGGGGATGACCGGCACGCCGGCTTTCATCATCGCCTTCTTGGCGCGACTCTTGTCGCCCATGAGGCGGATGGCCTGGGGCCCTGGGCCGATGAACTTGATGTTGCACGCCTCGCAGATCTCGGCGAGGTAACTCGACTCCGACAAGAAGCCGTAGCCCGGGTGAATGGCGTCGGCCCCCGTGACCTCGGCGGCGCTGATGATGGCGGGGATGTTGAGGTACGACTCGACGCTCCTGGGCGGCCCGATGCAGACGGCCTGGTCGGCGAAGCGAACGTGCAGGCTGTTACGATCGGCCTCGGAGTAGACAGCGACCGTTTTGATCCCGAGCTCCTTGGAGGCCCAGATGACGCGGAGGGCGATCTCCCCGCGGTTCGCGATCAGAATCTTCTTCAACATGGGGACGAGAGCCGGAGGCCTCGACCGGCCTAGCGCTCCACCCGAATGGCGAAGAGGGGCTCGCCGTACTGAACGGGCTGCGCGTTCTCGTGGTGGATCTGCACGACCTCTCCAGCCACCTCGGCTTCAATTTCATTCATGAGCTTCATGGCTTCGATGATGCAGAGCACCTGGCCGACGCGAATCCGATCCCCGACGTTGACGAAAGCAGGGGAGGCAGGATCCGGGGAGCGATAGAAGGTCCCCACGATGGGGCTCTTCACCTGAACGAGGCCCGGGTCATCAGTGCTCTCGGCCGGAACCGGGGCGATCGCCGCCATGGTCGGGCCGTTGGAAGCCGCACGAGTGGTCACGGGGCCGGGCGGGACCAGAGCGGCAGCCAACGGGGGAGCCGCGGCGGCGGGAAGGGGGGCGGCGGCCTTTCGGATCCGCAGCTTCATTCCCTGCTCTTCGAGCTCGAACTCCGTGATCTCCCTCTCGTCGAGGATCTGGAGGATCTCCTTGAGTTCCTTGAGGTTCAATGGGTCTCCTCTCCGGGGAAGGCGGGTATTATTCGTCCCCGTCCGAGAGCTTGTCAACGTCTCGGGAGATGGGGAAGGAGCCTAGGCGAACTCGCTCTCGAGCTCGAGGCCTGCCATGCGCAGCGCGAACCGAGCGCGCCCTGCCAAAGCACCGGGAGCCAGCGCCGCAAAGAGGAAGTACTCGCCGGTAATGCCGACGAGGAGGGCAGTCATGGAGTCGGTGACGACGGAGAGCTCGCGGAGGTCGCCGAGACCCGTCTCTCCCGCGGCGGACACCGTCGCCCGTAGGAGGGTCGTGTACTCGGCGGCCACGGCCTCCATGTTCGCGTGCGGGTGGAGGACGAGCTTCTCGATCGGGATGCCATCGATAGCCATGATCATGAGGACCTGGGTCTCTGGCACTCTGGCCGCGATCTTCTTCAAGGCGTCGCTGAATCCGGCCATCCGCTACCCCCTCCTGAGGGCGGCCCGTAACCCCTCGAGCCGTCCGATCACGCTCTCGATGGCCTGCCGCCGGGACGCCTGGCCATCCCGCGGAATCGCCGGAGCTTCGGTGGAGAAGGGCGCCTCACTCACACTCGGAGCGATTTCAACAGGAGCTCTTTCCAACTCCTGAAGTTCGTAGAGACGCGCCCGCGCCCGCTCGTTTCCTGGCTCCCGGCCCAGCACCTGTTGATACACCTGTATGGCCTTGGTCGTGAAACCCTGGTTGAAGTACAGCTCGGCCAGGGTCGAGGAGATCAACTCGGGAGCGGTCGTCTCCGGGGCCACTGGCGCCACCCAGGGGGGAGGGGGTTCCTCCTCGGACTGGGGAAGCATGCGCGGCGGCTCCGGAACAAAGTCGCGGGCCGGAGGCGGCCCGGGGGGGCGGTCGGCAAGCGGCGGGTCGACCAGCAGGGACGGTTCCTCGAAGCCTGGAGCTTCCTGCCCGAGGTTCGTTGCATCCAGCGGTTCAGGGGGCGGGTCGAACTCGAACAGTTCCTGGGGAGGCGGGAGATCGGCAGCCGGAAGAGGCGGCTCGAATGAGGGTGCCGACGACGGAAGCGTCCGGGCCGATGGCGCCTCAGCCTCCGGCTCCTCCGCACCGCGGGCCTCCGTCTCGGGTTCGATCTCTACCTCGGAGGGAACGGCCACCCTCTCCGGCTGCGCGGCGGCGACCGGCTTCGGTCCTGGGGCGTCATACGGTCTCTCAAGCTCGAAGGGCTCGTCGGTGGCCACGAGCGGAATGGGAGCGTCTGGAGCGGCCTTGGGCGCGGGCTGTGGCGTCGCATCGCGTCGGGAGACGCTGTCGATCCTGAGATCGAGTGCCGCCACCTTCCCGGCCATATGCCTATCGCCGGGGGCCAGGGCCAGGGTCTTCCTGAAGCGATCAACTGCCGCGCCCAAGTCCCCCAAGCCTTCGAGGCACTCGGCAAGGAGGCGGCTCGCCAGGATGTTGTCAGGCGCTCCCTTGAGCACAGACTCCAGCTCGGCGCGGGCTCCAGCCAAGTCTCGCTTGTCGAACAGGGCTCGGCCGAGGGTCATGCGGGCGGAGGGGTACGCGGGGTGCTTCTGCAAGCCGTCGCGGCAGACGGCGATGGCCTCGTCTAGATTGCCCGCCTTCCGCAACTCCTCGGCGAGCTGCGCGAACAGCCGCGAGCCGGGTTCCTTCTCCAGCCGCTTCCGGAGGTCGTCAATGCGGGAGTTGGAAGCCACGGTGCCTCAGAAGCATACGATCCCAGACCCCGTTTCGCCAGGGCCTGGGACCGTCGGAGCCGGACTCAGCGCCGCGGAGCGCTCAGGGCTGGGGGCAGGCCGCGGTGACAGTGTCGCAGATCCTCACCGACTTGGTGCAGGTGCTCTGGCCCCCGTTGTTGTCGGTCACGGTCTGCGTCACATCGTAGGTCCCGTGAACCTTGTAGTGGTGCTCCACGTCCGGCTTGTCCGAGGGGTCGGAGGAGTCCCCGAAGGTCCAGAAGTAGCGCACGATGAAGCCGTCCGAGTCGGCGGCCTGCGTCTGGAACAGGATGCTCTGGTCGATCACAAAGCCGAATGGGGCCTGAACCGTGATCAAACACGTCGGCAGTCCGTTGCCGCTTTTCGGGGGGAACAGCCGGCCCTCCGCCGAGCGCAGCGAAATCTTGACGGTCCGGTACAACTGGCCGTTCGCGTCCGTTCCCACGGGACGCGCCGCAACGAGAACCGACCCGTTCCCCGTGAAGTCGGTCCGGAACGGGCTCGTGTAGACCACCTGAGCCGTCCCATCCGCCCCGGTTACCGCTGTCGGCTGGTTCAAGCCACCGATGTCGGCGAAGTTCAGTCCGGTGTCGGCGACTGCGAAGTAGATGGCTTGACCGGCCTTCGGCTTCCCGTTCTGGTCCCGAACAGTGGCCTGAACCGCCGAGGTGCTGGAACCGTCGGCCGTCAGGATGTCCGGAGTCGCGTCCAACTTGATCGAGAGCCCCAGTTCCGACGGGCCGCTGAGCTCGGGAACCGTCACCTTGTCTGTGCTGCAACCACCGTGCGCGAGGAGGAGGCAGAGGCCCACAGCGGCCACCGGCCGCCGGCCCCGAAAAGCCTTGGGATCTTTCGTGATCATAGTACCCTCGAAGTTCGATTCCTGTCCGACCGGAGACTCTTGAAATCTGGTCGCAAGTCCCATCAGAGCCTCTCCTCTCCCTACGAAGCAGGGCAGGTGGTCAGGGCATCGACGAAGTCAGCGAAGTCGATCTGGAGCCGCCCTGAAACCGGGTTCAACACCACCCCGGTCGTGGTACGGGCGTGGAGCGTGATGTCGGCGAACAGCGTCAGGACGAGGGCACCACCCCCCGGCACAGTGACCAGGTTCCGGAGAGGCGGCTCCAGCTTGGCCTGCCGCCGGACGACCTCGAGCTTCAGCTCCGCGTCTGCGCTGTTGATCACTTCCTGGGCGACGTTGCCGGTGATGGCGTATGGCACGTCGACCCCCTCCACGTTGCGGCCGTCGGAGCGGACGTAGTGGACCTCGTAGCGCTCCACCGTGTAGTCGTTGTGGAAGCCGCTGCTCGTTATCGCGGGGTCCTTGAAGTGATTCTCCAGTCGAACGGTGACAAGGTCAGCACAGATGGTGCCGGTGGAGATCGCGACGTCCGAGTCGAGCGGCGTACCGCCGTTGATCGCGGTCATCAAGAGGACCACGTCGCCACTGCCTTTGGCCCAGTCCGGCGTGCACCCGCCCATGGTCAGAGCGCCCAATGCCAGGACCGCGCACACTCTCACAGCCTTCATGGCCTTCCTCCACGACTGAATGATGACGTCCTGAGCGAAACTGATCCGGCCCATAAGCCTCAACCCTTCACGATTCGCGGCGTGATGAACAAGAGCAGCTCGTTGTTCGACGTGCTCACGAAGCGGTTCCTGAACAGGTAGCCCAGGATCGGAAGCTTCCCGAGGAAGGGCGTCGAGGACTGAGCGGTCTGCTCGTTGCTCTGGTAGATGCCGCCGATGACGCTGGTCGCTCCGTCTCGCACCAGGACGATGGTCTTCGCCGACTGGGTGTTGATCGGCGGTATGCCGTTGACCTCGTTGGCGAAGTCGGCGGTGTTGTTCTCCACCTCGACTTGCAGGATGACCGTGTCCGCCTCGGTGATCTGCGGCGTGACCTTGAGCGTCAAGACCGCGTCCTTGAACTGAACGGTCACCGTGTTGTTGGCGATCGTCTGGAGTGGGATCTGAACGCCCTGCTTGATCTCGGCGGGCTGGTTGTTCTGGGTGGTGACCTTCGGCGTCGACAGGATCCGCCCCCGCCCCTGCTTCTCGAGGGCCGTGAGCGCCGCATCAAGGTTGAAGTTGCCGAGGATATTGCCGAGCGAGATTCCGATCGACGAGTTGAAGGACGCCGACGGGAGGTTCACCGCGTAGCCGCGGCCCACGATGCCTGGGGTCCCCACGCCCAAGGGGCCCTGGTCCGCCGGCAGACCTTGCTGGCTCGGCGTCCCCTGTCCGTTCAGGACGATCGAGTGAGGGAAGGTCTTCTCGGTGGTGTTGCCGAACTGCGCGGTCTGCCTCTGGCTGAAGCCCCACTGAATGCCCAGGTCACGTGTGAAGTTCCTGCTTGTCACCACGATCCGGGCTTCGATCTCGACCTGCTTCGTGGCACGGTCGAGGTCGTTGATGAGATCCCGGGCCTTGTCCAGGTATGTGGGCAGATCCGTGATGATCATCGTGTTGGTGCGCGTGTCGAGGGTGATTTGACCGCGCGCAGAGAGAGCCACCTTCTTGACCGACTGCTCCAGATCCGCGGCCTTGGCGTAGGAAAGGGACTTGCGCCACGTGGTGAGATCGCCGGCCAGCGCCTGATTCTCCTTGAGCTTCCGGAGGTCCTCCTCCTCCCTCTGAAGGTCGGAGAGACGCGCGATCCGGATGACGTTGTCGTCGATCGTCCGGCCCAAGCCGTTCGTCTTCAGGATCAGGTCGAGGGCCTGGTCCCATGGAACCTCGGTGAGCTTGAGGGTCACCTTCCCGCTCACGCCGGGATTGACGACGACGTTGAGGCCGCTGACGTCGGCGAAGAGACGAAAGATGTCCTGCAGGTCGGCGTCCTTGAAGTCCATGTTGATCGGGGCGCCCGTGTACACCTTCTTGTCCTGACTGATGGTCTTTGCCTCGAAGGATTCCTTCGGGGGCTCCTGCGGGGCGGGCAGCGCGGGCAGGGCCAGCGCGGGCGGAGGACGAACAGCCGGGGCCGGCACGACCACCGAAGCGGGCATCGCCACGGCGGTCATAGCAAGTGGGGCGTCGGCCCGGAGGGCGGCCAGCGGCGCCGGGCTCGTGGTGCGACCTCCATCGCCGAAGACGATCTTCACGCCATCCCGTGCTTCAACGATGTGGTACGGGGAGCGCGCCGAGAGGTCCAGCACGAGGCGGGCGACCTTGGGCGCGGCCGCGCTGAACTGGCCGATCCGAACCTTTCGTACGGGACCCTGGGTTACGTCGAGCGCCTTCGTGGCGCGTGTCATGACGTCCTTGAAGTCCACCACGAGGCGGTCGGGATTCCCCAGGAAGAAGTCCTGATAATGGAGACTTCCGTTGGCTTGAACCGTGATCGCGAGCTGCCCGGCGTCCATGCTCTGACTGACACCCAGGATCGCGGAGGCCGGACCCTTGGAGACCGGGCCCGCCGGGGCTGGCGCAGGCTCGGCCTTGGCCACGGGGGCTGCAGGCTCCGACGGAGCTTCAGCGACTTCGGCCGGTGGCGGAAGAGGCGCCTCGGCCGGCGCTGCTTGGGGCTCTGCTTTGGCTGAGGTCTGAGCCGCCCTCTCGAAGACCAGGTTCAGCGCCCGGTCCTTGGAGAAGACCTTGGGGACCACGAGGCTGGCGAGGTGCACCTCGATGCGGGCGATGCTCCGGCCATCGGCCCTCCCCAGGGTGGTGACTCGCAGAGAGTCGACCTCCCGCGTCCCGACGTTGATCCGGGCGGGCACCTTTGAGGTGTCAGCTTCGGGAATGTCCACGACCAGGGTGAGTGGGTCGGGGCTGAACGTCGCGTAGGCCACCGGCGCACTGCACTCCACGGTCAGTCGGGTTGATCGGTCGGTGCTCTCCTGACGGATGTCAGATATGGTGATCGGCGCGCGGTCCTCGGCCGACGCGGAAAGAACCGCGACGGAGAAAGGTGCGGCCGCCAACAGGAGGGCCCAAGCGAGCTTGGCTCTCATTGCCTTGCCTCCTCGGACTCATGCAGGCTTTGCTTGATCTCACGGGCTTTCACCGGCGACAACGGGTCCGTGATTTCCTGGCGGAAGGTCACGGACGCGCCGTCGATTGCGATGATCTGCCCGTCGAACAAGCGCTGTCCAACGTTTACGAAGTAGGATTTCCCGTCGGTTCCCAAGAAGATCGCGATGTAACCGGCCTTCCCAGCCACGCCCTCGCCGCCGCCTGAGGTCCTCAGGAGGCCCTTCAGGGCGACCTCCTGGATGAGGAAGCCCTCCATTCCCTGCTTCCGGATGGTCTTCTCGGCGGGCCCCTTGATGAGGCTCACGAAGGGGTCGCGGCGGCCTTGGGGGTTATAGGTGTAGGCGCCTGGTGCGGGCTCCAACTCCTGGTCGAGGATCGACTTGATCGCATCGTCCTTCGAGCTCTCGAGGCCCGGGGGTGGAGCCTCGGCCCCGACGGGCGTGGGCAACCAGAAGCCCAAGGCCACCGCGAGGCCGACGAGGGAGTACCGGTTCATGACCTTGGTCCTCACGGGCGCGCCGTCGCCGCCCCGGCGGGCGGCGCCTCCACGTAAACAAACGTGGTGGCCGTACACGAGACCTGGATCGTGTTCGAAGCCTTGGGCGTCGCCTGATTCCTGATGCGCAGGCCGCCGACATTGACGAGACGCGAGAGCCGGCCGACTCGATCGAAGAACTGCCCGAGATTGTGGTACGTGCCCTCGACGTCGACGCTGATGGGCCACTCCTGGTAGTACTCGTTCTGGGCCGTCGTGGGCTTCGCGCCGGCTGCGGGCGGTGGCGGTGCCGGTTGCCCAGCGGCGCCAGGTTTCTGCCCGGGCACCGCTTCGATCGGGAACTCGCGGTTCACCACGGCGCCAGGCGTGAATTTCTTGATGAGAAGGCTCGACTGGACGGCCAAGGAGTTGACCTTCTTCATGAGCTCCGGCGTCTCTTTGTCGGCCGGCAGGATTCGCTTGAGGGTCTCGAGCTTCGCCTCTCGGAGCGCGACCTCACGCTGGAAGTCCTGAAGTTTGTTCGCCGTCACCTCCAGGTTCCGGATGTCGCTCTGGAGGGCCGCCCACTCGGCGGTCCGGTCGGTTTCCTGCTTTACCAGGTCGGACCACGAGAAGTAGTAGAAGGCCACTCCGATGATCGCGGCAAGGACCGCGGAGACGCCCAACTGGCCCACGAGAGGTAGTTTGGTGAGGGGATTGTCGGCCATGACTCTCTTCGTCCTCCCCTAGGGTTTTGCGGCCGCGGCCTGCGCCGGCGCCCCTGCGGGGGCCGCGGGCGCGGGCGGGTGGAATTCGGCTTGGAGCTGGAAGCTCACCACGTTGTTGGCCTCGTTGCTCGACACGAGATCCACTTGCGGGAACCAGCCGCTTCGCTGGAGGGCCGTGATGAAGTCGGCCACCGAGGCGAGCCCGTTGCTCTCCCCGCCGAACCGGATCGTGTTGCCGGCCTGATCGAGGGACGTGAGCCACACCCGGTCGGGCAGCGACTTCGAGATCTCGTCGAGCATGTGGACGGGCCCCGACTGCTGCGACTTCAGTTCCTCGATCAGCTTCACCTTGGCGTCCAGGATCCGCTTCCGAGCCAGGAACTGGTCGACCTGGACCTTGATGGCCTGAAGTTCGGCCTGGCGCTTCTTGCCGTCGGTAATCTTCTTGTCGAGATCCGCGATGCTGGAGGACTTGAGCCACCAGAGCCCCGCGCAGGCCAGGATGGCGCCGCCACCGAACAGGAGCAGGAAGAGGTAGGCCTGCAAGGCACCCGGTGCCGAGGCCGTCTTCTTCTTGGCGCTGGGCCGTTCTGCGGTGAGGAGGTTGATGCGGATCATCGGTCTCCCACCTTTCGCGCCGCGAGGCCCACGGCGATCGCGGCCGAGGGGCCGATCTCGTTGATGAAGTCAGGGTCGAAGTCCCTCGGGTTGTAGGTGACGTTATTGAACGGGTTCAGGATCTCGACCCCCGCCTCGAAGCGGTCGGCAAGCAGGTCCCGGAGCCCCTGGACCTTCGAGGTTCCCCCGGACAGGAAGATGCGGTCGATGCGATCCTCCGAGCTCGTGGCCTTGAAGAAGTCGAAGGTCTTCTGGATCTCGAGGCCGATGTTCTCGGAGACCGCCTGGAGGATCGGAGGAAGGTTCTCGACCGCTGCCCCCTCGACACGGCCCCCCTTCTTGAGGCTCTCGGCCTGGTCGAAGGAGAGGTTCAGGTCCTTCTGGATCGCATCGGTGTACTGGTTCCCCCCGACGGCGATGTCGCGGTTGAAGATGGAGGTGCCGCCCTTGATGATGTTGATGTTCATGATCGAGGCGCCCACGTTCAACAAGGCCAGGACCCGCCCCGGGTCGGAACCGTAGTTGACCTCGTAACAGTTCTGGAGGGCAAAGACGTCGACATCCACGATCGCGGGGGTCTTCCCCGCCTGGGTGATG
This sequence comes from Vicinamibacteria bacterium, assembly GCA_041493035.1. Classification (GTDB taxonomy): domain Bacteria; phylum Acidobacteriota; class Vicinamibacteria; order Fen-336; family Fen-336; genus JBGPYB01. Next base: position 15,859 of record JBGPYB010000017.1, on the reverse strand, counting down.
GCCGAGGTGTAGTCGCTGATCTTGTCCTTCTTGACCGCGACGAGCAGCACGTCCATGTTCCCGCCGGAGCCGCCACCGTCGATGACTTCGTAGTCGATGGCCACGTCCTGGATGTCGAAGGGAATGTACTGCTCCGCCTCCCAGTGGATCGACTCCGACAGCTCCTCCTGGCTCATCTGGGGAAGGCTGATCTTCTTCACGATGACCGCGTTTCCCGAGACTCCCGTGCAGACGTCCGCGGTCTTGATCTTCTGCGAGCTGAACAGGCGCTGGACCGCGTCGATGACGGCTCCCGAGTCCATGATCGCGCCGTCCACGATGGCTTCGGGGGGGAGGGCCTCCATGCCGATGCTCATGAGCTGGTATTCGGCGCCGCCCTTGCCACCGGCCTTCAACTCGACGGCCTTGATCGCCGAGGATCCGATGTCGAGGCCAACGAGTCCCTTCTTCTTGCCGAACAGAGCCACGGGCGACCTCTCAAGTTACAGACGGCTGTTGTTCCCGACCACCTTGCGTCCCACTACCGACTCGCCGCGACCCCCCGAAATGGAACCGAGACGAGATACATACTTACGTAGGAGAGTTAAAGTGCTTTGTCAAGCTAACAAAGCGGCCCACGCATGTCAAGGGAAAAATGAGGGCAAAGCGAGTAACTCATGAGCCAGCCTACAACTCCTGGCCTTTCGGATCTTCTCGAAGATGATCAGAACCTGATCTTGACGTTGGGCCCCTCCTTGGCATGGATCGTATCGACGAACCGCACTTGATGAGGCAGCGTCGTCATGAGAAGCGACTGGCTTCGGATGCCATCTCCGAAGAATCGTACACCCCGGAGAAGCGATCCGTCTGTGACGCCCGCCGCAGCGAAGGTGACGTTCTTGCCTGGGGCCAGATCCTCGGTTCTGTACACTTTTTGAAGGTTCTCGATCCCAAGCTTTCTCAGCCGCTCGCTGTCTGATGGCTTCGTAAGTACAAATCGCGCCTGGATTTCCCCATTGAGACACCGCATGGCTGCCGCCGTCAGAACGCCCTCGGGCGCCCCGCCCGTTCCCATCACGGCGTGGACTCCCGTCCCCACGACCGCGGCGGTGATCCCGGCCGAGAGGTCCCCGTCGCCGATGAGCTTGATGCGGGCCCCGGCCTTGCGGATCTCCGCGATGAGCCGCTCGTGACGGGGCCGGTCGAGGACGATGACAACCAGGTCCTTGACCTCCCGGTCCAGGGCTTTCGCGATCGCCTGCAGGTTGTCCTCGGCGGGGGCGGCGATGTCGACCTTCCCCTTGGAGGTAGGGCCGACGACGAGCTTCTCCATGTACATGTCCGGGGCGTTCAGCAGTCCCCCCTTCTCCGACGCCGCCAGGACCGCGATGGCGTTCGGGCCGCCGGTGGCACAGAGGTTGGTCCCCTCCAGGGGGTCCACAGCCAGGTCGACCGGCGCCCCCCCCGGCTTGCCGATCTTCTCGCCGATGTAAAGAGTCGGAGCCTCGTCCCGCTCCCCCTCGCCGATCACGAGGGTCCCCTCGATGTCCACTGTCTCGAGCTCGGCGCGCATGGCTTCAGCCGCCACCTGGTCGGCGTACTTCCGGTCGCCCCGGCCCATGGTCCGGGCCCCGGCGATGGCTGCCTTCTCCACCACCCGCACGAACTCGAGGGAAAGGTCGTCGCGATGCATGCTGGAAGCTCCTTGTCGACGCTATTTCGTGTAAGCCGGCAGATCCACGCGCCTGGGCTTGTCCTGGCGATAGCCGAGGGCGTAGTCCGCCTGCATGACCTTGTGGATCTCCCGGGTCCCCTCGTAGATCACCGCAGCCTTGGAGTTGCGGAAAAAGCGGCCGGCCGGGTACTCGTCGGAGAAGCCGTTGCCGCCGTGGATCTGGACGCAGTCCGAGGCCGCGCGCTCGCTCTTGACCGTGGCGAACCACTTGGCGAGGGAGGTCTCCCGGGTGTTGCGCCTCCCCTCGTTCTTGAGCCATCCGGCTCTCAGCCAGAGGAGGCGCGCGGCGTCGTAGTCGGACACCATCTCGGCGATCATCTCTTTCACGAGTTGGTGCTCTCCGATCGCGACGCCGAAGGTCTTCCGCTCCTTCGCGTACTTGATCGAGGCGTCCAGGCAGGCGCGGATCAGCCCCGTGGCCCCGGCGGCGACGGTGTAGCGGCCGTTCTCCAGGGCGAACATGGCGACCTTGAACCCTTCCCCCTCCTCTCCCACGCGGTTCTCCGCCGGCACCTCGACGTCGGCCATGTGAAAGCCACCGGTATTCCCGGCCAGGATCCCCCATTTTTCCTTCATGGTGTAGGAGCTGAAGCCCTTGAAGCCCCGCTCCACGATGAAGGCGGAGAGGCCGCTGTGGTCGCGAAGCTTCCTCTTCTCGAGATCGGTCCACGCGATGACGAGGTAGTGGTCGGCGACGTCGGCGAGGCTGATCCACGTCTTCTCGCCGTTCAGGACGTAGCGGTCCCCCCTGCGAACCGCCGTGCTCTCGATCCCGACGGCGTCGGAACCAGCGTTGGGCTCGGTCAGGCCGTAGGTGGCAATCTTCTCCCCCTTGGCCTGCGGCACGAGGTAGCGGCGCTTCTGGTCCTCGGTCCCCCAGCACCAGAGCGTCATGCTGTTCAGACCGACGTGGACCGACATGATCACGCGCAGGTGGGTGTCGACGTACTCCAACTCCTCGGAGACCAGGCCGAGGCTGAGGTAGTCCATCCCCGCCCCGCCGTACTCCTCGGGGATGCAGATTCCGAGCATCTGGAGGTCGGCCATCCCCTTGAGGAACCCCCGTTCGAAGCGGTGCTCCCGGTCGAGGTCGTGGATCCGGGGCGCCACTTCCCGGGCCGCCCAGCCCCGCACGGCGCTCTCGACGGCTTGGTGCTCCTTGGAGAGTTCGAAAGAGACCACTAGCGGTCCTTCCAAACGGGCTTGCGTTTTTCCATGACGGCCTTCAGCCCCTCCTCCGCATCCTCCGTGGCCATGAGCTGGTTCAGGTAGACGTCTTCGGCATGGCGGAGCGCATCGGTGAACGGGAGATCCAGGGCCCCCGCCATGGCTTTTCGGGCCGCCTGGAAGACCGGCGCGCTCCCCTCCCGGAACCGCTGGATCAGGACACCGGCTTCCCCTTCGAGCTTGTCGTCAGGGACCGCCCGGCTGATGAGACCAATGCGCTCGGCGTCGGCGGCCGATAGGCTCACGCCCCCCAGGAACAATTCGGCCGCCCTCTTCCGCCCGACGAGTCGGGGCAAGAGGACGGCGGCCACGGGATTGAAGACGCCGCCCTTGATCTCTGGGTGCCCGAACTTGGCCGAAGCGCCAGCAAGCACGATGTCGCAACCCACTGCAAGCACGCAACCGGCACCGAGGGCGGCACCCGCGACGACTCCCAGAATCGGCTTATCGAGCTTGGCCATGTTCTCGAAGATGCGGCCGAAGGATTCGTGCATCACGTAGGCGCGATCCCCGAGGTGGTCGCTCACCTCGAAGCCCGCGGAGAAGTACTTGGCTCCACCCATGAGGACGAGTAGCTTGACGTCCCGTTCGTACTCCAGGGACTCGAGGGCGCCGTTCAACTCCTCCATCGCTTCGATGGACAGCACGTTGGCGGGAGGCCTGTTGAGCGTGATGCGGGCTATCCCCTGGGCGACGTCCAGTTGCAAGAACTGATAAGTCCGGTCCCGGGCCGGCGCGAAGAGGTCCTCGTCCTGCCCGCTGTCTGCTTCGTCCGCCATCGCTACACCCCCGTCACGATCAGTCGATCCTCTCGAATGCCGCGGCCAAGCCGAGGCCCCCGCTGATGCACAACGTCGCCAGCCCCCGTCGCACACGCCGCCGGGCCATCTCGTAAAGCAGTGTCACGCAGATCCGCGCGCCTGTGGCGCCAATCGGATGCCCCAGCGCGATGGCACCGCCGTTGACGTTGAGGCGGTCCGGGTCGAAATGGAGCTCCCTGTCGCAAGCGATGACCTGCGCGGCAAAGGCCTCGTTCAACTCGACGAGATCGAAGTCTTCGAGGCGCAGAGGGAGGCGTTCCAGGAGGCGCTTGACCGCCGGTACGGGGCCGATCCCCATGACGTGGGGATCGACGCCCACCGAGGCGATCCCCAGGATCCTGGCCATCGGCTTCACGCCGAGAGTCCGAGCGCGCTCCTCGGACAAGACCAGAAGTGCCGCGGCGCCGTCGGTGATCCCCGACGAGTTCCCCGCCGTGACGCCCCCTCCCTCTGGCTTGAAAACCGGGGGGAGCTTCGCCAGGGACGCCAGCGTCGTCTCGGGGCGGGGATGCTCGTCCCGGCGGAACTCCACGTTCCCCTTTTTCCCGGGGACGGACAAGGCGAAGGTCTCGCCGTCGAAGCGCCCCTCCGCCAGGGCCTTGCCGGCTCTCGTCTGGCTGCGCAGGGCGAAGGCGTCCTGTTCCTCGCGCCCGATGGCGTAGATCTCGGCCAGCCGCTCCGCAGTCTCCCCCATGAGCTGCTCGGCCAGCGGGCACAGGAAGCCGTCCTGGTACATGGCGTCGACGGCAGGTTGATGGCCCAGGCGATAGCCCCAGCGGGCGCCGGTCAGCAGATACGGGACGCGGCTCATCGACTCGGTGCCACCGGCCAGAACGACGTCCGAGTCTCCGTCGCGGATCTGGCGAAAGGCCAGATCGATGGCCTTGAGGCCGCTGCCGCAGGCCATGTTGATCGTGTAGGCCGGAACCTCCTGCGGGATACCAGCGCGGTAGGAGACCTGTCTTCCGACGTTGGGACCGCCCCCCGCCTGGCGGGCGCAGCCAAAGAGGGTCTCCTGGACTTCGGCCGGAGGGACTCCGGCGCGGCGGAGGGCCTCGGCAGCGGTGGCCGATCCAAGCTGGGCGGCCGTGAAGCCCGCCAGGGCGCCGCCGAATTTCCCAATGGGGGTTCGGACGGCCCCGGCAACGACAACGCCTCTCATCAGGGACTCCCTAGCCCCTACATCGACCGGGGTTTATGCGGAGACGGGATAATAGCACACTCACGCGAGTTGGACCGGACCGGCACCCCTCGACGAGCCCCGAGTTGGCGGGCCGCGCTCCCCTGGTTGACCGCGATCTCCAGGCGCTCGCTGCTGCCCCACGAGCGCGCAGACCCCCCGCGTGAACCTCACCGAGAGTGCGGACGAAGGGGACGATCGCTCCCCCGACGCGTGGGGGCAGACGGGGAGCCACAAGAACGTAGCGCTCCGGACGGCTACAATCGGGAGATGGAGCGCATCTACCTCGACCACAACGCCACGACGCCCGTCGACCCTCGCGTCTTCGACGTCATGGCCGTGGCCCTGCGCAACAGCGGAAACCCGTCGAGCCTCCACTCGTTCGGCCAGAGGGCTCGAGCCGCCGTGGAGGACGCGCGCGAGCACGTGGCCGCGCTCATCGGCGCGACACCAGCTGAGGTGGTCTTCACGGGGAGTGGCACCGAAGCCGATAACATGGCGCTTCTCGGAATCGCTGCGCTGGCGCGGCCGTCCCGCCCCAAGGTCGTGATATCGGCCATCGAGCACCACGCTGTGATGGCCACTGCCAAGGTCCTGGGCGAGTCGGGCCTCGAGGTCGAGACCGTACGGGCCGGCAGGGACGGCGTCCTCGACGTGGCCGATCTGCGCTCGCGGGTGGACGAGAGAACGGCCGTGGTGGCGGTGATGCTGGCCAACAACGAAACAGGTGTGGTCCAGCCCGTGGCGGAGGTGGTAGAAATCGCGCGACAGAAGGGTGCCGTCGTCCACTGCGACGGCGTGCAGGCGGCCGGGAAGATTCTGATCGACGTGCGCGCGCTGGGTGTCGATACCCTGGCTCTCTCGGCCCACAAGTTCTATGGACCCCAAGGCGTCGGCGCCCTCTACGTGAAGCGAGGAACCCGCATGAAAGCGCTCCTCCACGGGGGTTCGCAGGAACGGAACCGCAGGGCGGGGACCGAAAACGTGGCCGGGATCGCGGGTATGGGGAGTGCCGCCCGGATTGCCGCGGCGGAGATCCCGACCGAAGGGCCGCGCCTCCAGTGGCTCCGGGACGCCCTCGAAACTAGACTCCTGGCCCTCCCCGGCGCACAGCGGAACGGGAGCGGCCCTCGCGTGCCGAACACCGCGAACGTCTCCTTCGAGGATGCCGAAGCGGAGAGCCTGCTGATGGCCCTCGACCTCGCGGGAATCGCGGTCTCGACCGGAGCGGCCTGCGCAGCCGGCGCGGTGGAACCGTCCCACGTACTCCGAGGGATGGGCCTGCCGACCCGGCGCGTCCAGGGTTCGCTGCGCTTCTCCCTCGGTCGCTCCACGACGGAGGCGGACATCACGCGTGCCGCGGACGCGATGGCGGAGATCCTCGAGCGCCACCGCGCCATGGCCCACGCCCGTCGCTGATCTCCGGTGCGCTCGGCCCGCCGGGGCTGCTATAGAATTCGCGCGCATGTCCGAGACACGTGATCCTGGGGCCGACGACAAGGCCCTCGCGCACCTCGGGTATGTCCCGGAGCTGAAACGCACACTCAACTTCCTCTCGAGCTTCAGCATCGCCTTCGCGTACATCTCGCCCGTCGTCGGTGTGTACACCCTCTTCGGCTACGGCCTCGCGACGGGGGGGCCGGCCTTCGTCTGGGGGCTGCCCGTCGTCGTGCTGGGCCAACTCCTCGTGGTCCTCGTGTTCTGCGAACTCTCCGTGGCCTACCCGCTCGCGGGCGCTCTCTACCAGTGGGCTCGGCGTCTCGTCGGGCCGAGGTACGGCTGGTTCGTGGGATGGATCTACGGATGGGCGCTCGTCATCACCATCGCCGCCGTGGACCTGGGGGCTGCCCCGTATCTGGCCCAGCTCCTCGGGATGACGCCCACGCGCAGCACCGTCGTGCTCCTCGCGGCGCTCCTGGTGGTCGTCCACACCGCCGTCAACTACGAAGGCGTCCGGGGCACCGCCATCATCGGCAACGTGGGGCTCGCGACCGAAGTTGTCGCGACGGTGGCCATCGCTGGAGCGCTGTTCCTCCATCCAGGACAATCCGCGAGCCTCCGGCCTCTTTCGACACTGTTCTCGCGGCAGACACCGACGGGGATCGCCGGCGGAGCGGAGCTGCTGGCAGCGGTTCTCGCGATGACCTGGATCTTCTACGGCTTCGAGTCGGCCGCTGGCGTCGCGGAGGAGGTCATCGATCCTCGCCGTCGCGTCCCTCGCGCGATGATTCTCTCGCTCCTCGGAGCCGGCCTCGTGACCGCGCTCCTGGTGGTCGCGCTCATTCTTTCGGCGCCCGATCTCGCCCAGGCCGCCGCTGACCCGGCGCGGACGATCCCCTACATTCTCGAAGCGCACCTGGGGCCCACGGTCCTGCGTGGACTCCTCGTCCTCCTGATGTTCGCGTACCTTTCGTGCGCCGGTGCGGCCCAGGCGGCGGCCGCTCGCCTCATGTATTCCTATGCGCGAGACGGAATGGTGCCGGCCTCAGCATGGCTCCGCCGGGTTTCGACGGAACATCGCGTCCCCGGCAACGCGATCCTCTTCTCCGCTGCCGCGGCCCTGGCGGTCATCGCGGCGACCTATCTGGACGTCGGCAAGATGAACATCAACGCCCTCGTCGTCTCCTACGCTGTCGTGGGCGTGTACCTCTCCTTCCAGGCAGTGGTCGCCGCGCACTTGTACGCCGCCCTCCGCGGGTGGAAGGCCGAGGCACCGGCGGGCTACTTCACCCTGGGGCGGTGGGGCGTTCTCGTGTCGGCCGGGGCGCTCGTCTACGGCGTCGCGATGATCGTGAACCTCTGCTGGCCGCGCCCCGCGGACGTTTTAGCGTCCTGGCTCACGCTGTTGGCGGCCGTCGCCATCCTGGTCCCGGGGGTCGTCATCGTTCGGACCCGCAGACTTCCGACCCTATAGCTCAGGCGGGCTGTCCGACCACGGATGCGAGCGAAGCGGGATTCACCCCCATTCGGGGGCAGGCTCCCGCGAAGCCCCGCCAGGGCTAGACAGCGCGGGGCGAGCGAGCGGGGGTCCAAGGGGGTGCGGCGCAGCACTCCCCTGCTCACTGGAAGGCACCTGTTCGTCGGCGTGATAGGAGGAGCGCACGAGGGGCCCCGACTCGACGTGGCCGTAGCCGAGGGACAACGCGAACTCACCGAGGCGGCCGAACTCTTCGGGGGTGTAGTACCGCACCAGGGGAAGATGCTGCAGGCTCGGGCGCAAATACTGCCCCACGGTGAGGATGTCGGTACCGGTGCTGCGGATCGACCGGATGCAGGCAAGGACCTCGTCCCACTCTTCGCCGAGGCCGACCATGATGCCGCTCTTGGTGAGACGCCCAGCCTCCTTCGAGCGCCGAAGCAGCTCCAAAGAGCGCTCGAATCGAGCGCCGGGGCGCACCTGACGATAGAGCCTCGGCACCGTCTCGGTGTTGTGGTTCAGGATGTCGGGGCGGGCGTCCAGGACCGTGGCCAGTGCGTCCCAGTTCCCCTTGAAGTCGGGGATCAGCACCTCGACGGTACAGCTCGGGATCCGCTCTCGGATCTCGCGGATGCAGGCGGCGAAGATGGACGCTCCCCCATCCCTCTGATCGTCGCGGTTGACCGACGTGACGACCGCATGGCGGAGGCCCATCCGTGCCACGGCGTCCGCCACGCGGCGGGGCTCTCCCAGATCGGGGGGGCGCCCCGGAAGGCCGGTCTTCACGGCGCAGAAGCCGCACGCGCGGGTGCAGACGTCTCCCAGGATCATGAACGTGGCGGTTCCCCGGTTCCAGCAGTCGCCGACGTTGGGACAGCGGGCCTCCTCGCACACGGTGTGGAGGGCGAGGTCTCGCATGAGAGCCCGCAGGCTCTCGTACCTCTCCCCTACCGGCGCGCGGGCTTTGATCCAGTCAGGACGACGCGGCGTCAGGGGAACTGGGACGCTCACTCGTCTTCCTCCTCCTCCTCGTCGTCGTCATCGTCGTCATCGTCATCATCATCATCGAAGTCGTCGTCTTCTTCGTCGTCGTCATCGTCGTCGAAGTCGTCGTCATCGTCGTCGTCGTCGTCTTCGTCCTTGTCCCCGGCATCATCGCTGCTGGGGCCGTCTTCCTTGTTGGTGTCCTCGGCGTCGAGCCAGAGTGGGCGCCACTCGTCCACGTCTCCTCCTTTTTGGGCCCCGGAAGTTCACCGTCACGCGGGTCGCCGTCCCGGGTCACCGGCGCCCCACAGTATTCTATCAGCGTGCCCGCCGTGGAGATTCGTATTATGCTCTGCACCACTGGGCAGGACTATCGCCGGCCCCCGTCGCCCGGCAGCGGCGGACCCGAGGGAGACGCTCGAATGATCATCGTTTGCCCGAGCTGCGAGGCCAAGTACAAGTTCGACGAGACGAAGCTCGGCGGACGGCCCAAGGCGAAGACAAAGTGCGCCAAGTGCGGCGGTTCCATCGAGATCGATAACCCCTTGCTGGGCGCGATGACCCTGCCCCCGGGGAGCTTCGCCCCCGCCGCACCGGAAGAGGCGCCCGCCACCGAGCCGAAGCTCAAGACGCAGCGGACCGTCGTGTCCGGGGCCGACGACGTCGGCGGCGGCACGATCACCGGCAAGGATCTCCACAAGCTGGGCCTCGTGGAGTTGCCGAAGGACAGGCGCTACTCCCTCGCGGTCCTCCAGGGACCCGCGACGGGGCAGATCTTCCCGATCACCAAAGTCCGGACGACGATCGGGCGCTCCGGGGCCGACGTCAACATCGACGACCCCGAGGCCTCGCGCAGCCACGCCGCCGTCGAGATCCTGGGCGAGAACGCCGTCCTCCGCGACCTCGGCTCGACCAACGGGACCTTCGTAGACATCGACCGGATCGAGCACCATGTCCTCAACAACCAGATGGAGTTCCGGATCGGCAGCCATGTGTTGATGTTCATCGTCACCGAAATCGAGTAGGTGTCCGCGACAGGCGACGTCGACCTCGAGGCCTTTCGGGCCGAGGCGCACCGGCTCGTGGACTGGATCACCCGCTACCTGGCGGAGAACGAGCGTCTGCCGGTTCTCTCGAGGGTTCGCCCCGGCGAGGTAAGGGGAGCGCTCCCAGCCGTTCCGCCAATGCTGGCCGAACCGCTCCACGACTTCTTGGCCGACGTGGAGCGCGTCATTGTCCCCGGCATCACTCACTGGAACCATCCCTCGTTCTTCGCGTACTTCGCCAACTCCGCGACGGCCCCCGGCATCCTGGGCGAAATGCTCTCGGCGGCGTTCAACGTCAACGCCATGCTCTGGAAGACTTCGCCGGCCGCCACGGAGCTGGAGCTCCTGGTGCTCGACTGGCTGCGCCAAATGCTGGGACTTCCAGCGGGCCTCTTCGGCGTCATCCAAGACACCGCCTCGGCTTCGACCCTCGTGGCCCTCGCCGCGGCGAGGGAAGCCGTCCCGGGGCTCGAGGCGCGGCGACGCGGCCTCGTCGGGCAGGCTCGGCTTCGCATGTACGCCTCGGAGCACGCCCACTCCTCCGTGGAGAAGGCAGGAATCGTCCTCGGCATCGGACAGGACGGTTTCCGGGCGATACCCGCCGACGACGCGTTCCGCATGGACGCCGCGGCTCTCGGCCGAGCCATCACCGAGGATCGCGCTGCGGGCTTCACGCCGTTTGCGGTGACGGCCACCGCGGGGACGACGTCCACGACGAGCGTCGATCCGATCCCGGCCATCGCGGACATTTGCGAGCGGGAAGCGCTCTGGCTCCACGTCGACGCGGCCTACGGCGGCGCCGCGGCCGTTGCCCCGGAGCTGCGCTTCGTATTGCGCGGCGCCGATCGGGCCGACTCGATCGTCGTGAATCCGCACAAGTGGCTCTTCGTCCCAGTGGATCTGTCGGTCCTCTACACGCGGCGGCCAGAGGTGGTGAAGAGCGCTTTCAGCCTCGTCCCTGAGTACTTGCGCACTGCCGAGGACGAAACGGCGCCGAACCTGATGGACTACGGCGTGAGCCTTGGCCGCAGGTTCCGCGCCCTCAAGCTATGGATGGTGATCCGGGCGTTCGGAACGGAAGGGATCGCCGCCCGAGTCAGAGAGCATGTGCGTCTGGCCCAAACCTTCCGCTCCTGGATCAAGGCCGATTCCCGCTTCGAGGTGGCGGCCCCTTCACCGCTATCGGTGGTGTGCTTCCGCGCCCTGCCCTCGGAGGGCAACGATACCGATCGCCTCAACGAAGCGGTCATGGAGGCGATCAACGCGACGGGGGAAGCCTACCTCTCCCACACCAGGCTCCGAGGGAAGATCACGCTTCGACTGGCCGTCGGCAACGTTCGAACCGAGGAGCGCCACGTCCGCCGGGCCTACGAGCTCCTTTGCGAAGCCACAGACCGCCTCGCATCCTGATTACCGCCGCAGAACCTCGGCCAGCGACGCTTCGCCATCGGCGGGAGTTTATACTGTCCGGATGCGTGTCGTCGTGGCGATGTCCGGAGGCGTCGACTCCTCCGTGGCCGCCGCCCTCATGAAGGAGGCGGGCCACGAGGTCGTGGGGATCTCCATGCAGCTCCACGATCAGACGGAAGGGACGGGTCCGTCCTTCGGCCGCTGCTGCGCCCTCGACGATCTCCATGACGCCAGGACGGTGGCCGCGCGCCTCGGAATCCCCCACTACGTCGTGAACCTCGAGCGCTCCTTCCACGACGGTGTCATCGCGCCCTTCGTGAAGGACTACCTCGAGGGGCGCACGCCGATTCCGTGCTCGAAGTGCAACACCGAGGTGAAGTTCGAGAGCCTGGTGGAGCGAACCCGCGCTCTCGGAATCGAGCATGTCGCAACGGGTCACTACGCCCGCAAGGACTCGGGAGGGGCCCTTGGACGGCCGCGCCTCCTGAAGGGTCGGGACCCGCGCAAGGACCAGTCCTATTTCCTGTTCGGTCTCAGCCAGGAGCAGCTCGCCTGCGCGCTCTTCCCGGTCGGCGACCTGGAGAAGAGCGACGTGCGTCGGCTCGCCTCGGAACGCGGCCTGCCTACCGCCGACAAGGCCGAGAGCCAGGAAATCTGCTTCGTTCCCGACGGTAACTACGCCGGCTTCGTAGAGCGGAACGCGCCGGCCGCAGCGCGTTCCGGAGAAATCGTGAACACATCAGGGGAGGTCCTGGGAAGCCACGAGGGGGTCCACCGCTTCACGGTCGGACAGCGGAAGGGAATCGGAGTGACGTCTCCCATCCCGCTGTACGTTCTCTCCGTGGATGCCAAGGCGCGGCGAGTCGTCGTCGGGGGCGAGACCGACCTCGAGGCGGATCGGCTCACGGCCCGCGAGGTCAACTGGCTTTCCATCGCGCCGCCGATGGAGGCGATCCGGGCCCACGTCAAGATCCGCTACCGCCACGCCGAAGCGCCCGCGACGGTCCAGCCGCTGGAGAACGGCCGCGCCCATATCGTCTTCGACACGCCTCAGCGCGCCGTCACACCAGGGCAGGCGGCCGTCTTCTACGACGGAGACGTCTGCCTGGGCGGGGGCTGGATCGAGTAGCCGCGGTTGCGCTACGGGCCCAGAGCCTCGAGGGCGCGGCGGGCGGCTTCTTGCTGGGCGGCCTTCTTCGACGTTCCCTCCCCTTCCGAGACGCCTTCGCCGGCGATCACGCAGCGAACCTTGAAGAGGCGCTTGTGGCTCGGGCCCTCTTCCGACACGACGACATAGTCGGGCACCGCTTCTCCTCGCGCCTGGAGACGTTCCTGGAGCGCGCTCTTGTAATCGTGTTCGACAAGGGGGCGGCCGCTCGCGACGGCGTCGGCGAACGCATCGCGGATGAAACGATGGGCCGCGTCCATCCCACCGTCGAGGTAGAGGGCGGCGATGATCGCTTCGTACGCGTTGGCCCAGAGGGCCGCTTTCCGGCGGCCGCCCGTCTTCTCTTCGCCGCGTCCCAGTACGATGAGGTCCGGAAGCCCTACGATCGACGCCCGCTCCGCGAGGCTCGCGGCCGAGACGAGATGAGCCCTCATCTTGCTCTTTGTCCCTTCGTCGCCGTCGGGATCCCTTCGGTGCAACAGGTCCGCGACGATGAAACCGAGAATGGCGTCACCCAGAAACTCGAGGGGCTCGTTGTGGAGCACTCCCGTGAGGGCTTCGTGGGCATGGCTCGCGTGTGTGAGAGCGCGGTCCAGCAGAGACAGATCGGTGAAGTGGTGTCCGAGGAGCCGCTCGAGGCCGCGCAGCTCCTCGGCGCGAGCGGGCGTCACCGCTCGAAGACGACGCGACCGCCGGCGATGGTCATGTCGACGGCGGTGGTGAGGATCTCCCGCGGCGCCGCGCGGAAGAGGTCTCTCTCGAAAACCACCAGGTCGGCCAATTTCCCGGCTTCGAGGGTTCCCTTTCGCGCCTCGGCGAATTCGGCGTAGGCCGATCCGCGGGTGTAGAGATCCATGGCCTCGTCCAGAGCGAGCTTCTCGTCGGGAAACCATCCGCCGGCGGGCCCACCCGCGGGCAACTCGCGGGTGATAGCTGCGTAAAGCCCCACGCGTGGGTCGAGGGTCTCGACGAACCAGTCGGTGCCGAAGGCGACGGGAACGCCGGCCTTCAGGAAGGAGCGGAACCGATAGGCGCCGCGGCAACGCTCGTGGCCGATCTCGCGCTCGGCCCAACGCATGTCGTCGATGCAATGAGACGGCTGGATCGACGCCACGACGCCCAGCGCCTTGAACCGCGCCACGTCGGCGTCTCGCACCACCTGGGCGTGCTCGATGCGCCAGCGACGCTCGCGGGACGGATTCGCATTCGCGGCTCGTTCGTAGGCGTCGAGGACCAGGGCGTTGGCCCTGTCGCCGATGGCGTGAACCGCAAGCTGAAAGCCCGCGGCATCGGCCTCGGCGATCATCGCGTCCAGCTTCTCCACCGGGTGGAGGAGCAGACCTTTCGTCTCGGGGTGATCGAGGTACGGCTCGAAGAAGGCGGCGGTGGCCGAACCCATGGAGCCGTCGGAGAGAATCTTCAGGGCGCCCATCCGGATCCAGTCGTCGCCCAGGCCGGTGCGAACGCCGGCCTCGATCAAGGGCTTCATCGATTCGATGTAGCGCCAGACGTAGAGCCGCGCCGTCAGCTCCCCCGCCGCGCGCAGAGCTTGATAGGTCGGAAGGGCATCGACCGGCGAGTTGTCCTGGATGGTCGTCACGCCGAAGCGGGCCGCCTCGCGAAGCGCTGCGCGAGCGGCGCGGAGGTTCATCTCCCGAGAAGGGTCGGGGATCACGCGGTTGACCAGGTGCTCGGCGTTGTCTTTCAGGATGCCCGTCGGCTCCCCTGCGGCGTCGCGGACGATGGTGCCGCCATCGGGATCCTTCGTGTCGCGGGTGACCCCGGCGAGACGAAGGGCCGCCGAGTTGGCCAGGGACATGTGGCCGTCCAGCCGGCTCACGAAGACCGGATGGTCCGCGGTCGCAGCATCGATGAGCTGACGGGTCGGAAGGGCCTTGCTCGGCCAGGACTCGTGGTCCCAATTGCCTTGGAGGGTCCATGCGCCCTTCGGCTGCGTCTTCGTGTAGTCCCCGAGGCGGCGCGTGAAATCGGCTTCGTCGCGCGCTTGCCGAAGATCCACCGAGAGAAGGCCGAAGCCGCCGGCGAGAAAGTGGACGTGGGCGTCGTTGAAGCCGGGGACGACGAGCCGCCCCTTGAGATCGACCACTCGCGTCTTCGGCCCGACGAGGCCAGCGACGTCAGGGTCGTTCCCCACTGCGAGCACGGTTTCGCCACGGGAGGCGACCGCCGTCCCCTCGCGGAGCCCCTTGCCGGGCCACACGCGTCCGCCGCGGAGAACGATGTCGGCCGGCTCAGCGCCGGCCATGCCGCCGAGCACCGCCCACGCCAGGGCCACAGTCAGGATCCTTCGGTTCACTCATGCCACCTTCCTATATGAGTATCATCGTCGTGCGAGCTTCCAGAGGGTAGTTGGGTCCATGGGCGGCCGCAAATCATGCCATTGACCACTCGGTATGAACGCGGTCATACTCACGACATGAAGGTCGCGATCTCCGTGCCGGACCGCATCTCCCGGGCGGCGGACCAGGCCGCTCGGCGAATGCGGGTGCCGAGGAGTCAGCTCTACGCGCGGGCCGTCGAAGCGTACCTGAAGAAGGCCGAGGGCCAGGACGTGACGGAACGACTGAATGCTGTCTACGGCGACGAGCCGCAGGAGCGGGATCCCTTCCTGGAGAAGGCCGCCCGGGCCACCCTTCGGCGCGCGCGGTGGTAGTCCGCCGCGGAGATCTGTGGTGGGCCGATCTCGGGCAGCCCCGGGGAGCCAGCCCTGGCCTGAAGCGCCCTGTTCTCGTGGTGCAAGCCGAGGCCTTCAACGTGAGCCGGATCAGCACCGTGGTGGTCGTGTCTCTCACCACCAACCTCAAGCTGGCCGCCGCTCCGGGTAACGTCACGTGCAGACCCCGCGGGACGGGCCTGCGCGAGCCGTCGGTGATCAATGTCTCCCAGTTGTCGACGCTGGATCGGCAGTTCCTTCTGGAGCGGATCGGCTCCCTTCCTGGCCCGATCATGCGCGAGGTCGAGGGTGGAATGCGGCTTGTCCTCGGTCTTTGAAACTCGCGGTGTCTCTCTGGAGCGAAGGTGCAGGACGGTGAAGGGCGCGATCAGCCCGTGGCTCCTGGCGCTTTCGTGTCTGAGCATCGCTGCTCTCGAGCGAGCGCCTTCTGCCGCTCCGCCCACCCTTCGTTCGATGGGCGGAAGCCAGGAATCCGTGGCGGCCTTCCTCGACGGTCAGACACTCATTGTCTTCGCCCACCAGGACGACGACTTGCTCTGGATGCTGCCGTTCTGGCCGAAAGCGGCCAAGTTCCTTCTGGCGGCCTACCCTGCGACGCCCCTGTTCAAGGACGTGGTCGAGAGCCTCCCGCCCGGACTGAATTACCGCGCGCGATGGATCCCGATCTGGAACTCGGTCGACAACGACATCTGGGCCG
>JBGPYB010000018.1:0-43719 GCA_041493035.1 Vicinamibacteria bacterium | reverse complement strand
CTATGGAGCCCGGCCTGGTCGTCGAAGAGGATCTCATCATGAAAGCTCGCTCCGGGCGTCCAGCCGGCCTCGAATCCTGCGCCCAGGGACACGGCCTTGATCGCCTGGATCGACATCAGCGCCTGAGCGAGGCGACCGTCGAGACGTCGGTCCCACTGTGAGAAGGAGCCGAGGCCGGCGGGCAGGCCTCGGACGACCACTTCGAAAACGCCGCCGACGGTATCGCCCGCTTTCTTGGCCCGGTCGATCTCGGCGATCATGGCCGTAGCCCCCTCCGGATCGACGCAGCGGACGGGGCTTTCCTCGACGCCGCCCAACGTTTCCCACGCCACCTCTCGCTCCGCTGGAAGGGCGGCTGCCCCGATCCGGAGCACGTGACTCCGCACCTCGATTCCAGCGGCCGAGAGGAGGCCGCGGGCCAGGGCGCCGGCCGCAACGCGCGAGGTGGTTTCGCGGGCGCTGGCTCGCTCGAGCACACTCCGCAAGTCGTCGGTCAGGTACTTGATCGCCCCGGCCAGATCGGCATGGCCAGGGCGCGGGTGCTTGAGCGCGCGCCGCTCCTTCGCCGCCGCAGGCTGCGGGTCCGGAGACATCACGTCCTTCCAATTTTCGTGGTCACGGTTGCGCACGAGGAGGGCCACAGGGCTTCCGAGAGTCCGGCCGTGGCGCACGCCCGACAGGATCTCGGCGGTGTCCGTCTCGATCTTCATCCGCCCGCCTCGGCCGTAACCGCCCTGGCGCCGACGGAGATCGGAGTCGATGGCCTCGCGGTCGACGGGAACTCCCGCCGGCAGTCCGTCGACCACCACAGTCAAGGCGGGGCCGTGAGACTCTCCGGCCGGGAGGAAGCGCAGCATGAGACGCGGGAGGTTACGGTCGAGTGCCCGTCCTGTCAAGGAACGTCCCTTGGACGTAAGTCGGCGGCAGCCTACCATGGCGGAAGCGTCGTGACCAGGCTTGGCGCCAACGAGCGCGGCGGGACCCGGGTCGGCGTCGCGACCCAGGCACGGAGTCTCGAGCCCCTCAGGCCGCAGGGACTCGAGCGCCACCTGAGGACACGGGTCGTAACGCGCCCGTGTCGGGTGTGACGGACCAGAAAGCGTCACCCGCGGCAGGAGCGCGGTCCTCCCCGCCCCCTAGACTCCCTCCACTCGTTCGGGATGTCGAAAGGGGGAAGTCATGTCGGCTGTGACCATCACGGCGCGGAGCGCCAAGACCCTCGGGCTGAACTGGAAGACCGCATTGGCGTGTCTGGCCACGGGGCGCCACCAAGAGGCCCTGCAGGCCGTGCAACGTGCCGTGAGGCGAGGCGAGACCCAAGATCGGGTCGCCACGGTGCTTGTCGAATGCGAGGCGCTTCTTGGCCTGCTGCGATTCGCCGACGCTTCGGCGGCCGCGTCGCGGTGCCTGAGGGGCGGCGTCACCGATCCCGATGCGCGCGCTCGGCTTCGGGTGGTGCGGGGCCTTGCGCTCTGGCGCCTCGGGCGCACCGCTCCGGGGCGGGCGGAGGTCCTCCGGGGGGCACAGGAGGCTGCGAGTGCCCTGACCCAGGCGAGAGCCGCGGAGGCGCTCGCCCTGTTCGCCTGGAAGCAGGAGCGTGATCTGACCGAGGCCCGCCGCCAACTCTCCGTTGCACAGCGGCTGTACAGCGAGTCAGGCTCCGACGTGGGTGTGGTGCGCTGCCTCGAGAAGGAAGCCGGCATGCTCCGTGACGAAGGGCGGTTCGGAGAGGCCCTGAAGGTCCATGCGGGGCGCATCGCCGTCGCATCGGCCACCACGAGGCTGGACGCCGTCGCACGAGCCTACGACGACCGGGGTGATCTCCTCGCATATCTCGGTCGGTGGGAGGAGGCCCGGCTCGATCTCGAGCGGGCCGCTGAGCTCTTCCAGAGGATTGCGAGCCCGCGAGGCATGACGTCTCAGCCGAGGACGGCGATGCTGGAGCTGGCCCAGGGAGACCTGACGGCGGTGCGGGCGGCGGTCGATCGGTCCCAGGCCACGGGCACCGAGGGAGGCGATCCGCGTGCCCGCGGGGAACACCGACTCCTGGCGTCGGACCTGCACCTGGCGGCCGGCGACGCGAATGCGGCGGAGGCCGCGGGCTCGGAGGCGCTCCGGCTCTTCCGGCTCGCCAAGGATCCCGCGGGGGAGTGCCGTGGTCGCGTGAGACGCGTCCACGCGCTTCTCGCCCAGGGCCGAAGAAAGGAGGCCGTCATCGAGGGCCGACGTGCCGTCCAACTAGCCGCTCGTGCCCCCTTGGGACTGGAGCCGCTTGCCTGGCTGGCCCTGGGGCGCGCCCTTCTCCACATGGGCTCCCGCGACGCCGCGCGAGCGTTCGACCGCGTGCGCGCATCGGCGGGCGCCCGGCGCTGGATGGAGGCCGCCGCACGCCTCGGAAAGGCACTGGCTCGAGGCAGGGGTCGACAGGACCCCGAGGTCGAGAATGCACTCGCGGACCTGGAAGGATGGGGAGACCGGCGCATCCTCGCATACGGCCTGAGGGACCTTCAGGCGTTGCGGGGAGACGCTTTGCCCGTCGCACAGGACGCGGCACCTCCGAGCGCTGCGGCCTCGAAGCCGTGCCCCGCGGCCCGCTCGCTCGCCGGCGCCGCCCTTGCGCTCACCGGCGAAGGGCCGTGGGCCGCGCGATGGGCGGCGGCGATGGCCAGCCTGAGGCCGCAGGTTCCCTGGTTTCGAGCGGCCTGGGTGGGGCGTTCCGGGCTGCTGCTCACCGACGACGGGGCGGGCCCAGGGCCTCTCCCGGAGACGGACGTCGCCCGGGCTCTCGCCCCTCGCAGCGCTCGCCCGCAGCTCTTCCCGCTCCGCGGAGCGGCGGAGTGGGGGCGTCATCCGAGTGTGGTTCTCCATGACCTGGAGTGGGCCGTCGTCCTTCCGGCGGCGGACGAGGCATGGCTGTACGTGGACGGGCGCCACGGTGCGCAGCGGATCGACGACGCAAGCCTCGGGCTCCTCGAGCTCGTGGCGGGCCTGCTGGCTCGCACCCGCGGCGTTGCCGCCGAGGAGCTCGAAGCGCCGCACTCAGCCTTCCCGGAGATCGTTGCACGCTCGGCCGCGATGGAGCGCCTATTCGACGAAATGGCAAGGGTCGCGGGCTCCGATCTCTTCGTCCACGTCTTCGGCGAGACCGGAACGGGCAAGGAGCGGGTGGCGCGGGCGCTGCACGCTCGTTCGCCGCGCCGGCGCCGGCCCTTCGTGGCCGTGAACGCTTCTTCGCTCTCCGACGAGCTCTTCGAGTCGGAGATGTTCGGCCACGTACGCGGGGCCTTCACCGGCGCCGTGGCCGACCGCCGCGGCTACGTGATGGAGGCCGACGGCGGCACCCTCTTCATCGACGAGGTCACGGACTTGAGCCCGAAAGGGCAGTCCAAGCTCCTCCGCTTCCTCACCGACAGGGAGTTCCGGCGCGTGGGCGAATCCGAGACGCGTCGCGCGGACGTGCGGATCCTCACCGCGGCCAACGCGGCGCTCCCCGAGCGTGTGGCCGCCGGCGCGTTTCGAGAGGACTTGATGTACCGATTGAACGGCTTGACCTTGACGCTTCCCCCGCTGCGCGAACGAGGCGAAGACGTCCTGCTGTTGGCGCGCCATTTCCTCGGAGCGAAGGCGGCGTCAGGGAGGATCGCACTTCCTTCGGACGTCGCGGCGATCCTGGCGCGCTACGCGTGGCCGGGGAATGTCCGCCAGCTCGAAAATGAGATGGGAAGGCTGCACGCCTTGGCCGGAGGCGGACCGATTCGCGTCGGGCACCTGTCCCCGACGCTGGTCGAACCCCGCAGGGTTTCGCCGCGGAGTCTGGCTGAGGCCGTGACGTCGTGCGAGCACGCGGTGATCGTCGAAGCCCTCGCCCACCGCGGGGGGAACCGGTCTCGGGCGGCGGACTCCCTCGGCATCTCCCGTCAGGCGCTGCTCGTCAAGATGCAGCGGTACGGGATCTGAGTCCCTAGGCTGGTGGGTTCGTCACCAGGGCGGCGTGGAGCAGGCGCATGCCTTCCGAGACCGCGTCCACTGCCACGAGCAGTCTGATCCGCGAGTCCGAAGCGAGGATGCCGCTTACCTCGAGTCCTCCGGCGGCCAGGGCCAGGATGGCGGTTCGCAAAGTGCCGAGCCGGGCGCCAAGGTCCGAACCGACTGCGGACACCGCGCCCAGTCCTTCCCGGATCGTGAGGGCGCCGCCGAGCTCCTGGGCGAGGCTCGTCCGGAGGGTCGAGAAGTCGTGGACGTTCTCGAGGGAGAGGAGGACCGAGGCCGAGGACGATTCGCCCCCCAGGGAACCGAAGAGCACTTCCTTGGCAGCGATGTCCCGGTCGGCGAGGAAGGCCAGGAGGCGATTGAAGGAGTGATCGCTCGACACGCACAGCACCACCACCCCGGTATCGCCCGACACGCCCACGACCGTCCCCGAGGGTCGCGGCGGGAGTCGGCGGATCACCGTTTCTCCCGGGTCTCCGAAAGCCGACCGCGCATAGAGAGCGATGCCGCGGTCCTTGGCGAACTCCACGGCTTGGGCGTTCAGAACCTTGGCTCCCGACCGGGCCAACTCCTGCATTTCCTCGTAGGAGATCTCAGCGAGTCGGTGGGCGTCCGGGACGACGCGCGGGTCGGCGGAGTAGACTCCGGCCACGTCGCTGTAGATCTCGCAGGCCTCGGCGTCGAGGGCCGCGGCCAAAGCCACGGCGGTCGTGTCCGAGCCGCCTCGGCCGAGGGTCGTGATCTCCTTCTTGTAAGAGACCCCCTGGTAGCCGGCGACGATCACCACCTTTCCCCGCGCCAGCTCGTCCTGGACGCGGTACGGACGGACCTCCACGATCCGCGCGCTGGCGTGGGAGTCGTTGGTGATGATTCCGGACTGAGATCCCGTAAAGCTGACGGCGGGGACATGACGAGCATTGAGCGCCATCGACAGGATGGCCATCGAGATTCGCTCTCCGGCCGAGAGCAGCATGTCCAACTCGCGCCGGGGCGGCGCTTCGGTGACCTGGCGCGCCAAGGCCAGAAGCTCGTCGGTGGTATCGCCCATGGCCGAGACGACGACGACGAGATCCTTCCCCGCGGCCTTCGCCGCCGCGATGCGATCGGCGACCTTCCCGATGCGCTCGACGTCGGCCACTGACGACCCGCCGTATTTCTGTACGACGATTCCCACGGGCGCTCCTCTCTCGGAACGGCATTGTACCCGGCGACTCCGAACGGCGATGTTATGCTGCGCGCCGCATGCCGGAGGAGCGCGCTCGTCTCACGACCTGGCAAAGCCTGCGGGCGGTGGCCCGAAGCTGGAGGCTCAGCTCGGTCGCCCTCCTCTCCTTCGCTTCCGGTCTCCCCCTGGGTGTCGTCTGGCTGGCCGTCCCCGCCTGGATGAAGCAGTCGGGGGTCGATATCAGGGTCGTCGGGCTGTTCACCCTGGCTCAGGCGCCCTGGAGCTTCAAAGTCCTCTGGGCGCCGCTGATGGATCGCTACCCGCTCCCGTTCCTCGGCCGCAAACGCGGCTGGATCCTCCTGAGCCAGGTGGTGCTCCTTGGCCTGGGGCTTTGGCTGGCGACCATCTCCGATGCGGCGGGCTCCGTGGGAAGGGTCGGTCTGATCTGCGTCTGCATGGCCATCGCTTCGGCAACCCAGGACGTCGCCTACGACGCCTACGCCGTCGAGGTTCTGCGCCGCGAGGAGCACGGCCTCGCGGTGGGTGCGAGAGTCGCGCTCTATCGGGTAGCGATGTTCCTGACCGGTCGGGTCGCGATCACCGCTGCCGCATGGGCGACCTGGTCCGGCGTGAACTTCGCCTTCGCGTTCCTCTATCTACCCTTCATGCTGGTGACGATCGCGGCTCCGGAGCCGGAGGGGCTCTCGCAGCCGCCCCAGACGCTCCGGGAAGCTGTCTGGGAGCCGTTCCTGGGGCTCCTCGCTCAGCGCCGCGCCCTCGAGATCCTGGCCTTCGTGGTTCTCTACAAGCTGAGCGACAACCTGAGCCAGGCCCTCATCAGCCCCTTCCTCATACAGATGGGCTTCTCGAGCTGGGACGTGGGTGTCGGCGCCGGGACAGTCGCGTTGTTCGCGATCGTCGTGGGAACGTTCGTCGGCGGGCTCATGACCCACAGCCGAGGGATGGGGCCAGCGCTCTGGATCTCGGGTGTCCTGCAGCTCCTCGCGAACCTGGGTTACGCGGTCGTCGCCCAGGTCGGAGTCCATCGGCCCACACTCTATGCCGCGACGCTGGTCGAGTACCTGACGTCCGGGATGGCGAACGGGGCTTTCGGCGTGCTCCTGCTGCGCCTCACACAAAAGCGATTCTCGGCAACGCAGTTCGCCCTGCTCTCCAGTCTCTTCGCTCTCCCGCGGATACTCGCCGGTCCGCCGGCAGGGTTGCTGGCGGATGCGCTCGGCTGGCGGAACTTCTTCGTCCTGACCTTGGCCTTCGGTCTCCCGGGCCTCGCCATGCTCCAGCGCTTCGCACCTTGGGGAGTACGTGAACCGGAGCTCGGCGCAGGACCTCCTGCCGACCGGCGTCCCGTCACCAAGGCGGCGCTCGTCGCATGGTCGGCCCTCGCAGGGGCAGGGACATGGGGTGGTGGCGTGGCGGCCCTGGCCGGCCTTGCGGGGATCAAGGCTTACCGCGCCGGCGAACCTTTCGAGGTCGTCGCCCGGTTCATGCCCTTGCTGCTGCCGCGATCTCTCGCTGATGGGCTGTCGGTGGCCGGAGTCCTCGCCCTGGCCGCCGTGACGGCCACAGCCACGGCTGCCGCACTCGCCGCTCGCCGTGCCCCCGCTGCGCCGGAATAGGGCCGCCCCACCCGGCGTGCAATCGGAGGTAGCGAGGGTCGTCGCTACAGGCTGATCAGCCGGGTGGACGCCCGCTCGCCGATCACCTGAAGCCTGGTGCCACCGACCGCACGGCGTCTTCCACACGGTCGGCTGCCAGCGATTCCAGGGTGCCGTCCTCTGAACGGAGTGTGACGACCCGGGATCCGACGGGCGACCACACGGCGGGATCCGTCGGACCGAAGAGGGCGACGGTTGGCGCACCCCACGCGGCGGCCAGATGGCTCACGCCGGAGTCATTGCCGACGTAGGCACCGGCGTGGGCGAGGAGCGCTCCGAGTGTCCGGACGGGCAGGTCTTTCGCAACCACGGCTCCGGCAAGCCGTTCGAGGGTGCGCGCGGAGCCCTCGTCGGCCGGACCCTGAACGAGAAGCCAAGGTCGTCCCGCCGCGAGCCTCGTCGCGATCTGTCCGAAACGTCCCACCGGCCAGTTCTTTCGCGGCGACCCGCTCCCGGGATGGAGAGCGAGAAAGTGGTCGCCGAGGCGTTCCAGAAGAGGACGAACGTCATGCTCTTCGTTGTCTGTCGGTACGCAGGTCGGCGGCTCAAGGGCGGCCGGAACGCCAAGTTCTCCCAGGGGCCGGCTGAGCCACTCGGAAGCGTGACATCTCCCATCGGTTGGGGGCGTGGGGTCGTAAGAAAGAACGCGGACGCCGGCTCGAAGGTTTCGGACCAACGCCGCGTTAAGGGTGTATGCGACGGTGACGTCGAAGCCTGTGAGTGCCTCGGGAAAAGCTGCTGCTGAGCCTTGCTCATCCGAGAAGAGACTGGCGACGGCCGCTCCCCCCCAAGGCGCAACGCGACCAACCTCGGCGGGCCCAGACCCCACGAGGGCCTCCGCCGGCCCGCTGGGAGCCAGCAGCGTCACCGAGTGTCCGGCTCGTCGCAGGGCGTAGATCGATCGGCGCAGGAGGAGGAGGTCCCCGAGCGCCCCCGCCCGGACGAGCAGTGCTCTCAGTTCAGGGAACCTCGACCCGCGCCGTGGCCACATTGCCCAGTAGATCGGTGGCCCGCACCACCACGATGTGGGGTCCAGGTCCCGACAAGTCCGTCAGGGCGATCTCGTAGCTCTCCTCGAGGGCGTCGTTGATGCCATCGGTCGGGTGGACCTCGCGCCATCGCCCGCCGTCTACCGAATACTCCGCCCTGCGGATGATGTTGCTGTCGTCCTTGACCGTCGCCCGCACCTTCTCGGGCTTCCCCGGCAGCAGGGCGGCCGTCACGACAGGAGGCGTGTTGTCGACGTCGAAGGGCGTGCTCTCCTTCTCCCCGGCGAGAGCGAGGGCCTCGGGGTTCGCGGGAGTGTCGCGCGCCACTACCTTGACGACGTAGCGTCCGTTCGGAACGGTCGAGGTGTCCCACGCGAGGACGGCGTCGGTCAGTCCCTTGCGCAACAGGCGGAAGCGCTCGTCGCGCGCCGCGCGATAGTAGACGTCGTAGACGAGCGTATCGCCGTTCGGGTCCTCGGCTCGCCACGAGAAGGTCTGGATGCCTTTCTGATAGAGCTTGCGGCTGTAGCTGGTGATCGACGTGCCCGCCGGACGCTGAATCGCCCCCGGCCGCGGTTCGGGAGCCTCGGAGGCGTCGAGCCCGAGAATCTCCATTTCGCCGCCGACGCCGATGGGCTTCTGGAAGACCTCGCCGGAGGGATGCACCAGTACCGAGGCGACCTGTGGCCGAAGGTTGCGTTGCAGGTAGGCGGCGGAGATCGACTCCAGCACGGGAGTTGCGCCGTCCTTGCCGGCGAGCACCGCTCGTACCTGGAGAAACCGCGCCCGCTCGCTGGTCACGGGATCCCCGTCCTTGTGGGTGTAGGGCCGAGACCAATCGGTCCACGTCGCGTCGGGGGCCCCGGTGTTCCCGGTGCGGGTCTCCACCTGGATTTCCGCTCCCGTGGGGATCGTGGCCTCCCACCGCAGCCGCCCCCATCCCGAGACCGTCTCGGTATCCTTCACCTTCGACGTGAACGAGCCGTGGGTGCCCGGCCGGCCTTCGAGGGAGTAGATCTTCCCCGGGTTGGACGTGGCGAGGAAGACGGCTCCGGCCGCGCCGGGAAAGAGAGCCGTGACCTGATCGGACGGGAACGAAGCGACCATGCTCCAGGTTCGCTCGTCCCGGATTCGGTAGACCTTTCCTTTGTTGCCGGTCCCCACGAGGATCCCTTCGTCGGTGCGGAGGATCGAGTGGGGGATGTCCTCGGCGGAAGTCCAAAGTGTCTCGACCTCCCCGGCCGGCAACAGGCGCAGAACGGCTCCCTTGGTCGCCCCGCTGCGAGCGAGGTCGCCGGTGCGCATGGGCGACGAAGGCCCAGCGGCCGAAGGCGAGGCTGCGGAGAAGCTCTCCGTCACGGTCACCTCGGCAAAGACGCCGCCGGCCGGCGAGGGAGGCGGGGTCGGGAGTGTCGGAGCCGGCCGAGGGCCTTCGTCCTTGCCGTCGATGACCGCGGCGTAGACGACGCCGTCAGGACCCACCGCCAGGCCCTTGACCTCACGGTAGGGCGAGTCGAGGAGAACGAAGGCCTTCGAGGCCGCGTCGATCCTGTAAATGATCCCGCCGGGGGAGCTGCCGGCGTAGACGTTCCCCTTGTCGTCGGTGGCGAGAGAGATGATGTGGGTGTCGGGACCCGTGAAGAGGACCGTCGCCTCTCCCTTCTTGTCGACGCGGTAGATCTTGCCGTCGGCGCCTGTGGCCACAAGGAGATTGCCCGCGTGATCGAAAGCCAGGGCCCAGATGTACTTGTCCGACGGGTCGTAGAACGGCGTCGCGGCGCCGTTCGCATCGACGGCGTACACCTTTCCGTCGGGAGACGTTCCGACGTAGAGCCGTCCGTCGGGACTAACGGCCAGAGCGTGGACCTCGAGTTCCTCCGCGTCGAAGAAGAGGCTCGCCTTGCCCGACTCGACCTTGAAGACCTTGCCGTCATTCCCCGTGCCGACGTAGAGGGCGCCCTTCTTGTCGCGGGTCAGGCACCACACGTACGGCGATTCCGGGTCGTGAACGACGCTCGACGCGGGGGAAAGGCGCACGCGTCCCTCCGAGTCCACGGAGACTCCCTCGGTGACTCCGTCGAGGAAATCGCGGGCGCCTTCGATCTTCCAGAACTGAGGTTGCGCCGCTCGGAGAAGCAGGGGCAGGGCGAGGGCGAGGAGCGTCAGAGAGGCGCGGCGGGACATGAGGCCTCCAGAGTCCTTCAGCGCTCGACGGTCAGGGCGAGGAGCCGTGAGCCCGAGAAGGCGTAGTCGGTGGGCAGGTCGAAGTCCCAGACGGCAGCCGAGCGGAGCGGGACGATGCCGCTGCCAGGCTCTCCGGCCCCCAGGACCGACAGCACGGAAGGGGGAAGGGACTGGAAGTATTCCCCCGACACGATGGCTCCCTCGTCGGCCCGCATGAGGCGGGAGTAGACGTGGTTGTTCCGCCTCAGGCTGTTGATGGCGCGGATGAGCTGATCGAGGTCCCTGGGAATGAACGGTTGGCGCATCTCGCGCTGCTCGAGGGTGGTGAGGGCCTGCGCGTCGGCCACGAGGAGCGAATACTGACCCGGCGGCGCGTTGGCGGGGATCTGAACCGGAATCGTCTCCGACAAGACCTCGCCGCGGTAGCTGCGGAGCTGGAGTCTGAGCGGCACGCTCGATCCGGCGTGAATCGGCCCGGCGCGCTCGATCCACGCCCGTTGAAGCGAAGCGCTCTGGATCGTCTCGAACGACGAGACGTCCACGTCCAGCTTCTCGACGCTCACGCGCTCGAAGTTGTTCGAGAGCAGGTAGGCCATCGGCGCCGCCACGAGAGCCGAGGCCTGAGCCGAGGGTTGGCCTTCGGCGAAGAGGTCGTCGACCTTGACCTCGCGTCCCCCAGACAGCGTCACGCGAGCGTTCACCCGAACGGTAGAAGTGCCGAAGGCCCGCTCGTTGCCCTGAAGGACCGACAGGAGCGAGACGTAGGCGAGAGCCGGGCTGAAGAGCTCGTCGTCGACGATGCGGAACGAGAACCGGCGCTCCTGACCGCGGCTCGTCGCCAGCTTCACGGCCACCGGGATCATTCTCGGCGCCTTGCCGAGCCGGCCCGCCACCCCCGACGAGCGGTCCTGGTCCATGGTTCCGACGGCGTCGAAGGCGGCGGAGATCTTGAAGGACGAGTAGAGGCTCGGGAAGACCGAGTACACGTACGCCTTCTTCATCGGAAACTGCGTGGGCCCCAGGTTGTAGAAAGGGTGGCCGAAGGCGTAGACGCGGTCCTTGTCGACTCTCGTCACGGTCCCGGTGACCGAAAGGTCGAGGTCTCCTTCGACCAGCGAGATGCCGATGGCCGAGCCGGGCTGCAAGTCCGGGATGGGGTCGGCGGGAGGGGCGCTTCGCCCCGGCCCGACCACAGGCGTGAAGCCGAGGCCTCCGAAGACGCCGCGAGCCCAGTCGAAGGCCGAGGAATCGAAGCCGTTGAAGACGAGGGGGAGGGCCAGGGGAGACAAGGCGCCGCCGGCCATTGGACCGGGAAGCGCTTCTCCACGCCATGAACCGGCATCGGGCCAGATCGCCCTGAGAGGACGCTGGAGCGCCGCCACGACGGCTGCGCGGTCGAGGGGGAGCGCTATGCCTCCCTCACGGAGGGGCGGAGCGAAGCGCGCCGAGGCCGGACGCGGCGCGTCCGTGTCCGTAGCCTCGATCATGCTGGTGATCGGCGTGATCCCGCCGATCGTTTCCTTGGAAAAGGGGAAGCCATAGGAGACGGCCCCCAGAAGCTTGCCGTCGATGTAGACGGGGCTTCCGCTCATTCCGGCGATCACGCCGGTCTTCTCAAGGGGGCCGCCCTCGAGACGGGCGATCACGAGGCTCTGCTTCGGGCCGATGGCGTTGTCCAGGACGCCGAGGATCGTGACCTTGAACTCGTCGATGCGGGAGCCCTCGAAGACGGTACGGCCGATGCCGGTCATGCCGGGCCGGAGGTCCTCGACGCGGAAGATCTCGTCGGCGACCGCGGGCCCGACACCGATCAGGAGCGCACTAGATACGACCAGTGAAGCCGTCCACCGTCGCGGACATCGTCGATACATCCAACGATCTTAAGAGCCGGCGACCACGGGCGTCAACGCGCGCGGCTTGACGCCCCTCGGAGCGGGCCGTTACCATCTCCCTCCCGTTTGTCGCGCACGCCGCGCGGAGAGAGGAGAGACCGTTGTCCGAGCCGAACTCCGGTGCCGCACTCCCCGCCTGCATCCTCGCCTGGCTCGTCCCGGGGGCAGGGCATTTCTTTCTTGGCCGATTCGGAAAGGGGCTCGTCTTCCTCCTGGCTATCGGCGCCCTTTTCGTCCTTGGCGTGGCCATGGACGCCCGCCTGCAAATGTATTTCGGCCTCGACGACCCGCTTTCCTTTCTTCGCAGCCTGGCCCAGATGGCGATCGGCCTTCCCTATTTCGTCGTGCGGTACCTGGGGTTGGACTCCGGCCAGGTGACGGCTCCGGCTCACGAATACGGCAACACGTTCACCGAGGTCGGTGGCCTCCTGAACGTCATGGTCATCCTCGACGCCCTCGACACGGCGCTGGGGCGCAAGGCGTGATCGCGAGCCACGTGGCCACTCTACTCTCGTTCGTGAAGGCCACCCTCTCGTCCGTGATGACCAGCCACCTCGTCTCTCTGCTGGTCTTCTCGGCCCTCGTGTCTACCGTCTTCGCGACGCTCCTGCGGGACGACCTCCAGCCCCGCCTCCGCCTCGGGGCCTTGCTCTTCGGGGCCTTCGTTCTGTCGTCGGTCGTCGTCGGCTGGCTCATGTATCCCTTCCCGAGCTAGCGTGACCCGCGCCCTCGTCCTCTGGGGACCCGTCGGCGTCTGGATGCTGGTCCTCTTCGTGGCGTCGGCTCAGTCCGACGTCGGCGTCGCGGGACGTATCCCGGACTGGATCACCCACCCCATCGCCTACTGCATCCTCGGCCTTCTCGTCTCGCGTGCCACGAGTGGCGGACTCGGTCGGCCCCTCGTGAGAGGAGAGGCGATTCTGATCATCGTTCTCTGCACGCTCTACGGCGTGAGCGACGAGTTCCATCAGTCGTTCGTGCCGGGGCGGGACGCGTCCTTCTGGGACGTGGTCAAGGACTGCGCCGGCTCGACTCTGGCCGTCGGGCTGTGGAGGCTCTTGAATCCGGGGTTCCGCCCCCGTGCGTGGAGGAAGTGAGCCAAGACGTCCTTAGAATCGCGGTCGTCCCCGGCGATGGCATTGGCCCCGAAGTCATCGCCGAGACTATGAAGGCTCTCACCGCTGTGGCCTCCGCGTCGGGTCGGCGTCTCAAGCCCGTTGTCTTCGATTGGAGCGCCGACCGATACCTGGGGACGGGCGTCACTCTCCCCGACGATGCGGTGCCGATGTTGCGCGACGGCTTCGACGCGATCCTCCTCGGAGCGATGGGAGATCCTCGGGTCGCGGACAACCGTCACGCCCTCGACATCCTTCTGGGGCTGCGGACCAAGCTCGACCTCTACGTCAACCACCGCCCGGTGCGACTCTTCCACGAGCGGCTGTGTCCCCTCAAGGGCGTGACCCCCGCCGACGTGGACTTCGTGGTCTTCCGCGAGAACACCGAAGGGCTTTACGTCATGATGGGGGGAAACTTCAAGAAGGGAACCCCTGACGAGGTCGCCACCGAGGTCGACCTCAACACGCGCAAGGGTGTGGAGCGCATCGTCCGTCACGCATTCGAGTTCGCCAAAGCCACCGGGCGAACCTGCGTGACCATGGCGGACAAGTCCAACGTCCTCGTCCACGCACACGATCTCTGGCAGCGGGTCTTCAAGAGCGTCGCCCTCGAGTTCGCGGGCATCGAGGCGCGGCATCTCTACGTGGACAACCTCTGCCTGCAACTGGTCCGCGATCCGAGGCAATTTCAGGTCATCGTGACCTCGAATATGTTCGGTGACATCGTGACCGACCTGGCGGCCGGGCTCCAGGGAGGTTTGGGAATGGCCGCGTCCGGGAACATCCACCCCGGGAGCCTCAGCCTCTTCGAGCCGGTCCATGGGTCCTCGCCGGCGATGGCTGGCAAGGGCGTCGCCAACCCCATGGGCGCCATCCTCACCGCCGGCCTGATGCTCGATAACCTCGGCTGGCGGGAGGAGGCGGCGCGAATCGAAGCGGCGGTACGATGGGGGGTCGAGAGCGGGACGACGACGGCCGACATCGGCGGCCATCTCGGCACCCGCGAGGTCGGCGACGCGGTCGCCGCGCGGCTCCGAGCGACATCATGATCCGGCGCCGCATCGCTCTCACGCCGGGGAAGCGAGTCCTGTTCCTCACCAAGGACCCCGATCTCATTCGCCGGCAGCTCCGCGGAGACCTGGACCTCCAGATGAAGGACTTGCGGGTCGAGGATCTTCTCGACGACGTCAACACCGATGCGATGACGCCGGCGTGGGCCTGCTTCGACTACCGGCCCGAGGACATCGCGCGGAACGCCTACGCGGGAATCACGGTGAACGCCGAACGCCTCTTTCCCGAGGGCTCGCTCATCGCGGGGAACTTCGAGGTGATCGTCTCCGGTCTGCGCAAGGGCGTCGGATCTTCGCGAGAGACGGCGGTTCAGGCCGAGAAGTGGTCGGGGATCCGGATCGCCATCGCCACGTCGTTCGCTCCGATTCACGCTCGCAACAACGTCGCCCAGGGGGTCCTGATGGGCGATCACGCGCTCCTCCTCCGGCTCCAAGCCGGCGAGAGCGTACCGCTGTCGGCCTTCATCGCCGGCAGCGACAGGGTCACGCGTAGCATCGTGGAATACGGCGGGCTCTTCGCATTCACGAAAGCCCATGCCGCCGGCGGCGTCACGCTTCCACGAATCACGACACCTCCGCGACCCATGACACTGGCCGAGAAGATCCTGGCGCGTCACGTCGTGGGCGCCTCGGGGCCTGTGTTTCTGAAGCCAGGAGATGCCGTCTGCGTGCGAGTGGACGGCGGTTATTCCCACGAGTTCACGACGGCCCAGGTGGACTACTTTCTGGAGCAGGAGCACGGCGCCGACTACCGTCTCGCCGGGGCGCAGAAGTTCGCGGTTTTCGAGGACCACCTCATCTACGCCGACGGCGTCGCGAAAATGGCCCCCTTCGCCCCCAAGATCCAGGTCCTCCGCGATCGGCAGCGCGACTTCCAGCGGAAGACCGGTGTTCTGGATTTCTCGGCGAGGGATGGTATCTCTCCCGGGATCTGCCACAGCGTGGCGCGCGAGCGAATCATCGAGCCTGGGGACTTCATCCAGGCGACCGACAGCCACACGTGCATGGGCGGGTCCCTGAATGCGCTGGCCTATGGTGTTGGAGCGACGGAATATGCCGCCCTCATCCAGTCCGGGGTCACTTTCGTCGAGGTCCCGGAGTCCATCCGCTTCGAGCTGACGGGCGCCCTGAGAGCGGGAGTGACCGCGAAGGACGTGATGCTCCACATCCTTGCCACTCACGCGAAACGCCAGGAGACGCTGGACCGCGTGCTGGAGCTCGGGGGACCCGGCCTCGCGTCGCTTTCTCCCGACGAGCGCGCGACGCTTGCCAACATGGCAACCGAGTGCGCCGCAAAGGCGGGTGTCGTCGAAGGGGACGAGGCCATGCTCCGGTGGATCGCGGAGAGGCGCCCCGGCGCCTCAATCGAGGCTCTTCGCGCGAAGGTTGTGGCCCCCGACGCCGGGGCCGAATACGCCGGCGGCGTCCACTCCATCGAGCTATCGGCCATCCGGCCCATGGTGGCGACCCCAGGGGATCCGGCCCGCGGGATCCCGTCCGATCCGACGAACGGCGCCTTCATCGACGACATTGGGGAGGTCGTAATCGACATCGCGTACGGTGGCTCTTGCACTGCCGGCAAGGAGGTGGATCTCGACCTCTACGCCCAGGTCATGCGCGACGCGCTGGCCGCTGGAAGACGCGTGAAATCGGGTATTGAGTTCTTCATTCAATTCGGTTCCGCGAGTGTCGAGGAATATGCACGGCGCCGGGGCTACATCGACGTCTTCGAGAAGACGGGCGTTCGCCTGATCCACCCGGGCTGCGGCGCCTGCATCGGCTGTGGCCCCGGGGTTTCGTCAAGGGCGGAGCAGGTGACGGTGTCCGCGATCAACCGGAACTACCAGAACCGCTCGGGGCCGGGGAAGCTTTATCTGGCCTCACCGCTGACGGTCGCCGCGTCGGCCGTGGTGGGACGCATCGTCGCGTACAGGGAGGGGATGTTCGGCTGAGGTGAAGCCCGCGAGCGAGCTACTTCAGCCAGCGCGGGTTCGAGAGGACGAAGCCCGGATCGAGGGTCAGAACGGTGCGTCGCCCGCTCCCGTCGGGTTGCACGACCACAAGGCTGTATTGGCCAGTGGCAGGATTCCCCTCGGGGAAGACGATTCCCTGGGCGCCCCAGTCGGGAGCGCCCCGGTAGGCGGGGCCCGTGACGATCAGTGCCAGCCCGCTTCCGTCGCTCTTCACCGCGAGGATGTCCCAACTTCCGAGGCTTCCGTTGCCGGTGGCCGTCAGGCGGCGAAAGACGATCGACCCGGCGTCCGGCGAGAAGGCAGGGTCGGCGTTCGAGCCGACGAAGTAGGGCGTTCCAGGTAGGGGACTCGTTCCGGGTCCGGCGGGAGCGACCAGGGTCTGGGACGCCGTGGTCTGAAAGATGTAGACGTCTCCCTTGCCTCCCGGCGGAATCCTTTCGAAGACCGCCGTGCTCCCTGTCGGATCAATGCGCGGCCGCCGATCGGCGATCGTCGGATCGCAGACGATTCCTGCCGTGTTGCCTGCGGGAAGGCAGGTCAGGTTCACGGTATTCTGCTGGTTGTCGGTGGTGGGACGCTTGACGTCGGTGCGGAAGAGATCGTCGACGCTTGTCGTCCCGATCGCGCTGTAGGCGAGGGTGTCGGCGGCCCGGGACCAGTCGACCCCTGAGACGTGCTGCGACGACGACACCAGCTCGGCCGAGCCGCTCCGAGCCAGGTCGATGAAGACGAGAGACTCGACGTCGTCCGAGGTGAAACGCTGCCGCGCGGCCACCCGGGCGTGGTCCGGAGCGAAGGCGGCCTCCACCGTGTCGCACGGCTGGGCGCCCTCGTTGCAGAAGGTGAGACGCGTTCGTTCGGAGCCATCGATCCGGACGGCGAAGACCTCCCGTCCGGCGCCCGTGTCGGTGGACCAGTCGTTCGCCGTGAAGCCGATGTCGGCGCCCTGAGGGGGGACGAAAGTACGCGTCTGGTTCGCGACCGCGGTGTTGGTGGAAGGCTTTCCGCAGGCCGGAACCACGACCGCCGTGAAGACGATCACGAGACGTAGGGAGCGACGCATCACCTCCCCGGCAGACTATTCCGCCGCCGCGGGGCAAGTCAAGCGGCGTGCTATGATTACGGGTCCTATCGGACGACACGACCGGTCTCAGAGGAGTTCCATGACCCCAGACGTTGTAATCGTGGGCGGCGCGCGAACGCCCATGGCGGAGTACGTCGGGGCTTTCCAGGACGTGTCGGCCATCGACCTGGGCGTTCATGCGGCCCGAGGCGCCCTGGAACGCTCCGCCGTGCGACCCGAGTGGATCGACCACGTGGTCATGGGAAATGCTCTCCAGACCTCCGGCGACGCCCTTTACGGAGCCCGCCACGTGGGGCTCAAGGCGGGCGTTCCCGTCGAGACGCCGGCGCTGACCGTCAATCGGCTCTGCGGGTCGGGGATCCAGGCCGTCGTTTCCGCGGCGCAGATGGTCGGCCTCGGCGAAGCGCGATTCGTTCTGGCTGGCGGCATGGAGAACATGACGCAGGCGCCCCACGTCGTGCGCGGCGCCCGATCCGGTTTGCGCCTCGGGGAGGGGCGGCTCGAAGACTCGCTCATGGTGGCTCTCCTGGATACGCAGTGTGGGTTGTACATGGCGGAGACCGCGGATGCTCTGGCCCGGCGCCACGGCATCGGTCGCGAGGAGATGGACGCTTACGCCTTGCGGAGCCAGAAGGCCGCCGCCGCGGCGGAGGAGCGCGGCGTGTTCGCCAACGAGATCGTGGCCATCGACGTGGCGCGCGGCCGAAAGACGCTCCGCGTGGAGCGCGACGACCACCTGAGGCCCGATACGACTCTCGATGGACTCGCGAGCCTCAAGCCCGCCTTCGGGAAGGACGGGTCCGTCACGGCCGGCAACGCCAGCGGCATTGTGGACGGCGCCGCGTGCCTGGTGGTGGCCCAGGGAGGGGAGGCCGAGCGCAGAGGGCTCTCCGTCCTGGCGCGCGTCGTCTCCTGGGGAATGGCGGGCGTGCCCCCCGAGATCATGGGAATCGGCCCGGTGCCAGCGTCGCGGAAGGCGCTCGACGCCGCCGGGTTGAAGATCGGCGACATGGACGTCGTCGAGGTGAACGAGGCCTTCGCGGGTCAATATCTCGCCGTCGAGAAGGAGTTGGGGTTGTCCCGGGAGAAGACCAACGTCAACGGCGGTGCCATCGCTCTCGGCCATCCCCTCGGGGCCACGGGAGCGCGACTGCTGCTGACACTCGCGCACGAGCTACGGCGCCGGAAGGGGAAGTACGGCCTCGCGACGGCATGTATCGGGGGCGGGCAGGGGATCGCCATGGTGCTCGAGGCAGCGGCCTGAATGACCATAAAGACCGTGGGCGTAGTGGGTTGTGGGCTCATGGGCTCGGGGATCGCCCAGGTCTCGGCCGAGGCGGGCTACCGCGTCGTGGTGCGGGAGGTCAGTGACGCGTTGCTCAAGAAGGGCCTCGGCCGCATCGACGCCTTTCTAGCCAAGGGAGTGGAGAAGGGAAAGGTCACCCCCGAGCGCCGCGACGAGGTGTTGGCCCGACTCGAAGGCACGACCTCTCTGGACAGCCTCGCCCCATGCGACATCGTCATCGAGGCGGCGGTGGAGAATCTCGCGGCGAAGGCCGAGGTCTTCAGCACCCTCGACGCCCGTTGTCCCCCCTCCACGATCTTCGCGTCCAACACCTCGTCCCTGTCGATTACGGAGATGGCCGCGACGACGCGGCGGGCTGCCCGGTTCGTGGGCCTCCATTTCTTCAACCCGGTTCCGCTCATGAAGCTCGTCGAGGTCGTGCGGTCTCCGCTCACCTCCCCTGAGGCCTTCGACGAGGCTTGCGCCTTCGCGACGAGCCTGGGGAAGACGCCGGTCCGTTCCGCCGACAAGACGGGCTTCATCGTCAACCGGCTCCTCGTTCCCTACCTCCTCGATGCGATCCGCGCGGTGGAGGAGGGAGTTGGTTCCGTCGAGGACATCGACCGCGGAATGCAGCTCGGGTGCGGACATCCCATGGGACCGCTGACGCTTCTCGATTTCGTGGGGCTCGACACCACGTGTGCCATCGCGAACATCATGTTCGACGACTTCCGGGAGAAACGCTTCGCGCCGCCGCCGCTCCTTCGGCGGATGGTGCAGGCCGGGCTCCACGGCCGAAAGTCCGGCAAGGGTTTCTACGACTATTCCCAGGAGCCGCCCAAGCCAACGCCTGGCCTGGTGTAGAGGATCTCCATGTCCTATCAGAACCTCGGCGTCGAGACGCGGGACGGTGTGGCGATCGTCACGATCGCGCGCCCGGAGAAGCTCAACGCTCTCAACGATCGGACCATCGAGGAATTGGACGCGGCGTTCGGGGAATTGGGCGCCGACGGCTCGGTCCTGGGCGTCATCCTTACAGGGGCGGGACCCAAGGCGTTCGTCGCGGGTGCGGACATAGCGGAGCTGTCGAACCAGACCGCGATCGAAGGACGTGATCGTGCGCTGCGAGGACAGCGCGTCTTCGACCGCATCGAGAGGCTCGGCAAGCCCGTGGTTGCGGCGATTGGCGGCTTCGCCCTCGGTGGGGGATGCGAGCTGGCGATGGCGTGCCACGTCCGCGTCGCTTCGGAGAACGCGAAGCTCGGCACACCCGAGGTCAGGCTCGGCCTCATGTGCGGGTACGCGGGGACGCAGCGATTGCCGCGCCTCGTGGGGAAGGGGCGAGCCCTGGAGATGCTCCTGACGGGCGAGATGATCGACGCCCATGAGGCCCTCCGCATCGGTCTCGTGAACCGCGTGGTTCCGCAGGAGGACCTCCTGGCCGAAGCCGAGGGTCTGCTCCGCAAGATGATGGCGAACGGGCCACAGTCATTGCGGTTCACCCTCGAAGCGGTTCACGACGGGCTCGAGATGCCCTTCGATGAGGCCCGAGGGCATGAAGCCACCCTCTTCGGTCTCCTCTGCACGACCGAGGACATGAAGGAGGGGACC
Organism: Vicinamibacteria bacterium; assembly: GCA_041493035.1. Lineage (GTDB taxonomy): Bacteria > Acidobacteriota > Vicinamibacteria > Fen-336 > Fen-336 > JBGPYB01. Next base: position 23,685 of record JBGPYB010000018.1, on the reverse strand, counting down.
GCGGCCTTCCTCGAGAAGCGCCCTCCTCGTTTCAAGGGCCGATGAAGGAAGCCCCCGCCGCACGAGCCGACGCCGTGGGCCTCCATGTCGTCCTTCTCCGCGCCAGGTTCAATGATCGGATCGTCGAGGGGTTGGTTTCCGGCGCTCAGGAAGCACTCCGCACGGCCGGAGCACGAACGGAGGACGTGACGGTCGTCGAGGTTCCCGGGGCTTTCGAGCTTCCCCTTGCCGCCCAGGCCGCAGCGCGCTCACGGCGCTTCGACGCCATCGTCGCCCTCGGGGCGGTGATCCGCGGGGATACCGACCACTACGAGCACGTTGCCCGCGAGGCCGCGTCGGGACTGGCCGCGGTGGCTCTGGAGACCGGCGTGCCCGTGGCCTTCGGCGTCCTCACCGTTCGTCAGGAGGCGCAAGCCCTCGCCCGTTCGGCCCCAGGGCCTGAGAACAAGGGCGCAGAAGCGGCGCGCGCCGCGGTGGCCATGGTCCACGCCCTGAACCTCTTGCAAGGGACCCGGAGGGGCAGAGCCGGAAGCCGAAGCGTGAGGCGCGACCGGCCACGGCGTGGGCCGCGGGCCGGCGGGCGATCGCGTTGATCCTCTTTCCCTCGGGGCTCTGGCGCCTTCACGGTCCTTGCTAGACGATGGGCCGGCGAACCAAGGCTCGGGAGTGCGCGTTTCAAATGCTCTACCAGTGGGCCCATTGCGGCGATCCCATAACGCGAGTGGCCGAGGCATTCTGGAGCGTCCGGACCACGACGCCGGAGACACGAGTCATGGCGGAGCGCCTGGCGTTCGGTGCCCAACGGACGGTCGAGGCCATCGACGCGGCGATCGCCGCGGCCGCGACGAACTGGCGCCTCGAGCGGATCGCAGCGGTGGACCTGAGCGTCATGCGAATCGCCACCTATGAGCTGATCGCCGAGCCCGCTACGCCGTCGGCGGTGATCATCGACGAAGCAGTGGAGATGGCGCGCCGCTTCGGCGAAGCCGACTCTCCCGCTTTCGTCAACGGCGTCCTGGACAGTGTCATGCGAACGGTCCGAAAGACCGGGGAGGCGAAGAGTGTCTGACGGGAGGGAGCCACCGGCCCCAGCGGTTCCCCCGGTCGAGGGATGGCCGGCCGAGTCCGCACAGAGGCTCGAGAAGGCGACCGCACTTCGGGAGATGGGAGTCGACCCGTTCCCGAACCGCTTCCACCGGACCCAGACGCTGGCGGAGATCGTGGCTGCGTATGGCGGCAAGAGCCTGGAGGATCTCGAGACCCTCGGCGTGCAGGTCCGCATCGCGGGACGCGTCGCCCTGAAGCGTGGCCACGGCAAGGCATCCTTCGCCACGCTGTCGGAAGGGGACGCGAAGCTCCAGATCTACGTACGGCTGGACCGGGTCGGCGACGCGGGGTACCGCCTCTTCGATCTCCTCGACCTCGGAGACTTCGTCGGCGTCGCGGGGAGGGTCATGCGGACGCGCAAGGGAGAGCTGTCGGTGGAGGCGCAGGAGCTGACGTTCCTGTCCAAGGCGCTCTTGCCTCCACCCGAGAAGTGGCACGGTCTTTCCGACACCGAGCTCCGCTATCGCCAGCGGTATGTAGACCTCATCGCCAACCCTGAAGTGCGACGCACCTTCGTGGCGCGGAGCACCATGGTGTCGGAGATCCGGCGATTCATGGACGGCCGCGGCTATGTCGAGGTCGAGACGCCGATGATGCAGGCGATTCCCGGCGGTGCTCTGGCACGGCCGTTCAAGACCCATCACAACGCTCTCGACATGGATCTCTACCTCCGGATCGCACCCGAGCTGTATCTGAAGCGGCTCGTGGTGGGGGGGCTCGAGCGGGTCTACGAGATCAACCGCAACTTCCGGAACGAGGGCGTGTCGTCGATGCACAACCCCGAGTTCACGATGCTGGAGTTCTACACCGCGTATTTCGACTGTCGGGACGTCATCGATACGACGGAGGCGTTGATCGTCGCTGCGGCCGACCGCTTGAGCGGTGGCAGTGCGATCTCCTACAAGGGGCGCGATCTCAACCTGAAGGCGCCGTTCGCGCGGATGCGGATGGTCGATGCCATCTTCAAGGCCGTAACTTCTGGGGAGGCCGCGCTTTCAATCGACTCGGTGAAGTACATCGAAGATCCGGAGGAGCTCGATAGCCTCATTCGCTCAGGGGACTTTAGGGCGCTGTGCGACGCGCGGATGTTGCCCCATTGGGAGGAGACACATCTCAAGGTGTCCCACGGCAAGCGGATCGCCCGGCTCTTCGAGGACTTCGGCGAGGAAGGCCTCTGGGAGCCGACGTTCATCATCGACTACCCGGTGGAGATCTCTCCGCTCTCGAAGCGCCGCGCTGACGACGCGTCGGTCGCCGATCGCTTCGAGCTGTTCATCGCGGGCATGGAAGTAGCCAACGGCTTCTCGGAGCTGAACGATCCCCTCGAGCAGCGCGACCGCTTCCTCGACCAGCTTCGGCAGCGGGCAGGAGGAGACGCCGAGGCGCACCTCATGGACGACGACTACATCCGCGCCCTTGGCCACGGCATGCCGCCGACCGGAGGCTGCGGCGTGGGAATCGATCGGCTCGCCATGCTTCTCACCGACTCCCCGTCGATCCGCGATGTGATTCTCTTCCCCCACATGCGCCCCGAGGCGGGTCGGGAAAAGCCAACTGATGCCGTTTGAGCTTCGCATCGCGCTGCGCTACCTCATGGCGCGGCGGAAGCAGGCCTTCATCTCCGTGATCTCGGGGATCTCGATCCTGGGCGTCGCCGTGGGTGTCATGGCCGTCCTCATCGCGCTAGGCTTGATGACGGGGCTGCAAAGCGAGGTTCGGTCGAGGATCCTGGGTGCCACGGCACACGTGAGCATCTTCAGCAGTCGAACCGAGCCACTCGAGGACTATCGGAGTGTGGTCGTCGCCGTCCGGCGTGTGCCCCGAGTCGTCGGTTCGGCGCCCGCCGTGTACGGCAAGGCCGTCATCAGCGGGCCCACCGGCTCGACGGCGCTTTCCACACTCAAGGGGATCGTTCCGGCGGACGAGCGAACAGTGACCGAGCTGGCCAACCAGGTCGAGGGCGGCGAGCTCGAAGCCCTCGTCCCCTCCCCCCGAGAGGGGCTGGCGCCGATCCTTCTCGGTCGCGACATGGCTACCGCGCTGGGCGTCAGCGTCGGCGACGTCGTGACCGTGATGTCGCCCCACGGGCGCCTCTCCCCAATGGGAATATTGCCGCGGGTGGCGCGCTACCGCGTGGCGGGGACCGTCCGCAGCGGCCTCTACGAGTTCGACGCGGCCTGGGCCTACCTTTCGTTCAGCGACGCGCAGCGTCTCTTCGAGGCAGGGGACAGGGCTTCTCTCGTCGAAGTTCGAGTCGACGACATGTACGCGGTGAAAGAGGTCGAGCGGTCGATCGTCCAGGCCCTGGGCGAGGGCTTCATCACCCAGGACTGGATCGACATGAACCACAGCCTCTTCGCCGCGCTGTGGCTCGAGAAGACGGCCATCGCCATCACCATCGGCCTCATCGTCATGGTGGCCGCCCTCAACATCGTGGCCACGCTGATCCTGATGGTGATGGAGAAGCACAAGGACATCGCGATCCTCGTGTCGATGGGGGCGTCTCGAGGGGCCATCGCCCGGATATTCATGCTCCAGGGGACGGTGATCGGCGCCGTCGGAACCTTGACCGGCGCCCTTCTCGGCTGGGGAGCCTGCCGCGTTTTGGACCACTTCCGTCTCATCCGTGTCCCGCAGGAGGTCTACCAGGTCTCCTACGTCCCGTTCACGCTTCTGCCGAGGGACGCCGCCTTCGTGATCCTCGCCGCCCTCGCTACGTGCTTTCTCGCCACGCTCCACCCGGCGCGGGGGGCGGCACGCCTCGATCCAGCCGAGGCGCTGCGGAACGAGTGAAGGAAAGCGCCACGACCGCCGAGCCTCTCATCGTGGCCGCGGACCTGGTCAAGGGTTACCGGACCGCCGCGGGGTACGTGTCCGTCCTGCAAGGCGTTCGTCTCGACGTGGTAGCCGGGGAGATGGTCGCGATCACCGGCGCGTCGGGGGTGGGGAAGTCGACACTTCTCCACGTCCTCGGGACCCTCGACCGGCCGGACTCCGGGACCGTCACGGTGGCCGGCGAGAACGTCTTCGAGATGGCTCCCGAGCGCCTCGGCGCCTTCCGCAATCGCACCCTTGGTTTCGTCTTCCAGTTCCACCACCTTCTGCCGGAGTTCTCGGCCCTCGAGAACGTGGCGATGCCTCTCCTGATCGCTCGCGTTCCGGCAACCGAGGCCACGGCTCGGGCCCGAACCCTGCTTGTGGAACTCGGGCTGGTCGACCGGCTCGATCATCGTCCCGGCGCCCTTTCGGGAGGGGAGCAACAGAGGGTCGCGGTAGCGCGAGCGCTGGTGCAGTCGCCCCGGGCGCTCCTGGCCGACGAGCCGACGGGGAACCTGGACCAGCAGACGGGAGACCGACTGTACGACCTCCTGAAGCGTCTCAACAAGGAGCGGCGGATCTCCGTGGTTCTGGTGACACACAATGAACGTCTTGCCACCGCCTGCGATCGAACGCTGCGCCTCGACGGCGGAACCCTGCATCCCGTGCGGCCACAAGAGCTTTTGGGCTAGAATCGAGCGATGTTCGAGAGGTACACGGAGCGGGCGAGACGGGTCATCTTCTTCGCCCGCTACGAGGCCAGCCAACTCGGGAGCAGCTCCATCGAAACCGAGCATCTGCTCCTGGGCCTCATCCGGGAGGGGAAGGGACTCACCTCGCGGATCTTCAGCAAGAGCCACCTCTCCATGGAGACGATTCGCAAGGACATCGAGGGAAGGGCCCTCTATCGCGACAAGGTCTCCACCTCGGTCGACATCCCGTTGTCCCTGGAGTCGAAGCGGGTTCTCGGCTATGCGGCCGAAGAAGCCGAGCGAATGCTCCACAACTACATCGGCACCGAGCACATCCTTCTGGGGCTGATGCGAGAGGAAAAGAGCGTCGCGGCCGGCATCCTCGGGGAGAAGGGGATGCGCCTCTCGTCGGCGCGGGAGGACATCGTTCAGCTCCTCAACGAAAAGGCGAACGTCGGGAAGACGAAGGAGACTCCGCTCCTGTCGGAGTTCTCCCGAGACTTGACGGAGGCAGCGGCCCGGGGCGTCCTCGATCCCCTCGTCGGGCGACAGGACGAGCTGGCCCGGATCGTCCAGGTCCTCTGCCGCCGCACCCGGAACAACCCGGTCTTGATCGGCGAACCGGGTGTCGGGAAGACCGCTCTCGTCGAGGGGCTCGCCAACAAGATCGTCCAGGGGGATGTTCCGGTCTACCTTGCGGACAAGCGGATCCTGGCGCTGGACATCTCGCTGATCGTGGCCGGGACAAAGTACCGGGGGCAGTTCGAAGAGCGGCTGAAGACGATCATGCGGGAGCTCACCGAGAACCACAACATCATCATCTTCATCGACGAGCTGCACACGCTCGTGGGGGCGGGCTCGGCCGAGGGAAGCCTCGACGCGGCCAATATTCTCAAGCCCGCCTTGTCGCGGGGGGAAATCCAGTGCATCGGGGCCACCACCCCGGCCGAGTACCGGAAGTACATCGAGAAGGATCGCTCCCTCGAGCGCCGCTTCCAGGCCGTGAAGGTGGCATCCCCCACCGAGGAGGAGACGATCCAGATCCTCAGGGGGATCAAGGACCGGTACGAAAAGTTCCACCACGTCACCTATCAGGACGATGCCCTGGAGGCGGCGGTCTACCAGTCCAATCGCTACATCACCGATCGTTTCCTTCCCGACAAGGCGATCGACCTGCTGGACGAGGCCGGGAGCCGCGTGAAGCTCCGCGACGCCGTCGCCCTCGGCGAAGCGCCGGAGTTCTCGCGGAAGATCCGCGTGGTCGTGGACCGGAGCGAGCCCTTCGAGCGGTTGAGCTTCTCCCGTGACGAGGACGTGGCGCAGCGGGAGAACCTCCACATCGTGCGGGAGCATTGGGACATGGGAGGCGCCGGCACCCACGAAGTCACCAAGGGGGACATCGACGAGGTCGTCTCCCGGTGGACCGGGATCCCGATCACGGCGGTGAAGGAAGAGGAGTCGGCCAAGCTCCTGCGCATGGAAGAGGAGTTGCATCATCGGATCGTCTCGCAGGACAGCGCCATCAGCGCCGTGGCCCGGGCCATCCGGCGGACGAGGGCGGGCCTCAAGAACCCCAACCGCCCCGTGGGCTCCTTCATCTTCCTGGGCCCGACCGGGGTCGGAAAAACGGAGGTGGCTCGAAGCCTCGCCGCCTTTCTCTTCGGGAGCGAGAGAACGCTCGTCCGCTTCGACATGTCGGAATACATGGAAAAGCACTCCGTGTCGAAGCTCATCGGTTCTCCGCCGGGCTACGTGGGCCACGAGGAGGGAGGGCAGCTCACCGAGCGGGTCAAGCGAAACCCCTACTCGGTCGTCCTGCTGGACGAGATCGAGAAGGCCCATCCCGATATCTTCAACATCTTGTTGCAGGTCTTCGAGGACGGTCACTTGACCGACGGCCTCGGCAACACGGTGGACTTCAAGAACGCCATCATCATCATGACGTCCAACATCGGCGCCCGGTTCATCGAGAAGAAGGGGCGCATGGGCTTCACGTCGGGCGAGGCCCGACAAACCGCCGAGCAGGTCGGGGAGATGGTCATGGGGGAGGTGAAGCGCACCTTCAACCCCGAGTTCATCAACCGGATCGACGAGATCATCATCTTCGACGCCCTGACCGACGAGGACCTGGTGCGGATCACCCGGTTGCTCATCGACCAGCTCAACCTGAACCTCAAGGAGAAGGGGATCGAACTGCTCATTCGCGACGAGGGAGTGGAGTGGATTCTCAGGCAGACTCTCTCGGACCGCTCCTACGGCGCACGCCCCCTGCGTCGGGCGATCCAGCGCCACATCGAGGACGCCCTGTCCGAAGCCTTCATCCGCGGCCAGATCCTGAGCGGTCGCCCCATCGAGATCGGCGTGCGAGAGGGTGCCCTCTGGTATTGGCAGGACGGGCAGGGAGGGGCGCTCTCGGCATGAAAATACCCGCGCACAAAGCAGCCTCTCCCGTCGAGAGGGGCCGGTGGTACTGCTTCGCAGGCGGGGCCCTGACGATCTTGGCTCTCTTGTCGGTCGCTCCTGTGGCGCACTCTCAGGAGGCGGGGTCTTCGGATGCGCCGATCGTCCAGAGTGTGAACGTCTCGCAGAACCAGTTCTTGCAGGCGGAGACGCTTCTCTACTACGTGTCGACGAAGGCTGGGGATCGCTACGACGAGCTTCGGTTGAAGGAGGACTTTCGTCGTATGTGGGACACGGGTTTTCTGCAGGACCTTCTTCTCGACGTGCGTGACGGTGCCAAAGGGAAGATCGTCAATTTCGTGGTTCAGGAACGGCGTCGGGTTCAGATCGTGGACTACCGGGGGTCGAAGGCGGTGACGACGTCGAACATCGAGGACAAGCTCAAGGAGAAGGAAGCCCAGATCAAGATCGACACTTTCTACGATCCTGCGAGGGCTCGGAAGGTGGAGTCGATCATCAAGCAGATGCTCGACGAGAAGGGTTTGTCTTTTGCGACGGTAAAGCACGATGCGAAGAACCTGGGTGGGGCTGGGGTTCAGTTGTCTTTTGTCATCGACGAGGGACCGAAGACCAAGATCAAGGAGATCGCCTTTGAGGGGAACGAGGTTTTTTCCGACTCGCAGCTTCTCTGGGAGATGAAGAAGCTCAAACCGGCGGGGTTCTGGAACCTGGGTTGGCTCGGGGGGAAGAGCACGTATACCGAGGAGAAGTGGGGGGAGGCCCAGGCGAAGCTCCGGGACTTCTACCTGGCCAACGGGTACGTGACGGCGACGGTGGGCGAGCCGGTTCTGAACTACAGGGACGGCGGGAGTGCCAAGAAGCCTCAGAAGTGGCTGAGCCTCAAGATTCCAGTGACCGAGGGGGAGCAGTACCGGATCGGGGAGGTGAAGTTCGAAGGGCTGACGGTGTTCAAGGAGGAGCCGATCAAGACTCTCTTCAAGTCGCAACCCGGTGACATGTATGACGAATCGAAGTTCAAGAAGGCGTACGAGAAGCTCCGGGACCTCTACGGAAGCCAGGGGTACTTCCAGTGGACGGGGTTTACGAAGCGGGCCCCAGATCCGGCGCGGAAGGTCGTGGACCTGGTGATCTCGATGGAGGAGGACAAGAGGTACTACATCGGTCGGATCAAGTTCGCGGGGAACGACACGACGCGGGACAAGGTGATTCGTCGCGAGATCTACATGAACGAGGGGGACGTCTTCAACACCGAGGCTCTGAAGGCGTCGATCCGTCGTGTGAACCAACTGGGCTACTTCAAGCCGATGGAGGGGGCTCCGGATTTCCAGCCTTCGGCCCTGGGGGACGACAAGCTGGACGTCACCTTCAAGGTCCAGGAACAGAACAGAAACCAGTTCACCTTCGGCGGCGGCGTCTCGGGTCTCGAAGGGACGTTCCTGAACGCCTCGTTTTCCACGTCCAACTTCCTAGGGGCTGGCGAAACCCTCTCGCTGTACGCTCAGACAGGGAAGAGGACCAAGAACTACCAGATCGCGGTCACCGAACCTTACTTCCTCGACCGGCCGATCACTGCGGGAGTCGACCTCTTCAAGAGAAAGATCACGTACGACAGCTACGGGACCTTCGTGGGGTATACCCAGGGAGGGACCGGCGTGACGGCAACGACCGGCTTCCATTTCCGCCGCTACAGCCAGATATTCCTGAGCTACAGCTACGAGGTCGTCACCATCGAGGGGCTGAATCCCACGGGCACGACAACGGTGACCACGCCAGGGACCCCCACGTACAACCCCTTCCTCTTCGGAACCGACACGAACCGCCACGAGAGCCGGATCAGCCCCTCTTTCGTTCACAATACGACAGACAGCCCGTTCGCGCCCCGGGCCGGCGTCAAGTACACCACCAGCCTGCAGATTGCGGGAGGGATCCTGGGCGGGACCGTCAACTACATCCGTCCGGACGTCGAGGGGATCTGGTACTGGCCCCACACTCGGCGCACCGCTCTCGGTGTCCGCGTGAACGCCGCGTGGATCGCGCCCTACGGCGAGTCCCAGCGCCTGCCCTACTACCAGCGCTACTTCCTGGGCGGAGAGCAGCAGATCCGCGGTTACAACATCCGCACTGTGGGTCCCGTCGACTCGGTTGGCCGCTCTCTCGGCGGCGACAAGTTCGTCCTCGGCAACGCCGAGTATTACTTCGACATCATCTCCTCCCTCCGCTTCCTCTTCTTCTTCGACGCAGGCCAGGCCTATCTCGAGGGAGAGAAGATCGATCTCAGCAAGCTCCGCACATCCACGGGCGCGGAGATTCGTTTTACGATGCCCGTGATCAACATCCCCTTCCGGCTCATCTACGCCATCAACCCGAACCGCGACTCGTTCCAGCCCAGCTCGGCCTTCAAGTTCGCCGTGGGCACCACTTTCTAAGGAGAAGACATGAGAAAGACGTACCTCCTCGCAACGTTCTTGGCCATCTCGGCCGGCGCCGCTCTTGCCCAGGATGCCGCTCCCGCCGCGGCCAAGCCGGACGTTCGCAGCCCGCGGATCGCGGTCCTCGACATGGCTCGGGTTTCCGCCGAGACGCTTCTCGGCAAGGGCTATGCGTCGCAGCTGGACGTCCTGAAGAACGAGATCGACGCCGAAGGGACCAAGAAACAGAACGAGCTGCAAAAGACGGACGCCGCGATCAAGGCGCTCCAGGACGAGTTGGAGAAGCAGGGAAGCGTTCTCTCCCCCGACGCCGCCGACAAGAAGCGCCAGGAGATCGTGCGCAAGACGCGCGATCGACAGGCGTTCCTGGAGGACGGACAGCAGGAGCTTCAGCGCATGCGCGACCGTGCGCAGCAGCAGGCCCAGAGCCTGGAGAACGACTTCCAGGTGAAGGTCAAGCCCCACATCGACGCCGTGGTGAAGGAAAAGGGCATTGACCTCCTTCTCGACAGCCGCGTGATCCTGGCGGTCTCCAAGGACTACGACATCTCCCGTGAGGTGATCGTGAAGGCCGATGACGCCGAGCGGGCGGCCAAGGCCAAGGCCCCCGCCGCGTCGGGCCCCAAGGCCCCCGAGAAGCCAGCGGCGGCGCCTTCCAAGCCGTAGTCGGACGCGAGGGCGTGGCGTCGTTCGGCGGGTGCGAGCGACGTCACGCCCCTACGAGAGAGCATGATCGATATCGCCGGCCTCATCCGCCAGATCCCCACCCAGTACCCTTTCGTTCTGGTCGACCGGGTTCTCGAGCACGACCCCGAGGGCGGCCTCGTGGCCATCAAGAACGTGACGGGCTCCGAAGAGTTCTTCGAGGGTCACTTCCCCGGGGCACCGGTAATGCCCGGGGTCCTGATCATGGAGTGCCTGGCCCAGGCGGCGGGGCTTTGGCTTCTGAAGCGCGCCCCCGATCCCGGAAGGGTTGAGGTCAACGTCGTCGGGATCGACGAGGCAAAGTTTCGGCGGCCCGCGATTCCGGGGGACCAGCTCCGGCTGGAGATCCGTGTTCTTCATCATCGCGGCAAACTCTGGCGGGTGCGGGGCGAGGTGCAGGTCGCAGGTCATCGCGTGGCCGAGGCCCGCCTCCTGCTCCAGGTCGTGACCCTCGATCGCCCCGCCGTGGACAAGGCGGCGTCGGTGGCGCCCGGCGCCGTCCTGGGTCCGGGAGTGCGCGTGGGGCCGTTCGCCGTCATCGGTCCGCGGGTCCGGCTCGGCGCGCGCACCATCGTCGACTCCCACGCGGTCGTGGACGGCGACACCTTGATCGGCGAAGACAACCATCTCTTTCCCTTCTGCTCGGTCGGGATCGTCCCGCAGGACCTGAAGTACCGGGGGGAGTCGAGCCGTCTCGTGATCGGCGACAGGAACGCCATCCGCGAGTTCGTGACCGTCCATTTGGGGACCGAGCTGGGTGGAGGGGTGACGGAGATCGGTTCGGACAACCTGCTGATGGCGTATGCCCACGTGGCCCACGACTGCCGCATCGGGAATCACACGATCCTTGCGAACGCGGCCACGCTGGGCGGCCACGTCACAGTGGAGGACTTCGCCTCCGTCGGCGCCTCTTCGGGGATTCACCAGTTCTGCCGGGTCGGGTTCCACGCCTTCGTCGGTGGATATAGCGTCGTCACGAAGGACGTGTTGCCATATTCGAAAACGGTGGGCAATCGGGCGCGGATCTACGGAGTCAACGGCGTCGGGCTGCAAAGGCGCGGGTTCACGCCGGAGAGCGTTGCGGCCATCCGGCAGGCCTATAGGCTCCTGCTCCAGAGCCACCTCAACACCTCGCAGGCTCTCGAGCGTCTGGAGACCGACGGAGACGTTCCGGCTGAGGTGCGACGAATAGTCGACTTCATCCGGACGTCTGAGCGCGGCGTCATCCTGAAGCGCCACCGTCGCGTCTCGTCCTCGGACGCCGAATGAGCGACGGGCGCCCCCTGGGCCTTATCGCCGGGAATGGGCGCTTCCCCTTCCTGGTGGCTGACGGCGCCCACCGCGTGCAGCGCCGGGTGGTTGCCGTGGCGATTCGAGAGGAAGCCGACCCCAGCCTGGAAAAGGCGGTCGACGAGACCCACTGGGTGAGCCTCGGGCAGCTCGGAAAGTGCATCGACGCTCTCCGCAGCGCCGGCGCGACCGAAGCGGTGATGGCCGGACAGGTGAAGCATCGCCAGATCTTCTCCGACGTGGTTCCGGATCTGAAGCTCCTCGGTGTACTGGCACGCCTCGCGGTGAAGAGCACTGACAACTTGATCGGCGGGATCGCCGACGCCCTTGGCCGCGAGGGAATAACCCTCCTCTCGTCGGTCGAGTTTCTGCGGGACCAGATGGCGACCCCGGGGGCCATGACACGGCGGTCGCCATCCCAGGCGGAACGCCGCGACGTGGACTACGGCGCCACGGTCGCTCGAACGCTCGCGGGTCTGGACCTCGGGCAGACGGCTGTCGTGAAGGACCGCGCGGCCGTGGCCCTCGAGGCCATGGAGGGAACCGATGAGACGATCCGAAGGGCGGGCCGCATCGCCGGCCCCGGAGCTATCGTCGTCAAGGTCTCCAAGCCGAAGCAGGACATGCGTTTCGACGTGCCGGTGGTGGGCGATGGAACACTCGCCGCGATGCGTGAAGCCGGCGCGCGGGTGCTCGCGGTGGATGCCGGCAAGACCCTTCTGGTGGACCGCGCGTCGTTCCTGGATGCCGCGAACGCCGACGGGATCGCTGTTTGGGGGATGAGCCCATGACGCGGGTGGCCGTCGTCGGGGTGGGCGCTCTCGGCCAACACCACGCACGCGTCTACGCCTCGCTTCCTTCGGCCACACTCGTGGGCGTCTGCGACAGGGATGCGACGCGGGCGCGGGAGGTCGCGACAACGCACGGCGTCGCGGTGCTGGACGGCCTCGAGGAGGTCGTTGCTGCCGCGGATGCCGTTTCTGTAGCGGTCCCCACCGCCGATCATTACCCAGTGGCGCGGCGTCTTCTCGATGCGGGCAAGGATGTTCTCCTCGAGAAGCCCATGACGGTGACCCTCGAAGAGGCTGACGACCTGATGGAGCTGGCCGCTTCAAAGGGAGCCGTCCTCCAGATCGGACACATCGAGCGTTTCAATCCCGCGACGGCCTTGTTGCTGGCCGAAGCACGTGACCCCCGCTTCATCGAGGCCCACCGCCTGGGGGTCTTCTCCCCGCGCAGCCTCGACATCGACGTCGTCCTCGATCTGATGATCCACGACCTCGATATCGTCCTGGCCCTCGACGGAACGGAGATCGTCCAGGTCGATGCCGTCGGTGTCCCGGTGCTGACACCGAGAGTGGACATTGCGAGCGCCCGGCTGCGGTTCCGGTCGGGCCTGATCGCCAACCTCACGGCCAGCCGCGTGTCGACCGAGAAGGTCCGGAAATTCCGTGTCTTCGCCCCGCGAACCTACATCTCGGCCGACTTCGCGGCGAAAGAGGCCCAGGTGTCCCGCCTGACGGATCGCGGCGAGGGGCGCCCCGAAATCGTGGTCGAGCGGACCTCGGCGCCCGACCAGGAACCCCTCCGGCTGCAACTGGAGGCGTTCCTGCGTGCCGTAGAGGAGCGCAGCACGCCGGTCGTCTCCGCGGCCGACGGACGCCGCGCCCTGGCCCTGGCCCACGTCGTGCTTGCTCGGATGGAGGACACCGCTCGGCCCGATGGGGGTTGAGTCCCAGGTGGAATCCGACGCCAACCCATAGTGGAGTCTGCCCCGGGGCTACCACCCATTGGGTCGACGCTTGGACGGAGGCCCGAAGGGCGTGGTAGAATTGTTGTTTCTTGGCCCGGTGAGGTGAACCGGTAGTGGCGCGCTATGACCAGCGCCAGGGCTTTCTCATTTCGCTCCTGGTGCATTCGGTGATCGTGATGAGCCTGGCCAGCCACCCGCGGGTGAGCGATAGCAAGGAGACCGCCCCGAGCCCAGACCCTGGCGCGGCGGCCCGACGTGTCTTCCTGCCCCCCCCGGCGACCCTCAGGCGTCTCATGCCCGCTCCCGCCCCCCGGGCGCCTCGTCCCCCAGCCGCTGCCCCCGCGCCCGCACCACGGCCCACGCCTCCGCCATCGCCGGAGGCCAAGGACAAGATCAGCGTGGGGGCCGATCGGGCCAAGGGCCCGATGATCCTCCGGAAGGACGAAGAGATCAGCGCTGCGAAGGGGAAGCCGAACGCGACTCCGGCGACGCCCCCTCCGCCAGCCCCGACCACGCCATCGTCGGAGGCGGTGGCCAAGGCTGGGGACCGCGTCGAAACGCCCCAGGCCCCCGGGTTCAGACTCCCCCCGGGAGTGGCTGGGGATCTTCCCAGAGGGCAAGACGGGTCGCGGAAGGGAGCCGGGCCGCAGCCCGCCTCCGTAGCTTCCTCGGTGGAGGACATCGTCCGGCGCATGGACGAGTCGGGACCCCACGGCCTGCCGTCGGGAGCGGGGAAGCAGATGGGCGGGCTTTTCTTCGATCCTGAGGGCGCCGATTTCACGGCGTGGATCAACCACTTCAAGAACGAGGTCTACCGTAACTGGATCGTGCCCCTGCCGGCCCAGCTGAACTTCCGGGGGCACGTGGACATCGAGTTCACCGTTGAGCGGGACGGCACAATGACGAACCTGCGCCTGGAGAAGTCCGCCGGGCAGCCGGCCATGGATCGCGCGGCGCAGAACGCTCTTGTCGCCAGCCGATTTCTTCCACTTCCCGGGGACTTTCGACCTCAGCGTGTGACGATGCACGTCTCGTTCCTCTACAACGAGGGGCCATCCGGGACGTGAGGCGCGTCCATCGGAACGGGAACGCCGGCGCGGCCGTCGCCGCCGCCGTGGCGGTCGGCATGGGTCTGGCCGTCGCGTGCCGGACGCTCCCGGCACGCCCGGCGGGAACGCTGCCCCAGACCTTCAGCGTCGAGGCTTTCGTACCGTCTCCCCGAGTCAGCGTGGGGCTCGCCACCGACGTCGCCCGTGTGGCGATTACCGCGGACTCGGGTGTCGTCGCCTGGGTGCCGGCGGAGCGACGGGCCTGGCTCCCCGTGGAGGCGCCCACCCTCGACTTCGGAAGGTCGCCCTTGAGTTCTTCACGCCTGCGGATCGTGCAGACGGGTGACGACGTCGAGTCGGCGTTCGTCGTGCCGAAAGGCGAGGGCGAAATCCTTCGAGTGGACGGCGTGCCCTACCGCGGGATCGTGGAGCTGCGGCGGACGGACGAGGCGCTCACGGTCATCGACGTCGTGAACGTCGAAGAGTACCTGAGGGGCGTCGTTCCGAACGAGCTGTCCCCGCAGGCGTTCCCGCAGATCGAGGCGCTCAAGGCGCAGGCCGTGGCGGCCCGCACCTACGCCCTCCGGAACCTCGGTCAGTTTCAGGCGAGGGGCTACGACATCTGCGCGACAGCCGCGTGTCAGGTTTACAAAGGGAAGTCCACCGAGAGCCCTCTCTCGGACCGGGCGGTCGAGGAGACGCGGGGGATTGCGGCTACTTACCAGGGCACTCCCATCGAAGCCCTCTACACCTCCACCTGCGGAGGGCACACCGAGGACGGAGAGAACGTCTTCGACGGCCAGAGCGCTCCCTACCTGCACGGCGTCGTCTGCGCGCCGGAGAAATCCGCCTGGTCACTCGTCAGGACGACCGCGCCAGCCCGCGCGCAAGGAGACGATGAGGACTCGGGACGTGACCTGGCCCTTCTCGTTTCTCTCGGGGTACTCGAGGCGAAGACCTGCTCGCCGGCGTTCCTGAAAGGCGTCGCGTCGGACGCCGAGCTGAAGACCTGGACCTCGCGCCTCGTTGCCGCTGCGAAGCGCAAGCCCGGAGAGACGGAGATAGAGCCTCCCCTGTCGCGTCGCGCCGCTTTCTTCCGCTACCTCGTCGGGTCAATGGGGTGGGAGGAGCGAGCGAGACGCCTGTTGGCGCCCGGCGACCCCGACTATCTCTTGCAGATCGAGGACCGCGTCGACCTCGTGGCCCCCGAGGAGGCCCTGGCCGCTGCCCTGTTGATCCAGGAGGGGATCCTCTCCCCGTTCCCCGACAACACCCTGCGCGCCGCCCGTCCGATCACACGGGCGCAAGCCCTCTCTCTCGTGGCGCGGACCGCGGAAAAGGCGGGCGCCCCAGCGCTCGTCTCGGGGGAGTTTCAGGGGAGCGAGGGGGGGCAGATGAAGGTCACGGCCGCCGGTGCCCTTCTGTCATTTGTGCTGGACCCGCAGGTGCGTCTCTTCCGTTCCCTCGACGGCTCCCGCGCCGCGGCCTCCGAGCTGAGCCTAGCTACTGGGGACGCCATCTTGTTCGTGGCCCAGGAGGGGCGGGTTACCTTTCTTGAGGTGGATCAAAGCCGCTTGGGCGCCGCTGCGGACCGAACGTCGCGATACTTCCGCTGGGAGGTCCGTCTGTCGCCGGCTGAGGTGGCGAAGGCTATTGTGCGGTACGGGAACGTCGGGACGGTGCGAGACGTCGTCCCGCGTCGGATCGGAAGCTCGGGGCGCGTCGTGGAAATGGCGGTAGTGGGCAGTGACAGCGAGCTCGCGCTGAAGGGCCTCAAGATAAGGTGGGCCCTCGGCCTTCGAGAGAACCTCTTCGTCATCGACCGCCAGTTGAGCGCGAACGGCGACGTCGAGCGATTCGTCTTCACCGGTAAGGGGTGGGGCCACGGCGTCGGTCTTTGCCAGGTCGGGGCCTTCGGCATGGCCCGTTCCGGCTCGACCTACACGGCGATCCTGAGTCACTACTACCCGGGTGTCGCGATCGAGAGGGTGTACTGAGTTCGCCCGGCGTTCCCGCCATCTTTGACAGGGAACCTGCCGTTTCCGTAAAATCCATCGAGTCTTAGAGATCCAGATGGCCGCCACCACACTTCCGAAGCGCCTCGAGGCGCTCGCCGTGCCTGGCGGGTTCAAGGGACAGCTCTCACAGCTTCCCGTCCCCGACCTGCTGCAACACTTGAGGGTGTCCCAAGGGACGGGGATCCTTTCGCTCGTATCGGGCGGCGCGCGCAAGGCCCTCTACGTGAAGGACGGCCGCGTCGTCTTCGCTTCGAGCAACCTGCCCAACGATCGCCTAGGCGAGATCCTGATCCGCGAGGGAAAGATCACAGTCGAGGAGTACGACGCCTCCATTAAGGCGATCTCGAAGGGGAAGCGACAGGGGAAGGTGCTCGTCGAGATGGGCGCCCTCTCCCCGAAGGATCTCTGGGAAGGGGTCCAGTTCCACGTCCGCGAGATCGTCTACAGCGTCTTTCAATGGGAGGACGGACAGTTCCACTTCGAGGAGTCCTCGCTTCCGGAGAAGGAGCGCATCACCGTCGATCTCGATATGCGCGACCTGATCATCGTCGGCATCCGCCGCGTCGACGCGAGCGGCGCCGTTCAGACTCGGTATCCCGACGGGGACGCGGTCCTGGAGTTGATCGAGGAGGAGGCCCCCGAATCGCTGGAGCCGTACGAGACCCACGTCCTCAATCTGGTCGACGGGGAACGCAGCGTCCTCGAGGTCTGCCGCGAGAGCGAGATCGGGGACAGCGAGACGCTGAAGGTCCTCTACGCCCTCCTTTGCAGTGCCCTCGTGAAGGTGAAGGGGAAGAAAGTCTACGCGCTCGACCAGGACTTCGTCCCCGAGGACACGCTCCACGCCGTGATCACGTCCTTCAACCAAATGTACGCCTTCGTCTTCCGCTACATGGTGCGGGAGGTCGGCCCGATCGCCGAGAACGTTCTGGAGAAGTATCTGGGCGGCCTCCGGGAGTCCCGGAAGGAAGTCTTCGCGGGCGTCAAGCTGCTGAAGGACGGCACGATCGACCCCGCAGTCGTCGAGCGGAACATGAACCGCTTTCCCGAGGACGGCCGCCGTGGCCTCGTCGTGGACGGCCTGAACGAGCTCTTGTACGCGGAGCTTCTCGCGGTCAAGAGGACCCTTGGGGCCGAGCACGAAGCGAGCATCGTCAAGGCTCTTCGCGACCGCTGAGCCCCTGGAAGCCTCCGATGATCCCCACCCGGCAGCAGGTGAGGGGCGCCGTCATCTTGTTGGCACTCGTGGCCCTTTGGACGGCGTGGCGGTTGTGGCGCCTCACCTGATCGCGATCGTCGGTCCCACCGCCTCGGGGAAAAGCGCCGTGGCGTTGCGCCTCGCGCGGGAGTTGTCCGGGGAGATCGTCTCCTGCGACAGCCTGCAGGTGTACCGCGGCCTCGACATCGGTAGCGCCAAGGCGACACCGGCCGACCGACAGGAGGTGCCCCACCACCTGATCGACGTTGTGGAACCCGACGCCCTCTTCTCGGCGGCCGACTACGGGAGGCTGGGCCGTCAGGCCCTCGCCGACATCGTCGCGCGTGGCCGGCTCCCCATCGTGGCTGGTGGCACGGGACTCTATCTGCGCGCGCTCACCGAGGGGCTCTTCGAGGGACCTGCGAGGGACGAGCCCCTGCGACGGCGTCTTGAAGCCCTGGCCGACCGGTACGGCGCGGACCGGCTCCACCGCGCCCTCCGTCGCGGGGACCCGGTCTCGGCGGCCCGTATCCCCCCGCAAGACCGTGTCCGTGTCGTCCGCGCCCTCGAGGTCCTCCGGGTGACGGGTCGTCCGATTTCGTCCCATCATGCGGAAGGGACGGAGCCGCTCCCCGGTTTCGACGTGATGGTGTTGGGCCTCGGCCCGGAACGGACGCGCCTGCGGGAGCGGGTCGAGTCGCGGACCGCCGACATGTTCGCGCGCGGGCTCCTGGACGAGGTTCGCGGGCTTCTGGCGCGCGGATACGGTCCCGAGCTTCGTCCGCTCCGCGCCATCGGCTATCGTCAGGCGGTGGCGGTGCTCCGCGGCGCCATGGACCCCGAATCAGCCCAGCGTGATATCGTCACCGAAACGATGCGGTACGCGAAACGCCAGATGACCTGGTTTCGGCACCAGTCGCGTGCCGTGTGGGCGCCCGATCCCGAAACGGCGTACGGGGTCGCGACGCGCTGGCTGAGCGAGAGTTCGCGCCGGTGACCGCCGTCGGGCCTTTTCGCCGAGCGATCGTCGTTGTCTGCGATGGTCTCGGCGTCGGCGCCGCTCCCGATGCCGCGGTCTTCGGCGACGAGCGGAGCGACACCCTGGGCCATGTCCTCGCGTCCCGGGAGGTGAAGATACCGAACCTCTGGGCCCTCGGTATCGGGAACCTGACTCCCACTTTCACGGGAGCACGGAACCCGAATCCCGTTGGCGCGTTCGGCAAGATGGCCGAGCAGAGTGCCGGCAAGGACACCGCGACAGGGCACTGGGAGATGACGGGTGTGCTCACGCCGAAGGCGTTTCGAACCTACCCTGACGGCTTTCCGCAGGAGATCATCGAGCCGTTCGAAGCCCGCATCGGTCGGTCGGTGCTGGGCAACAAGGTCGCCTCCGGAACGGAGATCCTCAAAGAGCTGGGAGATCGGCACCTGCGGACGGGCTCGCCCATCGTCTACACATCCCAGGACAGCGTCTTCCAGATCGCCGCCCACGAGAGCATCGTCCCGCTCGATGAACTGTATCGGATGTGCCGCGTGGCGTACGAGATCGCGTGCCTCGAGCACGGCGTCTGCCGGGTGATCGCCCGACCGTTCATCGGCAAGACCCCAACAGACTTCAAGCGAACTCCGAACAGGCGTGACTTTCCGGTGCCGCCCCCGGGCGAGACTCTCGTCGATCGCCTCCATGCCACCGGCCAGACGGTCTTCGGCATCGGCAAGATCGAGGACATCTTCACGGGGCGCGGGATAAGCGACTCCGTCCACACCACGTCCGACTCGCACGGCATCGACGAGACCCTTCGCGCGATGGACCGTATTCGCGAAGGGCTCATCTTCGTGAACCTCGTGGACTTCGATACGCTCTACGGCCACCGGAACGACGTGGCGGGCTACGCTACGAATCTCGAGGCGGTCGACGCCCGGCTAGGAGAGGTTCTGGCCCGCCTCGACGACCGGGACGTGTTCGTCCTGACCGCCGACCATGGGTGCGATCCCTCTGACGAATCGACCGATCACACCCGGGAGCACGTGCCCCTTCTCGTGGCAGGGAAGAGGGTTGGGGCGGCCGTCGATCTGGGGGTGCGGAAGACCTTCGCCGACCTGGGCGCGACGTTGGCCGAGAACTTCGGCGTCGGCTCGCTCGCGGCCGGGACGTCTTTCCTGAAGGCCCTGGGATCCTGGGAGCGTCTCCCAAGTGCTTGACAAGTCAGGCAGAAGCGCTAGAATCGGGGGTTTGAGCACTCGGCCGATACTCGTCATAGACGTCGCGCGGATACCGCCGGAGGGGATGGATGTGAACGCCCCGCTGGATCCGGGAGAGGTCCACGTCCAGGGGGAGGAAGGGTTCACCCTGGAAGCCGGGGGGGAGATCCGTTGCCGGGTCGAGAAGGGGGACGACGAGACCGTCCACGTCAAGGGCCAGATCGCCGCCCATCTGCGTCTGGAGTGCGGCCGATGCCTCGAGGCCTTCTCACTTCCTTTGGACCACGGCCTCGACCTCTTCTACTTGCCCCACCAACCGGGCGAGGAGACCGAGGACGAGGAAGAGATCAGCGAACGCGACCTGGTCGTCGCCTACTACAAGGAAGGGCGCCTCGATCTCGGAGAGATCGTGCGGGAGCAGATCTTCCTCACGCTGCCCATGAAACGCCTCTGCTCGGAAGGCTGCCTGGGGCTTTGCCCCGTTTGCGGAACGAACCGCAACACCGCACCCTGTGCGTGCGAACAGGTCAAGGTCTTGATGTCGCCTCTTGCCAAGCTTTTCGAGAAGGGATCCTCGTCGTGAAGCACCCTGAGCCACAGGGCCGCGTCGATCCTCGTACGCCGGCCCGCTAGCAGTTCTTCGAAGGAGTCGCCATGCCGAATCCCAAGCGCCGTCACTCGAAAATGCGCCGCGACAGCCGCCGGGCCCACGACCACCTGAAGGCCCCGGGGCTCTCGCTCTGCCCCAATTGCCACGAGCCGAAGCTCCCGCACCGGGTCTGCCCCCACTGCGGCTATTACAAGGGCAAGCCCGGCATCGGCGTCGAGGAAGTCTAGCTTGGCCGCTTCCGCTCCCCGCGTCGCCGTCGACGCGATGGGCGGCGATCATGGCGCCCGGGTGGTCGTCGAGGGGGCCGTGGCGGCGTCCGGCGAGTTCGGGATCCGCTGCCTTCTCGTCGGACCTTCGGGGACCGTGTCCGAGGAGCTTCGCCGCGCGCAGGCCAAGGACGTGTCGATCGACGTGATCGACGCCCCCGACGTGGTCGGAATGGCCGAGTCTGTCACGCGCTCGACGCTCAAGAAGCGTTCGTCGATTCAGGTGGCCGTGGAGCAGGTGCGCGATGGGTCCGCGGACGCGTTCTTCTCGGCCGGCAACACCGCCGCCTGCTGGACCATCGCGAAGCTCGTCCTCGGAACCCTCGAGGAGGTCGACCGGCCGGCGCTGGCCGCGGTATTTCCAAACGTCTCCGGACGGACGGTGTTGCTCGACGTGGGGGCGAACGCTTCCTGCAAGGCTCGGCATCTCGAAGAGTTCGCCGTGATGGGGACCGTCTACACCCGCGCCGTGCTGCGGACGCCGAATCCGCGCATCGGCCTCATGAGCATGGGCGCGGAAGAGACGAAGGGGAACGATCTCGTGAAAGAAGTCCACGAGGTTCTGAAGGCCTCCAGCCTGAACTTCGTCGGCAACGTTGAAGGGCACGACGTCTTCAACGGTCGAGTCGACGTGATCGTCATGGATGGCTTCACCGGCAACGTGCTCCTGAAAACGAGCGAGACCCTCGCGGACTCGCTCTTTCAGCTCTTGAGGGAGGAGCTTGAGCGCACGCCGATCCGCAAGCTGGGTGCGTGGCTCTCACGCGGGGCCTTCCGAGCTGTCAAACGGCGGACCGATGCCACGGAGCAGGGGGGCGTACCTCTTCTGGGTGTCAAGGGGTGCTGCGTGATCGGCCATGGCCGGTCCAATGCCACCGCCATCAAGCACGGGATCCGGGCGGCGGCAGAGTTCTTCACGAGCGGCGTCAACCAGAGCATCGAGGCCGAGCTGCGGCTCCTCGGGGCCCGGAAGGAGACGGCCCAGACAGGGACGGCATGAAGACCGCGTTCGTCTTCCCCGGCCAGGGGTCGCAGACAGTCGGGATGGGGAAGGAACTGGCCGAAGCCTTCCCCGAGAGCCGGGCCGTCTTCGACGCCGCCGATGTGGCACTCGGCTTTTCCCTTTCCCGGCTCTGCTTCTTCGGACCCGAGGACGAGTTGCAGCTGACCGCCAATACGCAACCGGCCCTCCTGGCGACCAGTATCGCGGCCCACAGCGCCCTCGTCGCGCGAGGCGTTCGAGCCGACTTCGTCGCGGGACACAGCCTCGGGGAATACTCGGCACTGGTTGCCGCGGAGAGCCTCACCCTTGCCGATGCCGTGTCGACGGTGCGTCGACGCGGGTTGTACATGCAGGAGGCGGTCCCTGTCGGCGAAGGGGCGATGGCCGCGATACTGGGCCTCGATCTTCCGGCGATCGAGCAGGCGTGCGCTGCATCGGCGCTTGGACAGATCGTCTCGCCGGCCAATGTGAACTCCCCGGGTCAGGTGGTGATCGCCGGCCACACGGCCGCCGTAGACCGCGCCTCGGAGGCTTGCAGGGCCGCGGGCGCCAAGCGCGCCGTGCGGTTGCCCGTTTCAGCCCCATTCCATTGCGCCCTCATGATGCCGGCGCAGGAGCGGCTGTCGGTCGACTTGCAGAAGCTCGCGTTCGGCGACCCCGCGATCCCCCTCGTGAACAACATCGAGGCCCGGACGGTGACCGCTGGAGCGGACTGTCGGGAGGGGCTCGTGAGACAGGTTTCCGGGACCGTTCGCTGGCAGCAGTGCGTGGAGGCCCTCGCTGCGGCGGGCGTCGACACGTTCGTTGAGATCGGTCCGGGGCAGGTGCTGTCGGGGCTCGTCAAGCGGATCTCGAAGGGTGTGCGCACCCTGAGCGTCGGGGATCCCTCGTCCCTCGAGGCGGCGGTCCTTGCCCTCGGGTCCGCCGCGGCGAGAGAGTCCTGATGGGAACCACCTTTTCGGGAACGGTTTCACTCGTCACCGGAGCTTCGAGAGGCATCGGCCGCGCGATCGCGAAGGCGCTGGCCGCCGAGGGAGCCACCGTCTTTCTCGCGGCGCGCGACGAGGCCCGCCTCAAAGAGGCGGTCCAGGAGATCGAGAACGCCGGCGGGCGCGCCCGGTCCCTGGCCCTCGACGTGGCGAGCCGCGAATCGGTGGAGGCTGCGTTCAGCGTCATCCTCGCGGCCGAGGGACGGATCGACCACCTCGTGAACAACGCGGGCATCACTCGCGACAATCTGCTTCTTCGGATGAAGGTCGAGCAATGGAACGATGTGCTGGCCACGAACCTGACGGGCGCGTTCCTCTGCACCCAGGCAGCCTTGAAGCCGATGCTGAAGCAGAGGAGCGGCCGGATCGTCAACATCACCTCGGTCGTGGGCTTGACGGGAAACGCGGGACAGGCCAACTACGCCGCGAGCAAGGCGGGCCTCATCGGTCTCACGAAGTCGGTCGCGCGCGAGGTGGCCTCGCGGGGGATCACCGTCAACGCCGTGGCCCCGGGCTTCATCGAGACCGACATGACCGAAGCCATGACCGACAAGGCGAAAGAGGCTGTAGTTGCCGGCATCCCCATGGGGCGAGTCGGCCGCCCCGAGGACGTGGCGGGAACCGTGACATTTCTGCTGTCCGGACACGCGTCGTACGTAACTGGACAGGTCATCGCGGTGGACGGCGGCTTCCACATGTAGAATGCCGTCTGGCGGTCGTTGGTCTAGTGGTTGGGCAAATCATCGGAGGAGCCTCATGGAGCCTGTTGCGGATCGCGTCAAGAAGATCATCGTGGACCAGCTCGGTGTCGAAGAGGAGATCGTCACCCCCGACGCCTCCTTCGTCGACGACCTGGGCGCCGACAGCCTGGACACTGTCGAGTTGGTGATGGCTCTCGAGGAGGAGTTCGGCATCGAGATCCCCGACGAAGACGCCGAGAAGATCACTCGCGTCAAGGAAGCCGTCGACTACATCGAAAAGCACGGCGACAAAAAGAAGTAAGGTGACCGACAAGCGCAGGGTCGTCGTCACCGGCGTCGGGCTCGTGTCGCCCCTCGGGCTGGACACGGCCTCGACCTGGAAGGCTCTCCTGGCGGGGGAGTCGGGCGTCGCCCCCATCACGCTCTTCGACGCGT
>JBGPYB010000159.1:0-10541 GCA_041493035.1 Vicinamibacteria bacterium | reverse complement strand
TTTAGGGAGAAACCGGCCACGAGGCCCCGAGGACGCAGGGAGAACCGTGCGCCCACGAGGGCGTCGCCGAATCCCACGGTTCCATACTCCTGCTCGACGGCACCGTGGGCGACGGTGTGGGCGTGCCAGATGGCGAGGGGCGCGGACGCGACGAGGTTGACGCGCTCGCTCAGCCCGTAGGCCATGTTCGCCTGCTCGACCCGGTCGTGGCTGTCGATATCGCGGTGGAAGCCGGGAATGATCGTCTCGCGCTCCAGGAAGACGCGCGGCCGGTAGACGGTATCGACTTCCTGGCTCCCCCGGAGAAGCAGCCCCTGGTCGCTGTACCCGAAGGAGAGATCGAGGCGGAACTGCTTCTTGGGAACGAGGACGTTCGCGCCTCGGGTCGGGAGTGAGCAGCTCGCGGAATCGCAGGCCCTCGTAGGAACGGCTGGAGCGCCCGTGCTCAGGGCGATCAGCGCCAGGCCGATCGGCTTCAGTCGCACAAGGGCGGGCTAGTGGATGACAACGTAGCCCTGAAGCGAGACGACCTTGGGCTGGGCGACGTCGTGGTAGGCGCAGACGGCGTTCTTCTCGACGAACGGCAGGGCAACCTTGGCGCCGGGCTTGAGGGTCGCGAGCGTGTTGAGCTCGGGGCAGTTGTCCCAGCCCAACTCCGGCGCCGCCTCGAACTTGTGCGGGACCGTGTCGTTGTTGGTGAACGTGACGGTGACCGGATAGCCCACGTGAAGAACCACGGGAACCAAACCGGCGGAGGTGATCGATACATCGGGCGTGGGACTCAGTGGCTGGTCGGGATCGATGAGTGCGGGGGCTGTCGTTGTGTTGACGATCGAGCCGCACGCAACCGATAGGAGAATGGCCGCCATGACCGCGGCATGGTTGCTCCTGACGGGAACTGTTGAGGCGCAGGCCCCGGCGGCCCCGAGCCCGTGGCCTGCCATTCACTTCATGGTCGGCGAGTGGACGGGGGAGTCGGATGGGCAGCATGGGAAAGGAACGGTCAAGCGGACGTACCGCTTCGTTCTGGGCAACAAGTTCCTTCACGAGCAGAACGTCTCTACGTATCCGTCGCAGCCGAAGAACGAGAAGGGCGAGGTGCACGAGCACTGGTCCCTGTTCAGCCATGATCGGGCGCGGCACACCCTCGTCTTCCGGCAGTTCCACCAGGAAGGCTTCGTCAACCAATATGTGATGACGCCCGGGAGTGCCGCGGGCACCGTCGTGTTCGAGACCGAAGCCCTCGAGAACGTTCCCTCGGGGTGGAAGGCGAGGGAGACGTACCAGGTCGTGTCTCCCGACGAGTTCGTAGAGACCTTCGAGCTCGCGTCGGGAGGCGGCCCTTATGAGGTCTATAGCAAGGCACGTTTCAAGCGCGTGACGCGGCCATAGGATCAGAGCATGAGAACTGGTTGGGTCGTCCTGGCAGCATTCGTGGCTTGCGGTATCGGGGGTTCCCCGGTTGGAGCTGCGGCGCCGAAGGGCCTCGAGCCTCTTGGTTTCCTGCTGGGCGACTGGCAGGCCGACGGGGGAGGGAAGCCGGGCGAAGCCAGCGGCGGTTTCACCTTCGCCCCCAGTCTCCAGGAGCGCGTCATCGTCCGCACGAACTACGCCGAGTACCCAGCCGCCTCTGGCAAGCCCGCCTCACGGCATGACGACCTGATGGTGCTCTACGCGACGGAGCTTGGAGAGCTGCGCGCGGACTACTACGACAACGAGGGACATGTCATCCGCTACGTTGGTTCCACGCCCAAGGCGGGTGAGCTGATTCTGGTCAGCGAGATCTCGAGCGGCGCGCCCAGGTTTCGCCTGACCTACAAGCTCGGCGCGGACGGCGTCCTGGTCGGCCAGTTCGAGGTGGCCCCTCCCGGGAAGCCGGATTCGTTCGGCCCGTACCTCGCCTGGACCTCGCGGCGAAAGACCAGAGGCAAGTAGCACATCGGCTCACGCCGCAGGCCGCTCACCGTACTCCCAGAGTCGCCGTACCCCGAAAGCAGTGCGACCAGGACTTGGGAAATTGCGCGACGTAGCCAGTCTCCACGCGCTCCATGACGAAGCCCCCCTGCTCCAGGAGGGACGGAATGTCGCGCGTCAGGTACAACCCCGCGAACAGGCGGTGATGAATCGGCTCCCATCTGTGCTGCCATCGGCGCACGCGGGCGTCTGAAGCAGCGCCGATCTCGAAGAAGATCAGCTTGCCGTCCGGCTTCAGCACGCGTGCGACGCCCCGGATGGCCTGCGCTACGCCGGCGATCGTGCATAGCGTGAAAGTGCTGACGACCGTGTCGATGCTGTCATCCGGCAAGGGAATTTCTTCGCCGGGGAGGTCGAGGAACTCGACCTCGAGCTCGCTGCGGCGCCGCTGCCGCTCAGCCAACCGGATCATGCCCGGGTTGGGCTCGAGCGCGTACAGCTTCGTCACCTTGCTGCGATCGTAGTGAGGGAAGTTCACGCCCGGGCCTACGCCGATCTCGAGCACGCTGCCGCTGGCGAGCGGTAGGAGCCGGCGGCGAATGTTCCGGATCGGCTCCGGGTCGCCCAGCCTGGTCACCAAGGCGGGATAGATGCGATCTCGGTAGACGCCCATGGTCCTCTTCGCGGGAGCGCGACGCCTTGAATAGTGACATACAGCGGGGGGACCGAAGGGACCCCCCCGTCCGGATCCCAACCACCGAGCCCTCAGCGTCCCTGGAGGTCTTGCGCCTGAAACCGGTGATACTCGGCATGGCGCTGGGCCTCGTCCGCCTGAGCCTGGGCGATACGGACGGAGCCCTCGTAGGCCTTGCGTTTCTTGGCGAGCCACGGGTATTCGACGCCCGTCTTGTTCGGAGCGCCGCCGGACGCCTGCCGATACTCCGCCGCTCCCCTTTGCCGGATTGCCTCGACCTCGCCGCGTTGCGCGGCAGCAGCCCGCTCGTAGCCTTCCGCGAGCATGCTGTGACGCTCTGCGGTGGAAGGCCCGGCAGCCCGATTCGCTTCAGGAACAGCTGCGGCAGGGCTCGTCGGGTCGGCCTGGACCGAAGCCGTGCTGGCGAGCGCGACCACTGCCAGCGTCATACCTATGCTCATTGATCTCGTCATTTCTCACCTCCTCTAGCCAGGGGACGGCCTATCCGTCTCTCATTCGTCGTCACGTTCTTCGACGACAACCCTTGGATGCCACTCCGAGACGGAGGTTACAGGCCCTCGCCCCAGCGGAGGCGTCCATGCCGTCTGCCACTCAAGCGCGGGACGCGGTCCCAGGCTTGGGCATGGCGCGATCGCCGCTGTCGGTCGGGCTAGCCTCTGTTTGGTGGTGTCGGGAGGGGGGTCAGGCTCTCGGGGATCGGAATGCCGAAGGACCGGCGAACAACCGAGCGACAAACAGAAGGGCGAGCGTAAAGCTGTAAACGAGCGGCTCGCTCAAGTCGAGCTTGACCCGCCACAGGAAGTGCAGGACGGCTAGAACGCCCGCAACGTACGTCAGCCGATGCAGGCGCTTCCAACGCACGAAGCCGAGCCGCCTCACCGCGAAGGCGCTCGATGTGGCGGCGAGCGGCGACAGCAACAGGAAGGCGACAAAGCCAAGGGCGATGAATCCTCGTTTGGTGACGTCGGTAAGGACGGCGCGCAGATTCCAACGCTGATCGAGAGCCGCATAGGTCAGCGCATGGAGGAAGGCGTAGAAGAAGGCGAACAATCCGAGCATGCGGCGCAGGCGAATCGGCCACACCCAGCCAAAGAGAGCCTTCAAGGGCGTGCAGGCGAGCGACGCGAGCAGAAACACGAGAGCCATGAGTCCAAGCTCGTTGAGAGCCTCGGCGATCGGGTTCGCACCGAGGTCGCCGCCACGTGCGCGCACGAGGAGCGCCAAGAGCGGGACGATAGCTCCCGCGAAGACTCCGGGCTTCAACCATGGCTGCGTCGGCGCCGTCGTTCGTCGGCTCATGTTCAGAAGTTGCGGCGGAGGTCCATGCCGGCGTAGAGGCCGGCCACCTGCTCGGCGTAGCCGTTGAACGGGAGGGTCGGCCGCCGATCCAGCTCTCCAATTCGCCGCTCGCTCGCCTGACTCCAGCGAGGGTGATCCACGGTGGGGTTCACGTTGGCGTAGAAGCCGTACTCCTGGGGTAGGGCGCTGTTCCACGTCGTCGCCGGCTGCTCCTCAGTGAGGCGGATCTTGACTATCGACTTGACGCCCTTGAAGCCGTACTTCCACGGCACGACCAGCCGGAGTGGAGCCCCGTTCTGGTTCGGGAGGACACGTCCGTAGAGCCCGGCCGCGAGGATGGTCAGCGGATGCATGGCCTCGTCCATCCTCAGCGCTTCCACGTACGGCCAGGGGAGGAGGTTCCCGCGCTGCAGCGGTATTTGCGTCGGGTCGAGCAGGGTTGTGAGCTCCACGTATCGGGCTCGGGAGGTGGGCTCGAACCGCTTCAGCAGAGCGGCCAAGGGGAGGCCCACCCATGGGATCACCATCGACCAGGCCTCGACGCATCGCATCCGGTATACGCGCTCCTCCAGCGGGAAGAGGCGCAGCACTTCGTCGATATCCACGACGCGGGGCTTGTGGACTTCGCCTTCGATGCTGACTGTCCAGGGACG
Organism: Vicinamibacteria bacterium; assembly: GCA_041493035.1. Classification (GTDB taxonomy): domain Bacteria; phylum Acidobacteriota; class Vicinamibacteria; order Fen-336; family Fen-336; genus JBGPYB01. Next base: position 5,960 of record JBGPYB010000159.1, on the reverse strand, counting down.
CGTCTGGAGCTTGTGCGCGGCCTGGGCTGGATCTCCCTTCCCGACCCCGAACTCATAGAAGTTGTTGTAGGCCGTCACGTCGGCCCAGGGTGTCCTCGGCTCGTCGATGCTGAAATCGCTCCGGCCCGCCACGTCCAGGCGTGCCTGGTCCGAGGCGGCTCCCGCTCGATGCCCCCGCCCCAAGAGGCTGAGCAGCGTGCCCCCGACTCCGACGCTCGTCGCGGCGAAGAGGGCGGCGTTCTTCACGAACTCCCGGCGCTCCGGGTAGAGCGCCTCCGGTGTCAGGTCGGAAGAATCAGGCTCGTCCATGGTCTCAGCTCTTCGATGCTCGGGCGTCAATCGATGTTACAGGACCGAGGCCGCGTACCTACTCGGGAACAAAGCCCTCGCCAGCTCGTTGTATGGTACGGTAACGATAATGATGAGTGTTGCGCGAGCGGCGGTCGCCCTGATCGCGTTGAGCCTTCTGGGCTCGCCGCTGGCCGCGCTTTATTGCAATCAGCCTGACGCCGCCGCCATGGCCTGCTGCCGTGGCGACATGGCGCATTGCAACATGCCGGGCAAGACAGAGAACTGCTGCAAGAAGGTCCCGGCGGGGCAGGATAGCCAAACGCCGGCCCTCAAGGCTGAGCGGATCGACAAGTCGCGGCTGGGTCCCCTCGGTGACTTGGCCGCCGTAACTCCCGATCTGCCTGTGGCCGTACCGACTCTGGAAGTCTCCCTCCACGCGAGCATTCCCGGCCGGTTCGTCGCACCCGTCTCCCCTCCCAGAAGTCCGATCCTCCGCCTCTAGCGCGTAGCTCTGCCGTTCGACGGTCTCTTGGCAGACGTGTGTCTGCCGAGTGTCGAGGGAGAACTCTCGCAGTTGGAGGAACCATGTTCGGCCGAAGTGTCTCTCGTTTCGTCGCTCGTCGTCGCCGCTCATCGTCGTGGACCGCACCGGCGAGTAGCGCTCCATCTCGGGCGCCGGGCTTGATTGCTTCCTGGGCGTTCTTGGCGCTCTTGGGCGCCGCTACGCCCTCTGCCGCACAGGAAGTGCCCACCCCTTTGTCCCTCACGGAACTGGTGAGAGAAGCGCTGGAGCGCAATCCCGAAGTGCAGATGGCGGCCCGGGCGGTCGAGTCCAAGCGCGCGCGGGTCGGGCAGGCCGGCGCGCTGCCGGACCCGATGGTCATGTATGGCGTGATCAACGAAGGCCGGCCGGTTCCGTTCCAGACCCTGGGGGAGCGTGATTTCAGCGAGGTCTACGTAGGCGTGTCCCAAGAGTTCCCGAACGGCAAGCGCGGGCTCAGGACGCAGGCGGCGCAGGAGGAAGCGGCTGCCGAAGAGGCTGCCTACGAGGCGGTGCGCCGCAAGGTCGTCGCGGATGTGGCGGAGGCCTACTACGACCTCTACGCCGTGTACGCGGGGGTCGACGTCGTCGAGCAGAATCGGCAACTCCTGGAGCAGTTCGCGAAAGTCGCCTCGACGCGGTTTTCAGTGGGCCAGGCCACCCAGCAGGACGTGCTCGACGCGGAGGCGGAAGTGTCCCGGCTGGAGGAGCGCCGGAGCCAGCTCGAGGAGCGACGTGCCGTTGGCGAGGCACGCCTGGCCAGCCTGCTGTTCAAGGGCTCCTCCACGGCCTGGGGGCGGCCCGGGACCATCACGGAGACCGCGCTCAGCGAGCGCTTGGAGGAGCTCCTCGTTCGCGCCGAGCAACAGTCGCCCATCCTCCACAGCAAGGATCGTCTCGTAGCGAGGGGGGAGCGCAAGCTCAACCTCGCGCAGCGCGACAAGCGGCCCGACCTAAGCTTCAACTTCGTCTACCACAACCGTGGCGGCCTCGATCCCTACTACACGTTCGGCGGGACCGTCACGCTGCCCAACCTCCACGGGAAGCAGACCCGGGCTGTCGAGGAAGCCGCCGCGGACCTCGCGGGGTCACGTACCGGCACCGATGCCGCGCGAGCGGACGTCCGCTACGCCGTGACCGAGGCGTACCAGAGGGCGACAACGACGACCCGGCTCCTGAGGCTCTACGACGATGGGATCCTCAAGCAAGCCCGCTTGTCCCTCGATTCGGCCATGGCGCAGTACCGCGTGGGCCGTGTCGACTTTCTCACACTGATCACGAGCTGGAGGCGGCTGCTCGACTACGACCTCATGTATCAGGAGCAGCTCGCGGAACACGAGAAGGCCCTTGCGCGCCTGGCGGTACACGTCGGACCGCCGGCCGGCGCGGCGCAGTGAAGAGGAGAAGACCATGGAACCGATCCTCGAAGGAACGCCTGAACAGCCGCGTGGCCGGGGGCGTGCTCTCGTGGCCATCGCGCTCGCTGCCCTGGTCCTGGGAAGCGGCAGCCTTTGGTTCTACCGCCGAGCTGGTGGAGGGCACGCCGGTCATGAGCACGCCGGGACGTACTACTGCCCGATGCACCCAACGTCCAAGGCCGACAAGCCGGGCAAGTGTCCCATCTGCAGCATGAAGCTGATCCCGCTCGAAGGAGCGCCGGCGCCCGGGGCCGGGACGCCGTTCGCCGGTGGAGGCATGGCATCTCAGGCCTCCGGGCCGGGCGCGGCCGACACATTTGCGCCCGCGGCGCCATCCACGGCCGCAGGGCCGCCGCCGAGGGTACGCATCGCGCCCGAGAGGCAGCAGCAGATCGGCGTGAAGTTCACCGAGGCGATGAGGATGCCGGCGAACGTCGAGATCCGGGCCGTGGGCCACGTCGCCTACGACGAGACGCAGATCGCTCACGTCCACACGAAGGTCAGCGGCTGGATCGAGGACGTCTTCGTGGACTTCGTCGGCGCGCCCGTGCGGAGAGGCCAACCCCTCTTCACGATCTACAGCCCCGAGCTTGTTTCGAGCCAGGAGGAATACCTCCTGGCCTTGAGAGCCCGCGACGAGCTCGGCGGAAGCTCCTTCGCCCGAGTGGCGGAAGGCTCCCGCACGCTGCTGGACTCCGCGAGGCGCCGGCTGGAGCTCTGGGACATGACGTCAGAGCAGATCGAGGCCCTCGAGAAGAAAGGCTCGGTCTCGCGCACGGTGACGGTCCATTCACATGTGAGCGGCGTCGTGACGGAACGCATGGCCTATCACCACGGCAAGACGGTGACGCCCGACATGGACCTCTACACGATCGTCGACCTTTCCCGCGTGTGGGTGCAGGCCGAGGTCTACGAGTACGAGGTGGCGCACGTCCGCGTGGGGCAGGCTGCGGAGATTTCCCTCCCGTACGATTCGGCAAAGAAGTCTCTGCGGGGAAAGGTGATGTTCGTTGCGCCCTTCGTGGACCCCAAGACCCGGACGGTCCAGGTTCGCATGGAGTTCCCGAACCCCGACTCGCTGCTGCGGCCCGAGGCGTTCGTCAACGTAACTCTGCGGCGAGACCTCGGCCCGCGACTCGTCGTTCCGAAAGATGCCGTGATGGACACCGGTCAGGCGCAGTACGTGTTCGTCGACCAGGGGGACGGCTACTTGGAGCCGCGAGAGGTGAAGGCAGGCCCCGAGGTCGCCGATGGGCGCGTCATCGAGGAGGGCATCAAGGAAGGCGAGAGGGTCGCCACCGCCGCCAACTTCATCCTCGACTCCGAGAGCCGCCTCAAGGGCGCGTTCGACGCCATGGGACGGCCGATCCCGGTCGAGGCCACCAGGGGGTCTGCCGCCCAGATCACCGCCGACATCACGACCAACCCCTCGCCCGCGCGGATTGGCCGCAACCAGGTGCGCGTGAAGGTGAAGGACGCCCAGGGTCAGCCGATCACCGACGGTGAAGTCGACATCCAGCTCTTCATGCCCCAGATGATCGGCATGGCCGAAGTGAACGTGAAGGCACCGCTCCGCACCGCCGGCAACGGCGAATACGTGGGGGATGTCGAGCTTCCGATTGCCTGGAGCTTCGCGACGACGGTCACCGTGCGTAAGGGTGGGCAAGTGGTCGGCACGGCCGAGACCACGGTCACGTCGAGGTAACCGGCCATGATCAACGCCATCATCGAATGGTCTGCTCGGAACAAGTTTCTGGTACTTCTCGTCACCGCCTTCGCGATCGCGGGGGGCATCTACTCCATCCGCCACGTCCCCCTGGACGCGATCCCGGACCTGTCGGACCCCCAGGTGATCATCTACACCGAGTGGCCGGGACGGAGCCCGGACCTCGTCGAGGACCAGATCACGTACCCGATCGTCTCCTCGCTCCTCGCGGCGCCCAACGTCTCCGTGGTCCGCGGCATCTCGGACTATGGCTTCTCATACGTCTACGTCGTGTTCGACGAGGGCACCGACCTCTACTGGGGCCGCTCTCGCGTGCTCGAGTACCTCGACAAGATCAAGCGGATGCTTCCGCAGGAGGTCGCTCCGACCCTCGGTCCCGATGCCACGGGCGTCGGTTGGGCCTTCGAGTATGCCCTCGTGGACAAGAGCGGCCGCCACAACCTGGCGGAGCTGCGCTCCTTCAACGACTGGTACATGCGCTACTGGCTCTCATCGGTGCCCGGCGTGGCGGAGGTCGCGACGGTCGGAGGCTTCGTCAAGCAGTACCAGGTCACGGTAGACCCCAACAGGCTGATAGCCTTCGGCGTCCCCTTGAACGCCGTCATCGACGTGATACGGAAGACCAACAAGGACGTCGGTGGGCGCGTCGTCGAGTTCACGGGAAAGGAGTACCTCGTCCGCGGCCGTGGCTACATCCACTCTGTCGAGCAGATCCAGAACCTGCCGGTCGGGACCGACAGCAAGGGCACGCCCATTCTCGTGCGCAACGTCGCGAACGTCGCCCTCGGCGCCGACATACGGCGAGGGATTACGGAGCTGAACGGCGAGGGGGAGACAACCGGCGGGATCGTCGTCGTGCGTCACCACCAGAACGCCCTGGCCGTCATCGACCGCATCAAAGGCAAGATCGCGGAGGTGAAGCCCGGCCTCCCGCAAGGCGTTGAGGTGGTCACTACCTACGACCGCTCCGACCTCATCAAGCGGTCGATCGAGACGCTCGTCCACACGCTCGGCGAGGAGCTGCTCATCGTCAGCCTGGTGATCCTCCTCTTCCTGCGCCATCTCCCAAGTGCCGCGATCCCCATCGTGACGATCCCCGTGGCCGTAATCATCGCGTTCATTCCGATGCACGCGATGGGCCTGACGTCCAACATCATGTCACTCTCCGGGATCGCCATCGCCATCGGCGCCCTAGTCGACGCCGCCATCGTCGTGGTCGAGCAGACCCACAAGAAACTGGAACACTGGGAAGCCGGGGGCCGCAAAGGCGACTACCGGCGGGTGATCATCGATGCGGTGAAAGAGGTCGGTGGGCCGTCGTTCTTCTCGCTGCTCGTGATCGCCGTCGCGTTCGTTCCGATCTTCGCTCTCCAGGCGCAGGAGGGGCGTCTCTTCAAGCCCCTCGCGTTCACGAAGAACACGGCCATGGCCATCGCGGCGGTGCTGGCAATCACTCTCGACCCGGTCATGAGGCTCCTGCTAACCCGGATGGAGCCGTTCCAGTTCCGACCGGCGTGGCTGTCCAGCCTTGCGACGCGGATCGTCGTCTCCAAGGCGGAGCCCGAGGAGAAGACGTGGATCAGCCGCAAGATGATGGCCCTCTATCAGCCGCCACTGCTCTTCGTGCTCAGGCATCGCTACGCGACAATTCTCGTGGCTCTGCTCGTCATGGGCCTGACCGTGCCGGTATTCCTGGGCCTCGGGTCGGAGTTCATGCCACCCCTCAACGAGGGGACCATCCTGTACATGCCGATCACGCTTCCAGGCATCTCCGTGACCGAGGCCGGGAAGTACCTCCAGCTCCAGGACAAGCTACTCAAGAGCTTCCCGGAAGTGGAAAGCGTCTTCGGCAAGATCGGCAAGGCCGAGACACCTACCGACCCGGCACCAATGAGCATGGTCGAGACGACCATCGTGCTCCGGCCCGAGAAGGAATGGCGCTCCAAGAAGGTCGATCGCTGGTACTCGAGCTGGATGCCGGACT
>JBGPYB010000210.1:0-6650 GCA_041493035.1 Vicinamibacteria bacterium | reverse complement strand
CTTGCTGCGGGTCCCCCTCGGCGCCACCCGCCGCACACGTGTGTCCGGGTCGATGCGCACCAGCAGTTGGTCCCTGAAGCGCTGCGCCACCACCAAGCCCTTGCGCTTGCCTCCCCATACCGCGTCCGCAAACCACCCGGTGAAAATATGGCCCGCGCGCTGCACGTGCACGGACCACGCGCCGACCTGCCGCGTGATGTTGCGCAGTGACCTAGGACGGGCCAGTCGCCGAGTATGCCGCCGCATCACGAAGATTGGTGTAGGGGCGGAATGGGAACTGAGGCCCTCTTTCCCTCCGCCAGGCCCAAGAGTCTACACCCCCCGGTCTTCACCGTCCGACTCGGGAATGGAATGCTCCGCGAGACCGGCGACCCGGTCCAGCGCCTCATGGCAGCTTGAGCTACAAGAGCCGCCTGGAGCCACTGCAAGACAAGGTCGGGCCACCCGGATTAGCGAGCCGCCGGATCGCAGGCTTGGAGATAGCGGCTCGGGAGCGTTCTTCCCAAGCGAGGCGCGAGCGCCCGAGACGCGGCGACGACCTTCTCGAGGGCGACGCCGGTTTCGATCCCCATGCCGTGAAGCATGTAGAGCAGATCCTCGGTGGCCAGGTTGCCGCTGGCGCCGGGGGCGAAAGGGCAACCCCCGAGTCCCCCGGCCGAGCTATCGACGGTCGTGATCCCCTGCTGAAGTGCCGCGAGGACGTTCGCCAAGGCGGTGCCCCGAGTGTCGTGAAAGTGGACCGCGAGAGATTCCCTGGGGAGTTCGGCGCAGAGGCGCCCGAGGACGTCCGCGACCTGGGTGGGCACGGCGACGCCGATCGTGTCTCCGATGGAGACTTCATGACAGCCGGCCTCCACGAGGCGCCGCGCAACCTCGACCACTTTCGCCGGCGCCACGGGCCCTTCGTAGGGACAGCCGAAGCAGGTCGAAACGTAGCCCCGCACCCAGATCCCCTCGCGGCGCGCCTCGGGAACGAAGTCGGCGAAGCGAGCGAACGATTCGTCGATGGTCGCGTTGATGTTTCGCCGGTTGAACGTCTCGCTCGCTGCCGTGAAGACGGCGATGGCGTGGGCGCCCGCCTTCCGGGCGAGGTCGAACCCCGTTCGGTTTGGCACCAACACCGGGGTCTTCGTGCCAGCCTTTGGTGCGAGTCGACGGAGAACCTCGCCGGTGCCCGCCATCTGGGCCACGGCGCGCGGGGAGACGAAGGCGCCGACTTCGACCACGGGAAGGCCGGCCTCGATCAGGTTCTGGCAGAGATCCACCCTGTCGTCGACGGAAAGCGCTGTCGCTTCGTTCTGGAGGCCGTCGCGGGGTCCCACCTCGACGACGGTGACGTGCGTCGGAAGCGCCATGCGTCTACTCGATCTCGACAAGGACGAGCCCCGGCGTCACGGTGTCGCCGACCTTCACTCGAACAGCCTTCACCAGACCGTCGCGCGGCGCCCGGAGCGCGTTCTCCATCTTCATGGCCTCGACCACCAGGACCTCAGCCCCTTTCGCGACGCGGTCGCCAGGTGCCACTCGAACCGCGATGACCTTCCCGGGCATCGGCGCCTCCAACCCTCCGGAGGAGTGGCGGTGGCCCGAGGGACTGTCTTCGTCGATCTCCTCCAACAGGTACGTCCGACCACGCCAGAACAAATGAATCGTGGGACCCTCGCGGACGCAGTGGAACGTTTCGACCCCCGTGTCGCGGCGCAAGGAAAAAGTCCCTGGAGAGAGGACTTGAAGGTCCAGGGTGAACGTCTCGTCATCAACATCGACTGTCACGCTCTCGCGGGAGGATCGAACCTGTGTCCGGTACTCCTGACCGCCCGAAAGAACCTTCACGCAAGCCGCCACGCGCCGACCGTGCCCCACGGATCGGCTGACGCATTCACCTTCCCACCGTGCCGCGGTCCCTCGCCCCTCCTTTGGAGAGCTCCGACGGCTGCGGCGATGCCTTCGAGGGGCGGCGACGCGGGCTCGGGGGAACCCGACAGGTGCTCCTCGATAAACCCCGTGTGCAGCTCCCCCGCTCGAAACGCCGGGTGCTCGAGGATCTCCTGAAGGCGCCGAAGGTTCGTCGCGACACCCAGGAATACGGTTCGGGAGAGCGCTGCCTGCATCCGCCCGATGGCCTCGTCCCGATCCCGGCCCAGGGCGATCACCTTCGCCAACAGGGGATCGTACTGGACGCCAACCTCGGAGCCGGCGGCAACGCCCGAATCGAAGCGCACGCCTGGCCCTTCAGGAGGCACGAGGTGCAGGACCCTGCCGGCGGAAGGAAGGTCGCCGCGTTCAGGGTCTTCCGCGTAGACGCGGCACTCGAGGGCGTGCCCGCGCTGTACGACGTCGGTCTGGGCCAAGGGGAGCCGGCCGGCCGCGCCCTGGATCTGTAGACGCACCAGGTCGAGGCCGGTGACAGCCTCGGTCACGGGGTGCTCCACTTGCAGGCGCGTGTTCATCTCGAGAAAGAAGAAGCGTCCCTCGGCGTCGAGAAGAAACTCGACGGTGCCGGCGTTCACGTACGACGCCGCGTGGGCCGCAGCCACCCCCGCTGCGCAGAGAGCCGTCCGGCTTGCGGGATCAAGGGCGAGACTCGGAGTTTCCTCGACCACCTTCTGGTGGCGCCGCTGGATCGAGCATTCACGCTCGCCGAGATGAAGGACGTGCCCCTCGGCATCGGCCAGAATCTGGACCTCCACGTGGCGGGAGCGTTCGACAAACCGCTCCAGGACCATGACGTCGCCGCCGAAGGCGGCCTGAGCCTCGCGACGGGAAGCGGCCAGGGCCGACGCTAAGTCCTCGGGGCGCCGGACGACCCGCATCCCCTTGCCTCCCCCGCCTCGAGAGGGCTTGAGCATCAGGGGCCAGCCGATCCGCGCGGCTTCAGCGCCGAGGGTGTCGTCGGCCTGATCGCTCCCGTCGTAGCCCGGGACGACGGGGACGCCGTTTGCGGCCATGAGACGGCGCGCGCCCCTCTTGTCACCCATCCGGCGATGCACGTCCCCGGGCGGCCCGATGAAGACGACGCCCGCGCGAGAGACGGCGTCGGCGAAATCGCCGTTCTGGCTCAGGAACCCGTATCCGGGGTGCAGAGCATCGGCGCCGCTCTTCAGGGCCACGTCCAGGATCGCGTCGATGGAAAGGTAGGAGCGAGCCGCTTCGGCGGGTCCGATTCGAAAGGCTTCGTCGGCCTCGCGAACGTGGAGCGAGCGCACGTCCGCGTCCGAATAGACGGCGACGGTCGCGATCCCCATGGCGCGGCAGGTCCGGGCGATCCGAACCGCGATCTCGCCCCGATTGGCGATGAGAACCTTGCGAAATGGCATCGAGAGGCAGTATGCCACGTGCTACCCTCCTCCCGGCACCCATGGACGTCTCTCCCTTCGTGGCCGGCCTGATCGCCTACGCCGTGTCCGTCCTGGCGGCCGTGCTGCTGGTCTTCGTGACCTACCGCCTGAACACGTTGCTGACGAGCCGCATCGACGAGGAGCGGCTCCTTCTTTCGGGGAATCGTTCGGTGGCCATCGGCCTCGGCTCAATCCTGTTCAGCCAGGCGATTCTCATGCGCCACGCCGTCTTCCCCACCATGGTCGTGATTCGCGATCTGTTCCTGCGTCCCGTCTCTTGGAGTGCGGCGGTGTCGCTTCGCTCAATCGCTTCCGACGAACGGAGACGGACGGTCGCTACTACCTGACCTATGGCCTCATCGATCATCACGGCCGGCGTCACGAGCTCACCTGCGCGATCGATCGTCGAACACACGAAGCGGCTCTAGCCGCCTTCGGGTACAAGAAGACCGAGATACGAGCGGCAGCAAGGAAGCGACTGCAGCCGTGGCTGGATCGCCAAGTGACTGGGCGAGGGCTCGCCGGGGATCTCCACGTGGTCGTCGCCGCGAACGGCGGGTACGAATGGCACTGGACGCTCCCCGATGCTCTCGATGAGTCGGAGCGCTCGCGGCGCCGGGCCGAGATCGAGAGCTTTGGCTTCTACGTGCCCACCGAGGTCCTCGTGAACGATCACGGCGACTGCGATTCGAAGTCGGCGGCCTTCGCGGCGCTCTGGCGGCACCTCGATACGGCTGTTCTCCTGATCAGCGTTCCTCGCCACATGCTGGTCGGAGTGGAGGTGCGACCGGGGCCCGGTGAGGCTTTCGTACGGATCGGGAATCGTTACTTCGTCCTCTGCGAACCCGCCGGGCCCGCCAAGCTCCATCCAGGCGCGGAGCGCCTGTCGGGAGACTTCGAGTACATGCTCCTGGAGCCAGGACGCGCGGGCGATGTCGAGGGGAAAGGCTCAGCGAACTGACCGGGCCCCGACTCTACGCGTCCCAGCTCGGCTTGCGCTTTTCGAGGAAGGCCCGCATTCCCTCTTGCCCCTCGGGGGAGATGCGGATGTCGGCGATGCGCTCGACGGTGTACTCCTGAACGTCCTCCACCCTGCGGAAGGCGACCTCGCGAATGAGGGACTTTGCTTCGGCGGCGGTGCGTGGGCCGGCTTTGAGCAGCTCCTGCACCCGCCGCTCGATCGCCGCGTCCAGGTCCTCCTCGGGAACCGCACCGCGGATGAGGCCGATCTCGAGAGCCCGCACGGCTTCGAAGCGCTCGCCCGTGAGGAACAGCTCCCGAGCGGCGGACTCCCCGATCTTTCGGATGACGTAGGGGCTGATCACCGCGGGAAGAATGCCCAGACGCACCTCCGTGAACCCGAACTGCGTCCCTAGGGCCGCCACCGGGATGTCACAAGCCGCCACCAGGCCGGCGCCCCCGCCCAGGGCGGCTCCATGGACGCGGGCCACGATGGGCTTCGGCGATTCGTAGATCGTGAAGAAGAGGTCGGCCATGGCCTGGGCTTCGCGGAGGTTTTCGTCGCGCGTGAAGCCCGCCATCGCCTTCATCCACTGAAGATCGGCCCCGGCGCAGAAGGACGACCCGCGTCCGCCGAGGACGATCACCCGCACCGCGTCCACGCTGCGGAGGTCGAAGAGGGTCTTGCGCAGCTCGGTGACCATGAGGCCATCGAAGGCGTTCCGGACTCTCGGCCGGTTCAACCAGACCCGAGCCACGGGGCCATCGAAAGCGACCTCGAGACGCTCCAACTCCACCGAGGGGAGTATGCCTCCGGCGCTGGTCATCCGCCAGCGACGGGCGTCACGCCCTCCGCCGTGTGCCTACGCACGACCGGCGTCGCCGAAGCGACATAGGCAGCCGCGGCGAGAGTGGCCACACCTCCGGAGACGACCGAAACCGTGACTCCGAGGGCGGCCGAGGCAAAGACGGACGCGACGACCCCCGCCTCCAACTCACCGAGCTGGGGGCCGCCCATGAAGAAGATCATGTTGACGGAGGTCATGCGCCCTCGGAGCGCGTCGGGGGTAATGAGCTGGCGGATGATCTGGCGGATCACGGTGGACACGACGTCCGCGAGGCCAGTGGCGGCGAGAGCGGCGAACGTCAGAAGGAAGCTGCGGGAGAGGCCGAACACGATGGTTGCCACACCGTACGCCGCCACGGCCCAGAGGAGGACCTTGCCGCGCTCGTGGGGCAGCGGGCGGAGCGTGGTGTAGATGGATCCGGCCACGGCACCGAGCGCCGGTGCCGCCACGAGCCAACCGTAGCCGCCCGGCCCGACACCGAGGATCTGGTCGGCCACGATCGGTAGCAGCGACATGGCACCCGAGAAGAAGGTCGCGAAGAAATCGAGCGCCATGGTCCAAACCATGATCGGGGTCGTGAAGACGAAACGGAGCCCCGAGCGGAGCGACTCGACGGGGCTCTCGCGAAGGGTGTCGGTAACCTCGGCGCGGCCAGAAGTGTGCATCGTCATCAAGGCCAGCAGGACGCCGAGGAATGAGATCGCGTTGAGTAAATAGATGAGGGCAAGGGCCTCGGTGTCGGCTCCGGCGGCACTCGTCGGCGGCGGATGTCCCATCGGCGACAGTAGCGCGGCGTGCCCGGCGATGAGGAGCCCGGCGAGACCCGGCCCCCCGATCATGGCCAGGTGGAACATGGTGAGGTTGAGGGAGAGAGCACCGGGCAAGTCCTCGCGGGGGACGAGACGCGGGACGAGTGCCTGCCGGGCGGGGTTGTCGAAGGCCGTCGCCGCCGCGTGGATGGCGTTGAGGGTGTAGATGGCCCACACGGCGTGGTGTCCACGGGCGGCGAGGAAGGCGAGACCGAGCGACACCACGGTCATGGCACTCTGGGTGGCGAGCATCACACGCCGACGGTCGCGCCGATCGGCGACGATCCCTCCCCAGAGTGAGAACAGGATGATCGGGACGACCCGCGTCAAGCCCACGAAGCCGAGCGCCAGCGCCGAATGGGTCAGCAGGTAGATGTGCCAGTTGATGGCCACGACCTGCATCTGAGAGCCGGTCTGGGACACGAACTGCGAAAGCCAGAGCCGCCGGAAGTCCCGGTGGCGGAGTGCTATGTAAGGCCGGTTCACATCCTGAGCACGCCGAAGCGCGTGTCGGGGATGGGCGCGTTCAGGGCTGCGGAGATGCCGAGTCCGAGGACGGTCCGCGTTTCCTCCGGCGGGATGACGCCGTCGTCCCAGATCCTCGCGGACGAGAACACGGCCTCACTCTCACTCTCGATTCGTCCTTGCAGTTGTGGGTCCGCATTTTTCCGCACCGTGTTCATGACCGAGCTGAG
>JBGPYB010000031.1:0-35350 GCA_041493035.1 Vicinamibacteria bacterium | reverse complement strand
CCTCTCGCCCGCGAGATCGAGGGCTTTGCCGGCCGGGTCGTCGTGGTCCATGGCGGAGGTCGCCAGGTGGAGCAAGTGCTGCGGGCGCTGTCGATCGAGTCACGCTTCGTCGGGGGCCGAAGAGACACCTCCCCCGCCGCGATGGAGGTGGTGGAGATGGTGCTCTCGGGAATCGTGAACAAGTCCTTGGCTTCGGGGCTCACGCGGGCCGGTGTCCGCGCCGTGGGCGTGTCGGGGCGCGACGGCGGGCTCGTGGGGACGCGGCTCGAGCCGGGGCTCGGCCGCGTCGGCGTCCCCGAGACCGTGGATGTCGATCTCCTGCGCGGCCTCTGGAGCGCGGGGTACGTGCCGGTGGTCTCCCCTGTCGCCGACGGGCCCTCGGGCGAATCGACCAACGTCAACGCCGACGAAACGGCGCTGGGCATCGCGCTAGCTCTCAAGGCGGAAAGCCTGGTCTATCTTTCCGACGTCGATGGCGTGCAACTCGGCGGGCACGAGACGGCACGCCTGTCCTCTGCTGACGCCGAACGATTTATCGCAGACGGCTCCATCTCCGGTGGAATGATCCTCAAGGTCCGTGCGGCCCTCGATGCGGCCCGCGCCGGAATCACCGAGGTGCTCATTGCCGGGAAGGCCCGGCTCACGGGAGGCTTCCCGGGAACGCGGCTCGGCGAGCCTCATAGAGCCGAGGTGGGAGCGTGAGCGCTCTTCTGCCTATCTACGAGCGAGATCTCGTCCTCGTCTCGGGCAAGGGGTCTCGCCTCTTCGACAAGGAGGGCCGAGCCTATCTGGATTTCGCCGCCGGTATCGCCGTGAACGGCTTCGGCTACGGGGATCGAACGATCCTCGCTGCGATCAAGCAGCAGGCGTCGAAGCTCATCCACGCAAGCAACCTCTTTCACACGGAGCCCGCAGCCGCCCTCGCCGATCGACTGGCGGCGCTGGCCTTTCCGTCCAAGGTCTTCTTCTGCAACTCGGGGACGGAGGCCTGGGAAGGGGCGATGAAGTTCGCCCGCAAGGTGGGACACCCCGCGGGGCGCTTCGAGTTCGTCTGCTTCGAGCGCGGCTTCCACGGCCGGACCCTGGGCGCTCTGTCGACGACCTGGAACCCGAAGTACCGCGAACCCTTTGAGCCGCTCGTCCCAGGAGTGCGATTCTGCCCCTGGAATGACCTCGCCGCGGCGGCGGCCGTGATCGGCGACAAGACGGCGGCCGTCATGATCGAGCCCATACAGGGCGAAGGCGGCATTCGTCCCGCCGATCCCGCGTTCCTGCGCGGCCTCGCCGACCTGGCTCGCGAGCGCGGCGGCCTCCTCGTTCTCGACGAGGTGCAGAGCGGCCTCGGCCGGACCGGGACCATGTTCGCGTACCAGCAGGCGGGCGTGACGCCGGACATCCTGACGCTCGCCAAGCCTCTGGGTGGCGGTCTCCCGATGGGCGCGATCCTCATCCGCGAGGAGTTGGCCTCGGCGATCCACCCGGGCGACCACGGCAGCACGTTTGGAGGCAACCCTGTGGCCGCCGCCGCCGCACTCGCAGTCCTCGACCGGCTCACAGCTCCCGGCTTCCTCGAGACGGTGCAGAGGAGAGGCTCCGCTCTCTCGCGCGGGCTCCGCAAGCTTGCGCGGAAGTTTCCCGACGCGATCGCCGAGGTTCGGGGGCCAGGCCTGATGATCGGCGTCGAGTTCAGGGGCGAGGCCGGGCCCGTCCTCAAGGCGCTCCGCGAGAAGGGAATCCTGGCGACGAAAGCGGGCGACAAAGTGCTGCGCCTTCTGCCCCCTCTCGTGGTGGGGCCCAAGGAGATCCGGGAGTTCCTGACCGCCCTCGAAGCGATCCTCGGGGAGGGGGTCGGGCGGTGAGAAGAAGCGCGGCGAGTCCGGTCTCGTCCGGTCAGCGAAGGAAAGAGACGAAATGACCCAAGTGAAGAAGGTCGTCCTGGCGTACTCGGGGGGGCTCGACACCTCCATCATCATCCCCTGGATCAAAGAGCACTACGGCGGCGCAGAGATCATCGCCTACTGCGGCGACGTCGGGCAGGGGGACGATCTCGAGGCGGTGCGGCGAAAGGCCCTGGCGACGGGAGCGTCGAAGTGCGTCGTCGAGGACCTCCGCGAGGAGTTCGTCCGCGACTATGCCTTCAAGGCGCTCTCCGCCGGAGCCGTCTACGAGGACAACTACCTCCTGGGCACCGCCCTGGCGCGACCTCTCCTCGCCTACGGCCAGGTCCAGTGCGCGCTCCGAGAGGGAGCCGATGCCCTGGCCCACGGCGCCACCGGCAAAGGGAACGACCAGGTCCGTTTCGAGGTGACGTACGGCGCCTTCGCCCCTCACCTTCGAGTGATCGCCCCGTGGCGGGAGTGGAACATCCGTTCCCGGGAGGACGCTCTCGCCTATGCGGCTGCCCATGGCGTCCCCGTGGACCAGTCTCCCCGGGATCTCTTCAGCCGCGACGGCAACCTCTGGCATCTGTCTCACGAGGGCGGTAACCTCGAAGACACTTGGAACGCCCCGCTCAAGGAGATGTTCAAGCTGACCGTCGATCCAGCCGATGCGCCCGACGAACCCCAGTTCGTGACCCTCGCCTTCGAAAGAGGCACTCCGGTCGCCCTCGACGGGGAGCGTCTGGGCCCCGTCGCCATGGTCGAAAGGCTCAACCGCCTGGCGGGAGCCCACGGTGTGGGCCGCCTCGATCTCGTCGAGAACCGCCTCGTTGGCATCAAGTCCAGGGGTGTCTACGAGACGCCTGCCGGGACGGTTCTCCACATCGCCCACCGGGAGATCGAGCGCCTGGTCCTCGACCGGGACACGCTTCACTTCAAGCAGTCGGTCTCGGTCCGCTACGCACAGCTCATCTACGACGGCCTCTGGTTCTCGACGCTGCGCCTAGCCCTCGCTGCCTTCGTCGATTTCACCGAGCAGGAGGTGACGGGCGAAGTGAAGGTGCGCCTCTTCAAGGGTCGCGCCGAAGCCGTGGGCCGTCGATCGCCGCGGAGCCTCTACCGTCAGGACCTCGCGACCTTCGGCGAAGGAATGGCATACGACCACCAGGATGCCGCGGGCTTCATCCGGCTCTTCGGCCTCCCCGAGCGGGTTCGTGCGTTGACCCGCGAGGGGACGCGGGCGGAGGCCGTCAAGCGCTGATGTCGATCACGGGTCCTCGAGGCTTTCGCGCGGCCGCGGTCGCCTGCGGCATCAAGCCCGAAGGCCTCGACCTCGCCGTCGTGGCCGCCGACCGAGCCGGCCCGGCGGCGGCTGTGTTCACCACGAACCGCGTCCAGGCGGGCCCCGTTCTCGTCTCGCGCGAACACCTGGCGAGCGGGCGGGCGCGGGCGGTCGTCGTGAACGCGGGATGCGCGAATGCCGCCACGGGCCCAGCCGGCCTTGCCGACGCCCGGGAGATGGCCACTCTCGCGGCCCACGGCCTGAGCTGCCGGCCCGACGAAATCGTGGTCGCCTCGACGGGTGTCATCGGTGTGCGGCTGCCGATGGAGAAGCTCCGCGCAGGAATGCCGCAGGCGGTCACGCGGCTCTCGACGGGTGGCGGTGCCGATGCCGCGCGGGCCATCCTGACGACCGACACGAAACCCAAGGAGGTCCTGATCGAGGTTCCCCTGACTTCCGGAACGGTCCGTGTCGGCGGGATGGCCAAGGGCGCGGGGATGATCGCGCCCCGGATGGCCACGATGCTCGCGTTCTTCACTACGGATGCGGTGATCGAGACGCCGGCATTGGAGCGGGCCCTCCGCGAGGCCGTGGGCGCCAGCCTGAACCGGATCACTGTCGACGGCGACACCTCCACAAACGACATGGCGGTGATCCTGTCGAGCGGAGCTGCGGCCCCCGTCCTGCCGGGGCCCGACGAAACGGCGTTCCGCGACGGGCTCGTCACGGCAGCGCGGCGGATCGCCGAGATGATCGTCCGCGACGGGGAAGGCGCGACCCGGATCGCCGAGGTACGGGTGGAAGGAGCCGCTTCGGAAGCCGACGCTGACGCCATCGCACGAACCGTCGCCGAGTCTCCCCTCGTCAAGACGGCCCTTCACGGCGGCGATCCCAATTGGGGGCGCATCCTGGCGGCGGCAGGGCGAGCCGGTATCCCGTTCGAGGTGAAGGGGATGGACATCTGGATCGGAGATGTCTGGGTGGCCGAGGGAGGAGCCGCACGAGCCTACAAGGAGGCTCTCGCAGCAGCAGCCATGCGCGAGGACCCCGTGCGCCTTCGGGTTCGCCTCCGGGAAGGGGGAGCCACGTCCTGGATGTGGACCACCGACCTTTCCCACGGCTACGTGGACGTCAATGCCCACTACAGGAGCTGAGGCCACGCGATGAAGGTGTGGGGAGGCAACTATTCGGGAGACCCCGACAAGGCATTCTGGGAATTCAACCGCTCCTTTCCTTTCGACCAGCGCCTGCTCGCCGAGGAGGTGGCTGCCTCTCGCGCCTACGCTCGAGCGATCGGCCGCTGTGGCGCCATTCCGACGGCCGACGCCGCCACCCTCGACGAAGGCCTTGCTCGGGTCCTCGAGCGTGCGACGTCGGATCCAACCTACCTGGAAGTCGACGTCGAGGACGTCCACACCTTCGTGGAAACGCGCCTCGGAGAGATCGTCGGCGGCGACCTGGCGGGCCAGGGACATCTGGGGCGGAGTCGCAACGAGCAAGCGGTCACGGCCTTGCGTCTCTGGATCCGCGCGGCCATCGACGCACTCTCAAAGCAGCTCGCGACTCTCGTGGAGGCTCTGGCCGAGCAGGGACGAGCCGGCGCCGACGCCGTCATGCCTGGCTACACCCACACCCGGGGCGCGGAGCCGATCGCCTTCGGACACTGGGCGGCGGCACACGCCTGGGGCCTGGTCCGCGACCACGAGCGCCTGGCCGACGCGCGACGCCGCGTCAACGTCTTGCCTCTCGGCTCCGGCGCCCTCGCTGGAACGGCCATCCCTCTCGACCGTGAAGCGTTGGCCCTCGACCTCGGCTTCGAGGCCGTGTCCGAAAACGCTCTCGACGCCGTCATGGACCGCGATTTCGCGGCGGAGTTCGTCTTCGGCTGCGCCCAGATCCAGGCGCACCTCGCGCGGCTCGCCGAGGATCTGATCTGGCATTCCGGTCCCGAGTTCGGTTTCGTGGGGCTTCCCGAGGCCTTCACGACCGGATCGAGCCTGATGCCCCAGAAGAAGAATCCCGACGCATTGGAGCTGGTTCGAGGGAAGGCCGCGCGGGTCAGCGGAGATCTGCTGCGGCTCCTGTCCCTGATGAAGGGGCTCCCGGCCGGCTACCAAAAGGACTTGCAGGAAGACAAGGAAGCGGTCTTCGACGCGGCGGACACGGCGCTGGCGTCGGTCGCGGTCATGACGGGAGTCGTGGCCGGTTTGCGCCTGAACCGGGATGCCATGCGGGCGGGTGTCAGCCAGGAGATGATGGCGGCGGCGCTGGCCGTGGCGTTGGCTCGCGAGGGAATTCCCTTCCGCAAGGCCCACTCCGTTGTGGGCGCGATCGTGGCGGAGGCACAACGTGATGGAATCAGCATACAGACGGCCGCGGCGCGCACGCTGCCCGCTCACTCCCCAGCCGTTGCCGCACGGCTCGACGTGATCTTCGATCCGGTTCAGGCCATCCGCGCCAAGGCAGCTCGAGGCGGGACCGCCCCCGAGGCCGTGAGGGCTTCCTTGGGCGCCGCACTGGCCCGCGTACGCCTACCGTCTCGAGGGTGACTCGAGGGTGACTCGAGATTCCTTGGCGCGTGTCGGAAGCGACATCGTCGCGTGCGAGCGATGTCCGCGCCTTCGAAGCTGGTGCGAGGCGGTGGCCCGCATCCGGGTCAAGCGCTTCCGAGATCAGGAGTATTGGGGGCGTCCCGTGCCTGGCTTCGGCGACCCGAAGGCCCGGCTGCTGATCGTCGGCCTGGCGCCGGGAGCTCACGGCGCCAACCGCACGGGCCGGGTCTTCACGGGGGACCGCTCGGGGGACTTTCTCTTCGCCGCCCTTCACAGGGCGGGCTTTGCGAACCAGCCCACGTCCGTCGCTCGGGGCGACGGGCTCCGCCTGCGCGATTGCTACATAGCACCCCTGGCCCGTTGCGCTCCGCCGGCCAATAAGCCGACTCCCGGGGAGCTCCATCTCTGTCGCGAGTATCTCAGTCGTGAGTGGAGACTCTTGACAGAGATGCGAGCCGTCCTGGCTTTGGGCAAGGTGGCGATGGACGGATTTCTCTCGTTGCTGCGAGAGGGTCGCCGGCTTCCGCCTCGACCCGCTTTGGCCTTTGGTCACGGGGTCGAGCACGACCTCGGCCACGGTTTGGTGCTCTTTGCCTCCTACCATCCGTCGCAGCAGAACACATTTACGGGAAGACTGACCCCGGCTAGTTTCGATGCGGTACTCCACCGGATCGGACGGCACCTGGGCTGCCCGAGCATTCCAAGGAAGGCCTCATGAGATCCTGGCTTGTCGTCGCCCTTCTCTTCGTCTCGTCGTCCGTCCGAGCCGAAGTGAGAACAGGCTCGTTCCATTCGGCGAGCCTGGGCCGCGACGTGTCCATCGCGGTGCAGTTGCCTCCGTCCTACGGGACGGCTCCCGACCGCCGCTTCCCCGTGGTCTACGCCCTCCACGGCCTCTTCGAGAGCCATGTGTTCTGGGAGAGGCGGGGCCTCGCGGCGCTGCTCGACTCGCTCTGGGCCGCGAAAAGGATTCCCGAGTTCCTTGTGGTCGCCGTGGACGGAGGGAACTCCTTTTTCGTAAACGGTCCGGCGGGGCGCTACGAGGACCTCGTCACTCGAGACACCCTGGCCCATGTCGAGTCGGCGTACAGGGTCGCACCCGGGCGCGACCACAGGGCCCTTCTCGGGATCTCGATGGGAGGATACGCGGCGCTACGCATCGCCCTCGCCCATCCCGAGGCCTTCGGCGCCGTAGCCACCCACTCCGCCATGATCCTGGAGACGATCCCGTCGTCGGACCTCGGCGCCCGCGGTTGGCACATGGAGGCGTTCCACAAGGTCTTCGGCGATCCCATCGACCCCGAGCTCTGGACCGCATCGGATCCGCTCGCCCTCGCCCAAAAGGTGGATGGAAAGGCGCTGCCGGCCCTCCGCTTCGACTGCGGGACCGAGGACCGGTACGGTCTCTACGCGGGGAACGAAGATCTGCACCGGCGCCTCGAAGCCCGAGGCGTCGTCCATGAGTTTGCCCTGCTCCCGGGCGACCATGGATACGAATACGTCCGCGCCGTCCTCGAGGTGAGCCTCCGCTTCCTGGCGAAGACCCTGGGGCGCTAGCTGCTAGCCTATGCCCTACGCCTCTCGCAGCGCGGAGGTGATCGGCAGTCGCGCCGCGCGGAAAGCGGGCAAGAGGCCCCCGAAGAAGCCCATGATCGTGGCGAAGAGCAAGCCGAACCAGAGGATCTCCGGCGTGACTCGGAAGGCGAACGCGAGCTCGCTGAAACTCGCCGTCTGTCCCGAGGCCGTTGTGAAGCCGTTCATCGGAATGGCAAGGAGGCAGCCGATGCCGCCTCCTGCCAGCGCCAGCAGCACGGACTCGACGACGAACGAGAATAGGATGCTCCGGCGCGAGAAGCCAAGGGCTCGCAGCGTGCCGATTTCCCGGGTTCGCGCAGCGACGATGGCGTACATCGTGTTCATTGCGCCGAACACGGCGCCGATCGCCATCGTGAACGAAACGAACCTCACCAGGAAGAGGAGCGTGGCCGAGAGCCCGCCCGCCTGGTCCGAGTAGTACTTTTCCTCCTGGATGGCCTGGAGCTGCATCTCCGGGTCGGCGCGGATCCACTTGTCGAAGGCCTCGAGGGCGCCGGGGTCCTTGAGGCGCACGGCCAGAGCGTTGGAACCCCCGGTCCTCCGGAGCGGCTCCGCCATCGTGTCGAGGTCGCCCCAGATCTCGCTCTCGAAGGCACCACCGCGGGAGGAGAAAATCCCGACGATCTTCCACTGATGGCGCTCGATGGGGATCGACTCCCCGAGGTCGAGGCCCCGGATACGCGCGGCTATGCGTTCACCCACGACGAGTTCATAGAGACCGGGCGTGAAGCGCGTTCCCCGCACGATCTCGATGCCGCCCCGCACGTCGAAAGCTTTCGGCGTGACACCGCGAATGGTGACGTTGGTGGGCGTCCCATCGGTCCGGCGAGGCATGTTGCCGACCACCACGATCTCGGGAGAGGCCAAGGCCTTGCCGTCGGCGCCGATGGCGACTCGGGAGTCCGCGAGGATCTTGTTGCGGTGATCGAGAGGCACCCACGAAGTCAGCTCCGAGGCTGAGCCGCGCTGGACGACCATGGCGTTCTCGGGAATCCCCGTCGACCGGAGCGCGTACTGGAACCCGGTTCTCATGGCCACGAGGGCGACGAAGACCGCCACGACCAGACCGATACCGATGACGGCTAGAAGGCTGACCTGCCAGCGGGTCCGGACGTTCCTGACGTTGTAGGAGAAGGGAAGAGCCATGGCTCAGGCTTGCCTCAACATGTCGACGATACGCGACCGGTAGGCGCCGAGGGCCGGAAGGAACCCAGCGGCGAGGGCAAGAAGCAGCGCGATGCTGACGCCCAGGCTGGTCACTTGCCAGTGCAGCCCAAAGTTGGGAAAGCCGCGGACCATCGTACCGATGCCGGGGGCGCTCGGGAGGGCGTTGATGAGCAAGGCGCTCAGGCCGAGGCCCAGGCCGCCGCCCAGCACGCCGATGGTCAGCGCCTCGGCCAGGATGAGGCCCATGACCTGCCCGCTCGAAAAACCCAGGGTCTTGAGCACGGCGATCTCGGTGCGGCGCTCGCGCACGGCCATGCTCATGGTGTTGGCGGTCACCAGCAGGATCGTGAAGATCACGGCCATGCCGATGCTGTTGAAGAGCAGCGCGAGGTTCCCGATCATCGACAGAAAATCGGCGCGGAAGGCCGCTTCCGTCTCGGTCTTGGTCTCCGCGTCGCTGTTGTCGAAGAGCTCGTCGACGGCCCGGGCGACGGTCGCGGCTTTGGTCGGGTCCTCGAGCTCCACGACATACGTGCCCGCCGCGATGCGTTGGCCAGTCCCCTCGTAGAGGTACTTGTAGTGGAAGTACATCACGCTGTTGTCGGCCGCCGGCTCGCGGACAAGGTCGGCGTCGTAGACGCCCTTGACGATGAACTCGAAGGCCCCCTCGCGACGCCGGTAAGGCGGGATGAAGCTCTCGAGAAAGAAGGTGTCTCCGGCCTTCCATCCGAACTGCTTGGCCAGCCCGCGGCCGATGATGCAGCCACGCTGGTCCTGTCGAAAGGCCTGCATCTCGTCCTCGGGGATCTTCAGCTCCGGGTGCATTGCGAAGTAGGGCTCGGCCTCGACCGCCAGGTTCGTGAAGAACTTGCTGAAGTCGGGGGCATCCCCGGGGCCCTTGGTGTCCTGGCTCTCCTTCTTGACCGGCAGGGAGCCGCCGAACCACGTCGAGTTGGCGACGCGCTTCACACCCGGCACCTGGCCGATGCGGCCCTCGTAGGAGAGGGGGACGTTGTAGACGAGGCTCACTCTGTGCCGCGTGACGAGGCGCGTCACGTTGCCCAGCTCCCGCGCGTCGTCCATCGCCCTCAGGAACGTCCGCAACGTGCAGAACAGGAAGATGCAAACGGCCATGGCCAGAATCGTGCTGGTCGTCCTGACCCAGTTCCGGCGGAGGTGCTTCAGCACGAATGGTATGAACTTCATGTCGACCTCAGTGCGCCGCCGGCTGCCCGCCATTGGTGGCCAGAACGCCCTTCTCGAGGTGCCGCTGCGTGTGAGCTCTCTCGGCGGCCCGAGGATCGTGGGTCACCATGACGATGGTCTTCTTGAAGTCGCGGTTGAGGCTCCCCATCAGGTCCAGGATCTCGTGGGCGCTCTTGGCGTCCAGGTCTCCGGTGGGCTCGTCGGCCACGAGCACCACGGGGTCGGTGACGATGGCGCGAGCGATCGCCACGCGCTGCTCCTGGCCGCCGGAGAGCTGCCGCGGGTAGTGACGAGCGCGATCAGCCAGGCCCACGACCTTGAGGGCAGTGAGGGCCCGCTCACGGCGGTCTTTCTTGGAGAGGTTCGTGAGGAGCAAGGGCAGCTCCACGTTGTCGGTAGCGTTCAGGACAGGGATCAGGTTGTAGAACTGGAAGATGAAGCCCACGTTGTGGCTGCGCCAACCCGCAAGCGCACTCTCCGAGAGCTGCGCCACGTCGGTCCCGGCGACGATGACTTTGCCCGAGGTGGGCCGGTCGATTCCGGCGATGAGGTTGAGGAGCGTCGTCTTCCCGGACCCCGAGGGCCCCATGAGGGCCACGAACTCGCCTTCGGGAACTTGAAGATCGATGCCGTCGAGGACCGTGATCTCCTGGCTGTCCCGGCGGTAGACCTTGCGGACCTGCTGGACGTCGACCATGGCCATTGATCGCTCCCCTCCCTGTACCAAACCTATCCTTTGACCCTGACGGCGTCGCCGTCCTTCAGCGTGTCGGTCGGCTGCCGTACCAGCGTCTCGCCACCCGCGAGACCATCCCTGACCACCACCTGCCCCCCCCTCTCGGAACCCGCCGCGACGGCGCGCGCGACCGCCTTCCCGTCGTGGACCTCAAACACCACTGACTTACCGTCGCGGGTGACCACGGCTTCCTTCGGTACGGTGACCACGGGTCGTGCGCGTGCATCGGTGCCCGCGGCCTTCTTCTCCCGCTCCAGGAAGGTGACGGTGGCGCTCATCTCCGGCCGGAGGTCTTTGTCTTTGTCGAGGATGGTGACCTTCACCTGGACGGTGGCTTTCGTGCGATCGGCCGTCGGGATGACCTGGCGCAGCACCGCCCTATACCGGCGGTCAGGCACTGCCTCGACTGCCACTTGAGCGGGCTGCGCGTCCGTGAGCTTCGAAACGTTGGCTTCGGCGACGTCGGCCTCTACCTCGAGAGTATCGAGATCCGCGAGGGCCACGATGGCCCCCGAAGAAGTCGAGAGGTTCACCCCCGGCGGGATCGGCGCGACGCTCTCCCCGACCTCGGCCATCTTCTTTACCACGACGCCGCTGAACGGGGCGCGGATGACGGTGTTCTGGAAAGTCGCCTCGGCGAAAGCGGCGTCGGCACGTGCCTGCGCCAGGGCCGCTTCAGCGAGCTTGACCCGACTGGCCGTGGCGTCGCGTTGGTCCTCGGACATGATCTGTCCCTGAGTGAGTTTCTCGGCCAGGCGAAGCTGACGCTGGTTCTCGGCGAGGTCGGCCTCGGCTCTGAGCGCGGCGGCGCGGGCGCGCTGCACCGACGCCTCGTAGTCGGTGCTCTCGAGACGGGCGATCACGTCCCCGATGCGGACGCGACTTCCCTCTTCCACGTGGAGCTCCGCGAGCCGCCCCTGGATCTTGGCCGAGACCACGGCCTTGCGGCGTGCCACGACGTAGCCCGACGCCGTCAGAAGCGGGGCGCCCTCGCTCCCACCGTTCCCGGCACGCGTCACGACCGCCGTCGTCGTCGCCACCTCGGGAGCCGAGAAAGCCTGCTTCGCCTTGAGGGCGTAGAGGCCCCCGATCAGGAGAAGGGCCGGGATGAAGAGCAGAAGGGGCCAACGCCACGGGCTCGAAGCCTGCTGGGCGCGGTCGATCTTGAGCGAAGCAAGCTCGCCCTTGAGGTCGGTCACGACGCCAGCCTCCCGTCGAGGAGTTTCCACGTCATCCCAACACCAGTGAAGTTGTTGCCGACCGGTCGGGGCCGGCGGAGCCGCCTCATTCTAGGTCCTAGAGATGGCGTCCGCCAGCGTATGACGAAGTCTTGACGAGCGCTTCGGCGGCGAGACACCAGTGTCCTGATGTACGTGGGATCGCTCCCTCGTGTTCCGCGGCGCCTGGCTAGAACAGCCGGGACACGTACTCGTTCATCTGCCGTTTCCAGTACGGCCAGTCGTGGCCACCCTCGGCTCCCCAGTCGTCGACGGAGTGCGGGATCCCGCGGGACCTTAGCACCTCCGACAGGCGGTAGGTCGGGCCGGTGTCCTCGTAGGGGCCGTGGCCCGTCGCGAAGCGGAGGTCGCTCTGGCGAAGGTGGTGAAGGAAGTAGCCGTCGCTCAAGCTCGCGACATAGTCGACGGGATTGTTGAAGTAGAAGTTGTCGTCGTAGTCGCCGTCCATGAACCGGCGGATGTCGTAGACGCCCGAGAGTGCCAGGCAGCGACGAAAGAGGTCGGGGTGCTTCAGCAGGGTGTTGGCGGCGTGGTACGCCCCAAAGGAGCTGCCGGTCGTGGTGATGGGAATCCCCGGCGTCTGGCAATTGTCCTGGATGAAAGGAGCCACCTCCCGGGCGATGTAGTCGTCGTACATCGCCTGGACGTAACTCCTGTGGCGCGGATGGGCGCTCTTGTCGTACCAGGACTGGTTGTTCACGGAGCCGACGCAGAAGACCTTTACCTTTCCCGCTTCGATGTGATGGGAAAGGGCGTCGATCATCCCCCGGCCGGCGTATTCGCTCTCGTCACCGCCGCTCGTGGGGAAAACCAGGATGGGCGACCCGTAGTGCCCGTAGACCTGGACGCCCATGTCCCGGCCGAGACGCGAGGAATGCCAGCAGTGGTACTCGTGCTTCATGGAAGGGCGCTACCGGAACCGACGTGCGGCGGTCATAGCCGACGGCGCCACAAGTGAGCCCAGGAACGCCGCGTTCGACGGGGTCTTCTGGATCTTGTCGATCAGGAACTGGGTGGCCTCGATCGTCGACAGGTCGGCCAGCGCTCGTCGGAGCAGGTGGCGCTTCGAAAGCTCCTCGGGGGGGCAGAGCAGTTCTTCCCGTCGAGTCCCCGACTTCAGAACGTCCACGGCCGGGAAGATCCGCCTGTCCGCGATGGACCGATCGAGGATCAGCTCCATGTTCCCGGTTCCCTTGAACTCCTGGAAGATGACCTCGTCCATCCGGCTCCCGGTGTCGACGAGAGCCGTGGCGAGGATCGTCAAGCTGCCGCTTCCCTCGCAGTTGCGCGCGGCGCCGAAGAACTGGCGCGGGAACTGGAGCGCCCGGTTGTCGACGCCGCCCGACATGGTGCGGCCGCCGGGGCCCATCTCGCGATTGCTGGCGCGGCCGAGACGGGTCAGCGAGTCCAGCAGGATCACGACGTGGCGCCCGGCTTCCACGAGGCGCTTGGCGCGCTCCATGGCGAGGCGGGCCAGACGAATGTGGGAGTCGGCCGCTGAGTCCGACGACGAAGCCAGGACCTCGGCGGGGACCGCGCGACGAAAGTGCGTGACCTCCTCGGGCCGCTCGTCGATGAGGAGCATGACGAGGTGCACCTCGGGATGGTGCTTCGCGATGGCCTGTCCCAGGTGCTCGAGGAGCGTTGTCTTCCCCGCCTTGGGCGGAGACACGATGAGGCCTCGCTGACCGCGCCCGATGGGGGCGATCAGGTCGATGACCCTGAGGCTCGTCTCCGCCTGCTCGGCGGCGAGCTCGAAAGCCTCGTGGGGATTGATCGAGATGAGGTCCTGGAAGTGAGGGAGGGTCTTGTACTCCTCGGGAGACATCCCTCCCGCCTTCTGGACTTCAACGAGCGTGCGACGCCCACCGCCACCGTCACGGGCAAGCCCGACTACCTCCGTCCCGTCTCGCAGTCCGAAGTCCCTCGCAATGGATGCGGGAACCACGACGTCGTCGCGGGTCGCTAGATAGTTCTGGGCGGCCTGCCTCAAGAACCCACCGACACCGTCCTGCAACTCCACGATTCCGGCGACATCCGTCGTCGGGCCCGTGGTCGGAATCGGTGCCTGTCGGGGGTCCCTCGGCCCTCTCGGCCCTTGCTGCTGCGGATAGGGCCCGTTGGGCCGGTCGTGCCTGTGGGGGTGTCGATGGCGTCGCGGGTGTCGCGGGCCGTGCCTCATCGGCGGCCCGCCAGCCGCGAACCGGTCATCGTCTCCTCCAGAAGTCACTATGAGGCTTTCCGGGGCGGGGTGTCAAGTCGAGAGCGCTTGAGGGTCAGGGCTTCTCACCCGGAAGAAGGGGGCGAAGCGTGACGACGTAGCGCTTGTCTCCGGCGCACACCGAGGCGGGCTGACCGCCGGTTGGCCAGCGCTCGGCGGCCACGGCGCTGACGGACTGCGGCGCGGACACGGCTTGGGCAAGCGGCACGGGGAAGCTCCAACTCCGGCATCCACCGGGGAGGTTTCCCTCACGGGCGCTCAAGGCGAGGAAGGCCGGGCGGTACGGATGGAGCGCTGGATGAGAGAACGCCGCCAGGTCGCTCATCAGAGAGGCCAGCGGCCGCAGCGCTGGAGGCGCTAACGCCGGGTCGCCGGTTGCGGTGATGTCGAGGGGGCGGCCTTTGGAGATCAACAGCCTCTGCTTCAGCTCTCCGGGGCCGAACGTCACTTGAGAGCCGAGGCCCGCTGTCTTACGGACGCGGTCGAGGCTCTTCTCGATCTCGCGGACGTCGCCCTTCTCGAGACGCGCCGTCGCGACGGCGGAGGTTCCGCCGACATAGACGTTCCCGTCCTCGAGAAGCGTGAAGCGCTCCGGCATCGCGGTGGGAACTCGGCCCGGGACATCGCGGGCCGAAACCTGGAGAACCAGGATGGTTCCGGGGGCCTCGGCAGCCAGGGAAACTCGCGGGGCGAGAAGCGCCAGCACGGAAATGCCGAATCCGATCCTCATTCCTGCGTCGCGGCCACCACGCGGTTGCGACCCGCTTCCTTCGCCCGATACAGACTCGCGTCAGCCGCGCGGATGAGAGCCTCGTCGCCCGCTCCGTCCGACGGGAACGTGGCCACTCCGCCGGAGACCGAGACGCGGCCGAGAGGCTGCGTCTCGCCTCCGGGGAAAGTAAAGCGCTCGATTCCCTGACGCGCCGTTTCGGCGAACCGTTCCGCTTCCTCGCGAGTCGCGCCGTAAAGAAGCGCCACGAACTCCTCGCCGCCGTAGCGCGCGACGATGTCCCCTCGCCGGCCCGTGTCGCGGAGGATCTCGGCCACCGTCTGCAACACGAGGTTCCCCTCCTGATGGCCGTGGACGTCGTTGTAGTTCTTGAAGTGGTCGATGTCGAACATCGCCAGGGAGACGAGGTCGCCCGTGTGGCGCGCTCGCTCCAGCTCGATCTCGAGACGCTCGCGGAAGAAGCCGTAGTTGTAAAGACGTGTCAAGGGATCGGTGATGGCGCGGTGGTGGTTGCGTGTCACCTGCCGGGTCAGGCTCCGGACACGATCGGCCTGGGTGAGGAACAGTTCTTCCAGCATGTCGGGGCGCCTGTGGAGAAGGCCCCGGAACGCCCGGGCCGGGACCCTGACGATCCTGCACGGGGCGCAAGCCTTGACGGTGGCGGATCGGGGCCGGCCGTCGAGGGCGGCGATCTCACCGAGGACCGAGCCCGCTTCGAGGGTCCGGAGAGTCACGACCTCGCCCTCGGGAGTCTCGTGGGTGACTTCCACGAAGCCGTCGAGGAGAAGGATCACGTGGTCGCCGGGGTCTCCCTCTTTCCAGAGTATCGCCCCCTGGTCGACCCGGGACTCAGGTCCCAGCTCGGACAGTTCGGAAATGAGACTAGTCAGGCTTTTTTCGGGCAATTGCGCCCCCCCACCACCGTCGCTCTCTGAGACGGCACGCGACGGAAAGGGCTATCCTCGGATTCTATCCGAGTTCCGCGGTCAACGGTGTGCATAAAGAGAGATGACTCGCTCGATTGCGCGCCGGCAGACCGCACAAAAGCCGACTTCATCGCGGGTGAACATGATGCAATCCGCCTGCGGCCTATAGTAGCCCTTCGCCTCGTAGAGCGCGCCTTCGAAAGCGCCGACCTTGGCGGGGGGTGGGCCGGAAGCCAGAAGGGCCGTCATCTTGTCTCGCTCCCCACGGAAGAGGGCTTCCATCTCGGCCTCGGGACGCTTCTGGGCGCGAATCTCCCGGCGACGGGCCTGTATCCGCGATTGCTCGGCTTCGAAGGCGTCCTTTTCCCAAGGGGTCGGGACGGGCGTCCCGGGGGCGATCAAGTCTCGCCATTTCCCTCCTTGAGGATCGGCGGTGACGTTGGGCTCCCAAGGCTCCGGCCGGCCGCTCGGGCTCGCGTAGGCGCTGGCCGAGGTGTAGTACTCGTCGGCGAGACCGGCGAAGTGGTGGCCGAACTCGTGAACGAAGATGTACGGCGTGAACGCGTTATCGGCGGCCACGGTGGCGAAGAGGTTCTGGATTCCCCCCCCTCCGTACTTCCGGTCGTTCGCAATGATCTCGATGAACTCGTAAGGCGCGCCTGCCGCGGCTTCTCGCATCCGCTTGTTGTCGAAGGTCAGGACGTAGCGCTCCGATCCGAAGGCATCGTAGGACGCCCGGAGCGGCGAGAGGCGACGCACTCCGTCGGACGGGCGCGCGACCCCGCTCTCCTCGGCAGGAGTGTCCACCGCCCAGACGTTGAAGTCCTGCCGATGCTCCTTGAAAGGAGAGACGCCGAAGAGAATGTCGGTGAGCCGTTTCGCGTCGGCGTGCCACTTCTCCATCTCGGCAAGGGTGTAGCCGTCCCCCATGAGCAAGAGGTCGACCTTGTCTCGCGGCTCGCCGTTCTTCATCACCGCCCAGACCTTGGCCGCTCCCCTTGTCGGCGCCTGGCCTACGGCCGGGTCTGCCGGATCGAGGACAAGGCTCCAGGCCTCGCGAAACCCGCCTTGTTTATCGCGCTTCTTCAGGACGACCTGGACGGGCACCGCGGGCGCCGGGAAGCGAAGGGACTCGTGGAAGGTGCGCGTCTCCTCCCGCGCCTCAGGTGTCGACTCCCATTCCCCGAAGATGCTCGCGAAGCCGCGAGAGTAGAGGACACGGTTGGTCTTTCGATCGATGACCTCGAAGAGATACTTCCCCAGGTTGGTTTCGTCGATGGCCCTTTCCAACGGACCCGCCCACGGGCCTTCGACAGTGGCGCCATCGAGCGAATAGCGCTCCTCCGAAGCGTTGCCCGTGTGGAAGTAGTCGACCCGCAGCGTGTGCGGCTCCCCCGGGACCCGGACGGCTTCCGCGGGGTGTGCAAGCGCGAGGGCCAGACCGATCGCGATCATCGCGTCGAACCATATCACGACGCCCCGCCCGGGAGGCTCATGGAAACGGATCGCAAGGCAGTGGTAGCCTCGCGCACAGAGGAGCTTTCAGAAATGACACGACGTGTCGCCGGACTCGGCCTTCTGTTTTGGGCGCTCGGGCAACCGGTACTCCACGCGGGAGCGCAGCCCGCCCGGGCGCGAAGGGGCATGGTGGCCTCCCAGAACGCCCTCGCGTCCGACGTGGGCGTCAAGGCGCTGGCGGACGGCGGAACGGCCGTCGACGCCGCCGTCGCAACGGCGTTCGCGCTGGCGGTGACCCATCCGTCGGCGGGCAACCTGGGCGGGGGCGGCTTCCTGCTGTACCGCTCCGCGTCCGGAGACGCCGAGGCCTTCGACTTCCGCGAGAAGGCGCCGGCGGCCGCCTCGGCCACGATGTTTCTTCGCAACGGCAAGTACGACGCGGCGCTGCACCACGACAGTTACCTCGCCGTCGGCGTGCCGGGCACCGTGGCGGGCCTCCACCTCGCCTGGAAAGACAACGGAAGACTCCCCTGGCACCGATTGGTGGAACCGGCCATTGCCCTCGCGCGGGACGGCTTCGTCGTGACCGACGCGTTCGCCCGCGAGCTGAAGGACGTTCTGCCCGAAATGAAGAAGTACCCGGCCTCCATGGCGCAGTTCTCGCGCAACGGAGTCCCTTACGAAGCCGGAGACATCCTCCGCCAGGCCGACCTGGCCCGAACTCTGGAGCGCATCGCGGAGAAGGGACCGCCAGGCTTTTACGGGGGAGAGACCGCGGAGCGGATCGAGGCGGAGATGAAGCGCGGAGGAGGCCTCATCACCCGGGCCGATCTGAAGGCCTACGAGGCGCGAAAGCGCGTCCCGGTGAGAGGCACCTACCGCGGCTACGAGATCCTCAGCATGCCTCCTCCGAGCTCCGGCGGGGTGGCGCTCATCGAGATGCTCAACCTCCTCGAAGGCTGGGATCTCCGCGCAACCGGATTCCTGTCGGCGGCGACGGTGCACAGGGTGACGGAGTCCATGCGCCGCGCGTACGCGGACCGGGCCCGCTATCTGGGAGACCCCGATTTTGGCGACGGGATCCCAGTGGAGCGGCTCCTCTCGAAGGACTACGCCGGTCGGCTCCGGCGCACGATCCGGGACGACCGGGCGTCCTCTTCATCTCCGTCGAGCTTCGAATGGGGAACGGAGAGTGTCGAGACGACCCACCTCTCGGTCGTCGACGCCGAGCGCAACGCGGTCTCACTGACCTATACGCTGGAGGACGGCTACGGCTCGAAGATCGTCGTCCCCGGCGCCGGTTTTCTCCTGAACAACGAGATGGGAGACTTCAACGCGGGCCCGGGCCTCACTACGCAGGACGGCCTGATCGGCACCGACCCCAACCTGGTCGCACCTCAGAAGCGAATGCTTTCGAGCATGACCCCCACGATCCTCTCCAAGGAGGGGAAGCTCTTCATGGTGATCGGCACGCCCGGCGGCCGCAGGATCATCAACACGGTCCTCCAGGTGATCCTCGACGTCGTGGACTTCGGGATGAACATCCAGGAGGCCGTCGACGCCCCGCGCTTCCACCACCAATGGCTCCCCGACGAGATCAACTACGAGACCCGCGGGCTCTCCCCGGATACGGTGGCGCTACTCCGCGGAAGGGGACACGCGCTTCGCGAAGGATGGCCCTGGCCGAGCATCCCCCAAGGCATCGTCGTGAACCCCGTCGACGGCATCCTCGAAGGGGGATCGGACCGTCGCGATCCCGACGGGGGGGCGGTCGGTCGATAGCCTCGCTAGACGGAGGCGCTCCCAAGGAACTCTGCGGCCTGCTCCGCCGTGCGTCGGGCGTCGCCGACGACATCGGGAATGCCCGTGACCCGGAGGCCTGCGCCGGTCAGGAACAGGCCCGGAACGAGGGCGGCCCGGGCTTCCAGTGCCGCGACCCGAGACATGTGCCCCACTTCCAACTGAGGCGTCCCTTGCGGCCAGCGGTAGACGCGGGTCATGAAGGGTCTCCCCCGAAGACCGAGCACCGATCGCATCTCGTCGGCCACCATCGACACGAGCGCGTCGTCGGCCAGGTCAAGGACACGCGGGTCGCGGGTGCCGCCCACGAATCCGCGGAGCAGAACGCTCCCCTCGGGTGCCCGCCCCGGGAACTTCGTCGAGAAGAAGCTGAGGGCCGTGGTTCGGAGGCCCTCTGTCTTCGGGATGACCATGCCGTAGCCCGCGAGGGGGCTCCCTACGTCATCGCGCCGATAGCCCAGCAGGACCGTGGCCGACGACGCAAAGGGAATCTCCGCGAGGGCGCTGGCGAGGACCGCATCGAGTGGAGCGACGAGAGAGGCGGCCTTCGGCGCCGGCGCCGCGACAATGACGGCGCGGGCAGCCACGGGTCCGAGCCCCTCCACCTCGAGGGTGAAGCCGGCGGCAGCCTTCACGACGGAGCGCACAGGACTCCCGGCTCGAAGGCTCTCCGCAGGAAGGCGCGCCACCAGGGCCGCCACCAACTCGCCGAGACCGCCCTCCAACGAAAGGAAGGCCGACGCCGGCGGCGCGCCCGGAGTCTCCGCGCGGGGCGTGGACCAGAGCCCCCGTATGAGGCTGCCGTGGCGCCTCTCGAGGTCGACGAAGCGTGGAAACGTAGCCTCGATGGAGAGACGCTCGGGATCCCCGGAATGGATTCCCGCGAGGAGGGGCTCTCCCAGCCGGGAAACGACTTCCTGACCGAAGCGCCGTCGCAGAAAGCTGGCGATCGATTCATCCCCGGTTTGCCGCCGCGCGGGGAGAACGAGGTCGAGCCCCATGCGGAGCTTGCCGGGCCACGAGAAGAGGCGGCTCGTGAGGACCGGGAGAACGCGGGTGGGCACCGCCAGCATCATTCCCTCGGGGAGCGGATGGAGGTGCCCCTTGTGCAGAACGAAGACCGCGCGCTGGTGTGGGTTCGTGGGGATGAGGCGATCCGTCAGTCCGAGTTCGCGGCAGAGGGCAAGTCCTTCCGGTTTCTGCGCCAGGATGGCGTCGGGGCCTCCTTCCATGAGGAACCCGTCGCATTGCTCGCTGCGGATCACGCCGCCGAACGTGGGCGCCGCCTCGAAGAGGCGGAACGCCACGCCACGCCTCGCCAGAACGTGGGCGGCTGCGAGGCCGGCGATGCCGCCTCCGACGATCGCGACTTCAGGCACCGTGTGCGTGGACCCGCTCCACCACGGCCTTCACGTTCTCGACGGGCGTTCCGGGAAGGATCCCATGGCCGAGGTTGAAGACGTGGCCGCGGCGTCCTCCCGCTCGCCGGAGCACGTCATCGACACGCTCCAGGAGACGCTCCCGCGGCGCGAACAGAAGAGTGGGATCCAGATTGCCTTGCACGGCGACGGCGTCTCCCAGGAGGCGCCACCCCTCGTCGAGGGGCGTTCGCCAGTCGATGCCGATGACGTCGCCGCCCGCTTCGCGTTGCGCCCTGAGAAGGTGGCCCGTACCGGTGCCGAAGTGGATGATGGGGACGCCGACCCCCGAGAGCCCATCGAAAAGCCGGCGCACATGAGGGAACACGAACTCGCGGTAGTCGGCCTCATCGAGCGCCCCGACCCAGGAGTCGAAGACCTGGAGGGCCTGGGCGCCAGCCTCGACCTGGGCACGGAGGTAGTCGGCGACGGTCTCCGCGAGCAGGCCGGCCAGGCGGTGCCACGCTTGAGGATCACCGTACATCAGGCCCTTCGTGAGGGCGAAATGGCTCGAATGTCCGCCTTCGATGGCGTAGGAAGCGAGCGTGAAGGGAGCACCCGCGAACCCGATGAGAGGGACATGAAGCTCTGAACGAAGAAGACGAATCGCTTCGAGGACCATCGAAAGCTCCTGCCTCGGCTCGAAACGCCGCAGGGCATCGATGTCGGCCCTTGAGCGGACCGGCTCCTCGATGACGGGTCCCTCGCCCGCCTTGAAGTCGAACGGGATGCCGAGCGGCGCCAGCGGCAGAAGGAGATCGCTGAACAAGATGGCGGCGTCAACGCCGAGCGCGCGGATCGGCTGCAGGGTGACTTCGACCGCCAGGTCTGGTGTGCGGCAGAGCATGAGAAGGCTGTGCTTCTGCCGGAGAGCGCGGTACTCCGGCATGTACCGCCCCGCCTGGCGCATGAACCACACGGGCGTCGTGTCCACGGCCTCGCGCTTGCAAGCGCGAAGGAAGCGATCGTTGTTCATTCTGTCGCGATCATAGCCCACGTCGCGGCCGAGCCTCTCCTCGGGGTGATAGGATGCCGGCCCAGTCGATGCACGGCTCCCGGCGGACCTCGCGGCTTCTCCTCCTTCTCTTCTTCGGCAGCGGCTTCGCGGCGCTCCTTTACCAGATGGTCTGGCAGCGTCTGCTGACGCTCTTCGGGGGCGCCGACGTCTACTCGGTCACGATCATCGTGGCCTCGTTCATGGCGGGACTCGGCTTCGGCAGCCTCGCGGGCGGCCACGTCGCCGATCGCCTGGGGCTCCGCGGCCGCTTCCTGGCTTTTGCGGGCGCCGAGCTGGCCATCGCCGCCTTCGCACTGGTGAGCGTCCCGCTCCTCCACGACGTGCTTTACGCGCGAATCGCCCCCATGGCGCTCTCTCGCCTCTCCACTGCCGGGATCCTTCTGTTGACGCTTCTCTGGCCGACCTTCTTCATGGGGATGTCGCTTCCGCTCCTCGCGAAAGCGGTCTCGCTCCGCGACAGCCCCCCAGAGGCCTGGATCGGGACGCTCTACGGTGCCAATACGCTGGGAGCGGCGGCAGGCTCGCTCGTGACCGTCTGGGTGCTGGCGCGGACCGTGGGCTTCGCGCGAGCGGTGGAATGGGGAGCGCTCCTCAACCTGGCCTGCGCCGTCGGAGGCCTCGCGATGGCTGCGAAAGCCCCCCGACGAGACTCCGACGACCGGGCAGAAAGACCAGTGGAAGGGGCGCGAGAGCCGGTCGCCCCATCGACCTTCTCCTTCCCCGCCTGGACCCTGGTCTACGCCCTCTCGGGGTTCATCGCCCTGTCTCTGGAGATCCTCTGGTTCCGCATCCTGGGCGTCATCCTCAAGTCCAACTCCTTCACCTTCGCGACGCTGCTCGCCATCTACCTCACGGGCGTTGGCGGCGGAGCGCTCCTCGGGAGCCGGTGGGGGCGACGCTCGGCTCGACCGGGCGAAACCTTCCTCCTTCTCCAGACGGCCGTCGTCCTCTACGCGGGCCTCTCTGTCGCGCTCCTGACTCTGCTCCTCGGCCGCGTTGGGACCCTGGAGCTTCTCTGGCACTACTTCGGCGACTACGAGGCGCTCGATGTCGCCGTGGGCCTGCGCGACACGCTGCGGTTCGTGGTTCATGGCGGCCACGTGGTCGGGCTGGTGCAGGACCAGGCGCTCCTCTTCCTCGCGCTCTACGTCGTGCTGCCCGTCACCTTGATCGGCGTCCCGACCATTCTCATGGGAGCGAGCTTCTCTCTCCTCCAGCGGGCCGCGCAGACCGACCCCGCCCTGGTGGGACGCCGCGTGGGAGGGCTTCAAACGGCGAACATCGTCGGTTCGACGGTCGGCACGGTCGTGACGGGTCTCGGCCTTCTTCAGATCCTTGGATCCGCCTGGACGCTGAAGCTGCTGGTTCTCCTGGGAGGCGTGTTCCCGATTCTGCTCATGAGGACGCGGCCGAAGGCGCGCTCCGTGCCCATCGCCGCAATGGGGTTGGCCCTGGGGATCGCGTGGCTCGTTCCCGACGAGGTGACGCTCTGGTCCCGGCTCCACGGCTCGTCCAGCGGCGACATCGTCGTGGCGGAGGACGGGTCGGGTCTTTCGGTCCTCCGCAACCACGATGCCGCGACGTCGGTCTTCGTCAACGGCCTCGGCCAGAGCGAGATCCCCTACGGTGGCGGCCACACGCGCCTCGGGATGTTGCCCGTGCTCCTCCACCCGAATCCGGAGGCCGTTGCCATCATTGGCCTGGGCTCGGGGGACACCGTGTTTTCGGCCAGCGGACGACAGGAGACGAAGCGGCTCGATTGTATCGAGATCGTCGCCCCGCAGCTCGAGACCCTGCGCCTGCTCAGCACTCGCCAGCCCCATCGGGCGCTGACAGGGCTCCTCGGCGATGGCCGGATCCACTATGCCTTCACCGACGGTCGCGCGTTCCTTCTCCGGAGCGCCGACCGATACGACGTCATCGAAGCAGACGCGCTCCGGCCGTCGAGCGCCTACTCGGGCAACCTTTATTCGATCGAGTACTTCACCCTGGTGCGGAGCCGGCTCAGCGCCGGGGGCTTCGGTGTCACGTGGGGACCGACCCCTCGGATCCTCGAGACCTTTCGCACGGTGTTCCCGTATGTCCTCCGCTTCGACGACATCCTCATCGGCAGCGGCGCTCCCATTCCATTCGATCCGGCAACGGTGGAGACACGGCTCCAGGATCCCTTCACGCGTGACCAGTATCGGCGGGGCGGAATCGACGCCGCCGCGGAGCTGGCCTCGCTGCTCAAGCACCCGCCCGTCGTCTACGGCCCACACGCCCTACGGGGCACCGGCCTCGGCATGGACGTCAACACGGACCTGTTCCCGAAGGACGAGTACGGCGTGAAATAGGTGGTTTGACAGCCCATCGGCCGAGGTGCAGACTCAGGCCGTACGTCAGGGTGCCCCCGATGCGGGGGGTAAAAGGGAAGCAGGTCTGAAGCCTGCGCGGTCCCGCCACTGTAGCCGGCGAGCCCGTCCTCCATAGAGGCGCCTCAGCACGAGGCGCCGCCACTCGAGGGAGACCTCGGGGAAGGCAGGAGGCGAGGCGTTGACCCGGGAGCCAGGAAACCTGCCCTGACACGATCGTTTCCGAGGCTTCCTCGCGTGAAGGAGCTGTGGAGAAATCCCATCCTCGCGTCGAGCCTCCTTTCGGAAGGAGACTCGTGATGCGCCGTCTCAACGCCCTCGCAGTCCTGGTGTCCCTCGCCGTTTCATTCCCAACGTCCGCCGCCGCTGGCCAGGGCGCTCTCGCGGGATCGGCCCGCACGACGGAAGGAACGCCCCTTCCGCAGGTGGTGCTCGTGATCCAAGGTCCCGCAGGCGCCCAAAGGGTCGTGACGGGCCCGGACGGGCAGTATCGCGTGACACCCCTTGCCCCGGGGGAATATCGAGTCTCCCCCCGCACCCCGGGCCTGGTGCTTCAGCAAGAGGCACGCACTACCGTGGGAGACGGCGAGGCGCGACTCGACATCGTCCTCGCCCCGGCACCGGTGCGCGAGCACGTCGTCGTGGCGGCAACACGAGGTGACGCGCCTTTATCGACCGTGGGGGTGAGCGCCACCGTCCTCGAAGGCGACGCGATCGCCGCCCGCGAGCCTTCGGATTTCGTCCATCTGCTGCAAGACGTGCCGGGTGTGGCGGTCGCTCGAGCCGGAGGCGTCGGCCTCCAATCCGGCGTCTTCGTCCGCGGCGGCGCCTCCAACTTCGCCCGCGTCCTGGTGGACGGTGTACCGGTCAACGAGCCGGGCGGCGCCTTCAACTTCGGCAGCCAGCTTCCCCTCGAGCTGGATCGGGTGGAGGTCGTGCGGGGGGCGACGAGCAGCCTCTACGGGACCGATGCCCTGGCGGGCGTGGTGCAACTGGTGACGCGGCAGGCCGATGCCCTGGCGAAACCGAGCGTGCGCGCGCAGGCGGAGGGCGGGAGCTTCGCGTGGCGCCGTTTCCAGGGCGGTTCGACGGGACGGGCAGGGGCCTTCGACTGGAACGCGGGGGTCGTCCGTCTCGACACCGACAACCAGGAGCCCAACAGCGATTTCGGCGAGACGGCAGGCGCCGCATCCCTTGGCGTCCGCCTGAGCGACCGCTCCACGCTGCGCTTCGTTTTCCGGGGCGAGGACGCGAAGGTCGGCACGCCGGGCCCGACGGCTTTCGGCCGACCCGACCTCGACGCGCGCTTCGACTCGTCGAGCTTGGTCGTGGGGAGCGAGTGGCGCTTCGCCGGCGCCAACGTGGCCAATCAGGCGCGCCTTGGATTCGCCAAGACGAACCAGCTCTCCCGCAACCCGGAAGACTCGGGCACCTACACGCCGGCCTTCGAAGGGACCATCGGCGCCTATCCGATCTCCGATTTCCCGAACCCCGATGGGTTCCAGAACGACGTGAGGCGTCTCTCGGCGGGTTATCAGGCCGAGATCCGCGCCGGGAGTGCCAACCTCGTGACCGCTGGGGCCGATCTCGAGCACGAGACGGGCGAAGTGGGCTCACTGCCGGCGGACATCCTTTCGCCGTCTCGCACCAACGTCGGCGCCTACGTGCAGGATCGGCTCGTCGTCGACGGGCGCGTCTTTCTGACCCTCGGCGGGCGTCTCGAGCACAACGACGGCTTCGGCACGAAGGCGGTTCCCCGCGTCGCCGTGGCCTGGCGCATCGCCTCGGGAGAGAACACCACTATCCTGCGGGCCAGCGCGGGGGCCGGGATCAAGGAGCCCGATTTCTTCCAATCCTTCGGCCTTTCCTTCTTCGCCCAGGGGAACCCGGCGCTGAGACCGGAGCGAAGCCGTACCTACGACGTCGGCCTGGAGCAGCGCCTCGCTGGAGACCGCGTCCGTGCCCAGGCGACGTTCTTCAACAATGACTACCGGGACCAGATCGCCTACCACCTCGTCGACCCGAACACCTTCCAGGGAACCTACATCAACCTCGGCAAGACCCGCGCCCGCGGCGTGGAGCTGGCCCTCGAGGCGTCGCCGGCGCGGCATCTCCGGCTCGGGGCCTCGTACACGTTCCTGGACGGCGAGGTCCTCGTGAGCACGAGCGATTTCGATCCGGTCTACGCCGTGGGCCAGCCCCTCCTGCGCCGGCCGAAGCACCAGGCCTCGGCGTGGGGTCGAGTGGATGCGGGCCGCTTCACGTTCGGGGCGAACCTGGTTTCGGTCGGGCGCCGAGCCGACAGCGACTTCGTCGGGCTTGGCCTCACCGAGAACGCCGCGTACACGCGGGTCGGCGCCCGAACGCAGCTCCGTCTCGGCCGAGGTGTCGAGGCCTTCGTGGTCGCCGAGAATCTGTTCGACGCGCACTACCAGGAGGTTCTCGGCTATCCGGCCCTTGGCCGCGCGGTCCGAGGTGGCCTCCGCCTGCGCAGTGGCGCTGGCCGGTGAAGAGCAGGGTCCTTCTCGCGTGGAGCAGCGGGAAGGACAGCGCGATGACCCTCCACGTCCTCAGACAGCGTGAGGACGTGGAGGTCGTCGGCCTTCTGACCACCGTCAACGGGACCCACGACCGCGTGGCGATGCACGCGGTGCGGCGTGTGCTTCTCGAAGCGCAGGCGGAGGCCGCCGGCCTCCCCCTCCGTATCGTCACGATTCCGTGGCCATGTCCAAACGAAACGTACGAAGCGGCAATGGGAACCGCGATCGAGACGGCTCGGGCCGACGGCATCGTGACCATGGCCTTCGGCGACCTCTTCCTCGAGGCCATCCGTCGCTACCGGGAGGAGCGCCTGCGCGGAACAGGCCTCGCTCCGCTCTTTCCCCTTTGGAAGCGCCCGACCCGTGAGCTCGCCGAGGAGATGATCGCCGTGGGCCTCCGCGCCCGGATCACCTGCATCGATCCCAAGGTTCTCGCTCCTTCGTTTGCCGGACGGGAGTTCGATACGACGCTTCTGGCCGACCTCCCCGACCGAGTCGATCCCTGCGGCGAGAACGGCGAGTTCCATACCTTCGCCTGGGACGGTCCGATGTTCCGACACCCCATCCGGGTGGAAGGCGGGGAAATCGTGGAGCGCGACGGCTTCGTCTTCGCCGACCTCATTCCGGTAGCCCAAGCCCCGCTCGGAGCGACGGCGTGACCCACTCATGACGCGCGTCTTCGGCTTGCGCTCGACCGCCCGGCGTCTCTGCGCTGGTGCGGCTGTCGTCCTCTTGCTCACGACCGT
Source organism: Vicinamibacteria bacterium (assembly GCA_041493035.1). GTDB lineage: Bacteria > Acidobacteriota > Vicinamibacteria > Fen-336 > Fen-336 > JBGPYB01. The sequence continues at coordinate 8,482 of JBGPYB010000031.1, read as the reverse complement.
CGCCGCGAGCGGCGCTGATCTCCCTCCGAAACGGATCGCGTCCCTCAACCTCTCGGCGGACGAGGTATTGGTCGAGATCCTGCCGCAAGAGCGTCTCGTCTCGGTGACACGGTGGGCCGACGATCCGGGGACCTCCAATGTGGTCGGCCGGGTGCCCAGGGCGGCGTACCGGTTCCAGAAAGCGGACATGGAGCGCCTCGTCGCTCTCTCGCCCGATCTCGTAGTGGTCTCGGAATACACCGACGCGGACTTCCTGAAGCTCGTTGAGAAGTCCGGGATCCGGTGGCACCGAATGCAGGGCCTCAACTCTCCAGCCGGTGTGCGCGCGGCCATCGTCGACCTCGGCCGGGCGGTGGGTGCCGAGGCCGCCGCTGCAAGCGTTCTCGCCCAGTACGACGCGACCCTGGCCGACCTCGCCCGACGCCTCGACGGCGTCCGCAGGCCGCGGGTCCTGTACTGGTCGGGTGAAATGACGGCGGGTGCCGACACGGCCATTGGCGCTCTGATCGAAACGGCCGGCGCCGTCAACGTGGGACGCGAGATGGGAGTCCAGGGGATCGTACCTCCGGGGGCCGAGCGCGCCTTCGTCTCGGATCCGGATGTAATCCTCGTGAGTTCATGGCCTGGCGGCGTTGAGGCCGTGAGGGAGCACCCGCTCCTGTCGGGGTTACGCGCCGTTCGTCAGGGACGCATCGCCGTCATGCCCAACGAGCTTCTCGTCGCCTTGTCGCAATACACGGCCACAGCGTGCTGGGACCTCGCGGCGCGGCTCCATCCCGACAGGGTTCCGAAGGGCCAACCGTGACCGAAGCGCGGCGGCGCCGCAACGTTCTCCTGGTCCTGACACTCGCCTTCCCCGTGGCTCTTTCCTTGGCCCTCGCCCATGGAAGCGTCCCGCTGCCCATCGGGTCCGTGCTCTCGTCGATCGGGTCGACCTTCGGTTTGCCGTCGTTCGCTCCCCCGCTCGAGCCTTCGGCCCAGGCGATCTTCTGGACGGTGCGTCTCCCGCGGGTGCTGCTGGCTGGCCTCGTAGGGGGAGGGCTCGCGGTGGTCGGCGCCGTGCTGCAATCGGTCTTCCGCAACCCGATGGCGGACTCGGGACTGCTCGGCGTCGGGTCCGGCGCCGCATTCGGCGCGGTTCTGGCCGTCCGACTCGGATGGTCGGCGCGCGTCTTCCTGGCGCTCCCCGTGGCCGCATTCTTCGGGGCGATGGCTGCGATCGTGCTCGTCTATCTCCTCGCCCACGCCGCGGGTCGGCCCTCCTTGCAGGGCCTCCTCCTGACGGGAATCGCCGTCTCCGCCCTCGCGAGCGCGGGCACGTCGGTTCTCCTCGTGGCCACCGAGGAGTTTCGCGTGAAGACCGTCCTCTTCTGGCTCGCCGGAGGGCTCGAGGGACGGAGCTGGTCTCACGTCCAAATCGGCGCCGTCTTCATCCTTCCCGGCGTCGCGCTGCTCCTGGCATTCGCGCGCCCGCTGGATGTTCTGGCCCTGGGAGAAGATGAAGCTGGATCGCTCGGCCTGCCCGTCCATGCGACGCGCCTCGCGGTCTTCGCTCTCGCGGCGCTCGTAGCGGGAGCAGCCACCTCCATCGCCGGCTCGGTCCCCTTCGTGGGGCTGATCGCCCCCCACGCCCTCCGCCCGCGCGTGGGCCCTCTCGCTCGTCATCTGCTACCGGCCGCCTTCCTGGCCGGTGGACTTCTGGTCGTCCTCGCCGATCTAGGTGCGCGCACATTGAGTCAGAGTCTCGACCTTCCGCTCGGCTCGTTGACCGCCTTCGTCGGCGCCCCATACTTCCTTCTCGCACTTCACGCGAACGAGGGGCGGGAATGACGGCGATCCTCGAAGCCCGGGATCTCGTCGTCTCACGGGGTGGCCGGGTCGTCTTGAGGGACGCGAGCCTCGCGCTCAAAGCCGGAGAAGCAGTGGCACTCGTGGGGCCGAACGCCGCAGGGAAATCGACCTTCGTCCGCGCCCTTGCGGGGCTCCTCCAGCCGACGTCGGGACTCGTGCTGCTGGAGGACCGACCCATTCCCGCATGGCCTCGCGACGCCTTGGCTCGCACCCTGTCCCTGGTCACACCCGAGGAGGGAGGAGCGGTCGCCCTCACGGTGCGCGATCGGGTGGCTCTGGGGCGATACCCCTATCGCGGACCCTTCCTCCCCTTCATTGCAGCCGACGCCGATGCCGTGGAACGGTCGATGCGCCAGACCGGCATTCTGGAGCTGGCGGGCCGGCGCATCGGGACACTCTCGGCCGGCGAGCGGCAACTGGCGGCCCTGGCCCGAGGCCTGGCCCAGGAGCCCCGGGTGCTCCTCCTCGACGAACCGGGCGCCCATCTCGACGTCGGCCACCAGCTCCAGCTCTTCCGCGTCTTGGACGCCGTGCGCGAATGCGGCGTGGCGGTGCTGGCGGTCGTCCACGACTTGCAGCGCGCCGCAGCCTGGTGCGACCGGATGATCCTCCTAGCGGAAGGACGCGTCAGGGCTGAAGGACCTCCGCGCGACGTGCTCGCGAGCTCAGCCTGCGCGGAAGGGTTCGGCGTCGAGGTGCGCGGCCATACCGTGCCGAGTCTCCCCCATCTTCTCTATAGCTTTGAGGACAAGCGCCCATGAAGATCGTCTCCCTGCTTCCTGCCGCCACCGAGATCGTCTCGGCGCTCGGCCTCCGCGACAGCCTCGTCGGGCGCTCCCACGAGTGCGATTTCCCCGCCGACGTGGCGATGCTGCCGGCTCTCACGCGCGCCCGAGTCGATTCGTCCCTCCCAAGCGCGGAGCTGGACGCCGAGGTGCGCCGGCTCGTCTCAGAGCACCTCCCCATCTACATGCTCGACGAGGTGCGCCTCGCGGCCCTGGCCCCGGACGTGGTCGTCACCCAGGAAGCCTGCGAGGTCTGTGCGATCTCCTACGAACAGGTCGTGACCTCTCTCAAGCGGACGGCGCCTGGAGCGAGGGTGGTCTCGCTGCGGCCCCAGCGCCTCGAGGACGTCCTCGGAGACATCGGAGCCGTGGCCGCGGCTTGCGGCGTCCGCGAGCGCGCGATCGCCGTCGGCGGTGCTCTCCGCGCGCGCCTCGCTCGCCTCTCCGAGCAGGCCTCGGCGCCTCGTCCCCGGGTCGCGGTGATCGAGTGGCTCGCCCCTCCGATGCTGGCCGGCCATTGGGTCCCCGAGACCCTCGAGGCGGCGGGCGCCACGGCGGTCGGCCCGGCGCCGGGGGCTGCCTCTCCGTACGCCACCTGGGACGAGGTCCGTGCCTTGGCTCTCGACGCCGTCATCGTGGCGCCGTGCGGCTTCGATCTCGCCCGGACCATGGCTGAGGTGCGCCCCGTGGCCGACACGCTACGGTCCCTCGCGCCGCGCGTGCTTCTGATGGACGGGAACGCGTACTTGAACCGCCCCGGGCCGCGCCTTGTCGAGGCCGCCGAGACCATCGCGGCATGGCTTCGAGACGCGTCGATCGCTGAACATCGTGCGGTCCCTCTCCATGCGACCCTTTCGACCGCCGCCGGAATGAGGTAACATCTCCGGCCCTCGGAGGCTCCCATGCCCTTGTTCGATCTCGATCCGCTCCTCGAGACGATGTTGGACGCCGCGCCTGGTCTCTCGGACCTGAACCTCTCCGTTGGGCGTCCTCCCCAGATCGAACTCGATGGTTCGCTCCGGCCCGTCAGCTTCGCCGGAATCGAGCGCCTCCTCCCCTACCAGACCGAGCTCATCGCCATGCGTCTGCTCGCGGGGAAGCGAGACCTCGCCGACAAGTTGGTGCGAACGGGAGCCGTAGACCTCTCCTACAGCCTCCCGCGCCGGACACGGTTCCGCGTGAACGTCTTCGCCCAGCGCGGCTCCTACTCCATCGTCCTCCGCGTGATCCCCAACAAGATCCCCACCGTGGAGGAGCTGGGGCTTCCGCCGCAGCTCAACGCCATCGGCAACGAGCGCAACGGCATCGTTCTTCTCACGGGGCCCACGGGCTCTGGAAAATCCACGAGCCTCGCCGCGATCATCAACAAGATCAATCGCGAGAAGGCGGTCCACATCATCACGATCGAGGACCCCATCGAGTACCTCCACCCCCACCAGGTGGCGACGATCAACCAGCGGGAGGTGGGCGCGGACACCCAGACCTTCGCCCTGGCCCTCCGGGCGGCGCTCCGCCAGGCGCCGAAGGTGATCCTGGTGGGCGAGATGCGCGACGTCGAGACGATCTCCATCGCCCTGGAAGCGTCGGAGACGGGTCACCTGGTACTTTCGACCCTCCACACCATCGACGCGTCGAAGACCGTGGACAGGATCGTGGGCGTCTTCCCGAAGAACGAGGAGCGGCAGGTCCGCACACGCTTCTCCCAGTCGTTCAAATGGATCGTCAGCCAGCGCCTCGTTCCCAAGAAGGGCGGCGGGCGTATCGCCGTTTGCGAGGTGCTGAATTCGACGTCGCGCACCAAGGAATACATCCAGGAGGGCGAGCGCGAGGGAAAGAGCCTCATCGACGCCATGAACGACGGCGTCCTCGAGGGGATGCAGAGCTTCGACTACGAGCTGGAACGCCTCATCAATGCCGGTGTCATCGAGAAGGAGGTGGGTCTCTCCTATGCCTCGAATCGCACGAACCTGGCGCTCCGCCTCGAGACCCAGAGCGGAGCGGATTCGGGGCCCGCGATCGCGGCCAAATCCGTCGAGCCCGCTCCGACACGCCGAACCGGGGCGCACCCGAAGCCCGACTTCGACGACCTGATCGAGAGGTAGACCGTGCAGTCTCTTTGCCCACAGTGCGGGACGAAGATCGCCATCGACGATGCGAAGGTCCCGGACCGGCCCTTTCAGGTCAAGTGCCCCAAGTGCCAGACGGCTGTGAAGTTTCCCGGGAAGACGGCACCCGAGGCCGCATCGCCTGATGCGCAGGCCGCAGGCCCCGCCTCCACCGAGGAAATGAAGGTCCAGATGATGGCTCAGCTCCGTCGCGAAATGAGCCTCGGCGACGGCGGAGCCTCAGGAGCGCGAGCTCTCGTCTCCCTTTCGGACAAAGCCTTGGCCGGTGCCGCGACCCTCACCCTGACCCGGCAAGGATATCAAGTCGATACACTGGACGAAGGCCCGGAGGGCGCCCGCTTGATGGAGCAGGGACTCTACGAGCTGGTGGTGACGTCGCGTGCGGGCGGAGGTCCCGGCAAGCCCGAAACGCTGTACCAGCGCCTCAGCCGACTGAACCCCGACGCGCGCCGACGACTCTTCGTGGTGCTCGTGGGAGACGAGTTCAAGACAGGGGATGGGACCCAGGCCTTTGCCTGCCTCGCCGACCTCGTGGTCCATTCCAAGGACGTGCCCAGCGCCGATGGGGTCCTGCGTAACACGGTTGCCGAGAAGGGCCGCGTCTACCAGGCGTTTCTCGACGCCCGGCGACGACACGAGTCCGCCGGGGCCTGAGGCGTTCCCCCGTCGTGTCGTCGCTCTCGGCGCGAGCAACCTGACTCGCGGTCTTCTCACCGTCGTCGAGACAAGCCAACGGACCTTCGGGGAGCCCCTCGAGATCTTCGGCGCCCTCGGCCACGGACGTTCGTACGGCATGACGAGCGCCGTCCTCGGTCGAAGACTTCCCGGAATCATGGACTGCCGCCTCTGGGCCAGCCTCGCGGATCGGCCTCCCGCGAAGACGCTGGCCCTGATCACGGATGTCGGAAACGACATCCTCTACGGCGCTGCCGTCGAGGACATTCTGGGGTGGGTGTCCACCTGCATGGGCCGCCTTCGGGCGATGGGCGCGGAGACGGTGCTGACCGATCTCCCGCTGGCGAGCATTGCCTCGCTCTCTGCCGCACGGTTTCTTCTCTTCCGTTCGGTCCTGGTTCCCTCCTGCCGACTGTCCCTGCACGACGTTGCCGATCGCTCGGCGGCGGTGGCTGAAGGCCTCGCCGCTCTCGCCGTGGAGCAAGGCGCGCGCTTCTTTAAGCTAAAGGGCGAGTGGTACGGTTTCGATCCCATCCACATCCGGCCTCGTCTCTGGCAAAGCGCATGGTGCGAGATTCTCTTGGGAGACGTCGCCCCTCCAAGCGACACCCCTCGCAGCCTGCGCCAGTCGCTGCGACTCTACGTGGCTCGACCCGAACGGCAGCGGTTCCTCGGCATCGAGCAGAGACGCACGCAGCCCGCGGTGACGATCGGGCGTGCGACGACGGTCTGGCTCTACTGACGGTCCCTAGAGCTTGCGGGCCGCAGCCGGGAGATAGGTCGTGTCGACGTAGTCGCGCACCATGCGGTGGGCGCTGAACTGCGGCACGACCGACTCGATGGACGCCTTCATCGTCGCGATCCATCGGCGCGGGAGACCCTCCTGGTCGCGCTCGAAGAAGCGCGGGACGACGTCCTCCTCGAGAAGCGAGTAGAGGCGCGCCGCGTCCTCGCGGTCCTGCACGTCGGGATCGGCGACGTCGGCGCCCTCACCGATGTTCCAGCCGTTGTCGCCGCGGTATCCCTCGACCCACCAGCCATCGGGAATGCTGAGGTTCACGCCGCCGTTGACGGGCACCTTCTGGCCACTGGTCCCGCTCGCCTCCTGCGGTCGGCGCGGCGTGTTGAGCCACACGTCGCAACCCTGGACGAGCATCCGCCCCATCTCGATGTCGTAGTCTTCGAGGAAAACGAGCTTCCCGCGCATCTCTCCCTGTGTCAGAAGGAAGAGGCGCCGGATGAGATCCTGTCCCGCGCGATCGGCCGGATGCGCCTTGCCGGCGAAGATGATCTGCACCGGTCGCGCGGCGTCCGAGAGGATCTTGCCGAGGCGTTCCAGATCGGAGAGCACGAGAACAGCGCGTTTGTAGGTGGCAAAGCGCCGCGCGAAGCCGATGGTGAGGGCGTGGGGATTGAGAAGGCCCTCCACGGTCCTGAGCTCGTCGGGGGACAGGCCGTGGCGCGCCCCCTGGAGGCGGACCCGCTCACGGACGAAGCGCACGAGGCGCTCCTTCTGGGAGCGGTGCGCGGCCCAGAGCTCGTCGTCGGGCACCGCTCGGATGCGGGTCCAGAAGTCCGGCTCCAGCAGATGCTCTTCCCACGTGGCGTCCATGTAGTGGGCGTAGAGCGAGCGCATCTCGGGACCTACCCACGTCTGGGTATGGACGCCGTTGGTGATGGCGCCCACAGGCCGTTCCGGCGACCCGGGCCAGAGGTGGCGCCACATGGCCGACGAGACCTCTCCGTGGAGCTGGCTGACGCCGTTGACAGCCGAGGAGAGGTGGATCGCGAGAACCGTGAGGTTGAAGTTGCCATTGTCGGAGCCCAAGGCGAGGACCTCATCGGGCTCGCACCCCATCTCGCGAACCCACGGCTCCATGTAACGCCTGACCATGGGCTTGTCGAAGGTCTCGTTGCCGGCGGGAACGGGCGTATGGGTGGTGAACACGCAGTTCTTCGCCACGGCCTTCAGGGCATCTTGCAGCCCATCGCCGCGTCCCACCCTCTCGCGGGCCCGTTCCAGTCCCAGAAAGGCCACGTGCCCTTCGTTCATGTGCCACACCGCGGGCCGAATCCCCAGGCTCCGGAGTGCGCGCACACCGCCGACGCCAAGGACGATCTCCTGGCAGAGGCGCATCTCACGCCCCCGAACGTAGAGGATGCCGGTGATGGGCCGGTCGGCGGGATCGTTCAGCGGGATGTCGGTGTCGAGCATCAGGACCGGCACCCGCCCCACCTGCGCCTTCCACACGGCCGCCTGAACGATGCGTCCGGGAAGGTCGACGGGAACCGTCAGAACGCCGCCGCCGGGCGCCTCCACGGGAAGCACCGGCAGTCGAGCGAAGTCGTAGTTCGGATAGATGTGCTGCTGGAAGCCGTCGCCGTCCACGGTCTGGCGGAAGTAGCCCGACTGGTACAGAAGGCCCACACCCACGAGAGGGACGCCCAGGTCGCTGGCCGCCTTGCAGTGATCTCCCGACAGGATGCCGAGGCCGCCGGAGTAGACGCCCAGGGACTCGTGGATCCCGAACTCCATGGAGAAGTACGCCACCGGACCGCCCAGGGCATCGGCCCGATCGGAAAACCAGCCCGGCTGCTCCCGGTAGCTGTCGAGGGCGTGGACCACGGACTCGTAGGTGCGCCGGAACTCGGCATCGGCCAGAAGGCGCGCCCACTGCTGGGGCTCGACGTTGATGAGAAGCTGCACCGGGTTGTGATAACGGCGCCAGTGGTCGGGGTCGATCCAGGCGAAGAGTCGCGTGGCCTGGGGCGACCAACTCCACCAGAGGTCGTAGGCCAGGTCCCGCAGGCGCTCCATCTCGTGGGGAAGCTCGATGTCTGCGATTTGGATGGTTCGAATCTGCATCTGCGGTTAGAGACCTCTTGGAGGGGATTCGGCGGAACTCTGGAATACGGCGGGCATTATAAGCTGCCGCGCCCCGGGCCGCGACCGGCTGTTCGGGAGGTCCGGGTGCCGGCGAGAAAACGACGATCCGACGGGAACCGCGAACGGGCCTCGATCCGGAGTCGCTGCGCCGCTAGCCT
>JBGPYB010000047.1:0-28919 GCA_041493035.1 Vicinamibacteria bacterium | reverse complement strand
TCGGACACGAACCACGCTCCCCTTGCCGGAGCCCACGAGCCGCGGCCGGTCCTTTCCCACGAGGGTGAGCGGCCGGTCCAGTACGAGGTCCCCGCGGTACTCGCCGGCCCCAATCACGACGATGCTGCCGGCAGCGGCAGCGTCCACCCGGGCCTGTAGGGGCGACGCGTCTGCGGCAACGGGTCTTCCCTCGAGCTGCCCCGGCGGGACGACGTGCTCGTCCGCGGCGGCAGCGGAGCAGAAGATCCACAGAGCGACAGGCAGCAAGGGAGGGCCTCCTCAGGCCGTCTGGGCGCGCGACCGGCGCCACGCCAGGTACGCGGCCGCGAGCAGCACGACCGCAACGCCAGCGAGAGCGTAGGACCCGATCGCGGGGTAGGAATACACCTCGAAGTTCGCCAGCTTCTTGTAACCGAAGAGCGGCGGCGTGAACGCGTCGACCTTTACCGAGGCGGTGGGAGAGAGGTGATGGCCGTACCAGTACATCTTGTAGGCGAAGGACCAGAGCGAGAAGGCGCCGAAGTACAGATAGAGGACGAGGACGTCGACGAGATGGGCCATCTTGCCCAGCACTGCCGTGCGGAGGAAGAGAAGGGCGAATGCGCCTACGACGAAGGGGATCCACTTGAACTCGGTGAACTCGGCCGTCTCGAGGTCCTTCATGCCGATGTAGTGGTTCAGGACGTTGACCTCCCGCACGTCCTGGCCGCCGTTGCCGCCGTCCAGCTTGTAGCTGTAGATGTGGAGGCGGAGGCCGTCGGGGTACTGCGGCGCGAACATCGTCATGTCGTGGAGCGGGAACAGGTAGGACGGCAGGACGAGCAGGACCGCCACGAGAAGGAGCGCCCTCGGAGCGATGTCCAGGGGCGTCTCGAGGAAGCGGTTGCTCTTCTCGATCAGGGCGCGCATCGGCGGCTCCTATCGCAGGAAACGGGGCGGCGGCTTTTCGAGAGGCCGCCGCCCCCGGGGTCGTCAGCCTCGCGGCTTGACGATCAGGTAGCCCTGCATCTCTTGATGGAGGGCCGAGCAGAAGTTGGTGCAGTAGTACGGGAAGACGCCCTTGTGAGATGCCGTGAAGGTGAAGGTCTTGGTCTCCCCGGGATCGACCACCACGTTGACGTTGTAGTCGAGGAGGCCGAAACCGTGTAGCTCGTCGGTAGTCTGCTCGATGTTGGTGATGGCCACGGTCACGACGTCACCCTCGTTCACCTCGATCGCGGTGGGCGTGATGGTGGAGCGGACCTCGACCACCTTCACGGTCACCTTGTTCCCCGCACGCGTCACGCCCGCGTCCTTCACGTCCCAGACAGCCAGGGGATGATGGTTCTCCTCCTTGGGGTAGACCTCGATCGGATGGAGCTTGTCGGCCTTGACCATCTGGGCGTAGTGGGGCTCGGGCTCGGTGAAGGCGTCGTAGAGGAGCTTCATCTTCTCCTCGCTGATGTCCACGAGCTGCGAGGACTCGGGCTGGGACGGCCCGACCGAGAGGTGGCGTCCGTGGGAGAGCTTGTTGAGCCCCACGAGGTACTTCCCCTGCGGATGAACCGTGTCTCCCTCGGCGGCGCAGAGGTGGCCGATGGAATAGGACATCGGGACCTTGTCCACGACCTCCCACGTCCCGAGCTTCCACTTGGCGATGGCGCTGTCGACGAAGAGGGACGTGTAGGCGTAGCCGTCGGGGCCGAACTGGGTGTGGAGCGGTCCCAGACCCACCGCGACCTCGGCGTCCTTGATCGACTCGTACTTCAGAACCGGGATGCCGTCCTCGTCGCCGGTGAAGTCCTTGTTCCGGATCGCCGTCTGGATCTTCTCGAAGTTGAAGACGGTGGTGACGCCCTGGAGCTTCCCGGAGCCGATGATCCACTTCCCGTCGGGGGAGACGTCGACGCCGTGGGGTGACTTGCCGCAGGGCATCAGGTAGACGACCCCCGGCACCTTCTTCGGGTCGAGCACCTTGACCCCGCCGATCATGTCGCCCTTTCCCTCGGCGGCGGCCTTCTCGGCCGCCCTCCAGTCGATGGCGGCGATATAGTCGCGGTCCTTCTGTGTCGACGTGACCTCCAGCTTCCCGGTGGCCCGCTCCGAGTTGTAGGCGGTCCAGAACATCCAGCCGTCGGAGGCGAGTTTGCCCGCATCGCCCAGGTCGTAGTCGAAAGGCGGCATCAGGATCTCGAAGCCCAGCGCCATGGCGCCGCTCTTCGGGTCGATCTTGATGGCCGCGACGACGCCCTTGTAGTCGGTCGCGTATTTGTCGATGGGGACGACCGTTCCCTTGGGAATCGGGATCGAGAAGCGCGAGGCCATCATCGAGTACTCGGTGTTGGGCGTGACGAAGGCCGAGGCGTGGTTGCCCGAGACGTTCGGGACCGGCCCCAGGATCTGCTTCGTCTTGAAGTCACGCAGATCGATGCGGGCGACGCGGCCGTTCATCTCGTTCACGAACAGCCACCGGCCGTCGTAGTCGCCCTTCGTCTCCGACAGGGCCGGATGGTGGACGTCACCCCACGTGAGGCCGCCGAGCATGGCTTTGCTGTCATCGTCGAAGCCATAGCCGGTGGCGGGATAGGGCGTGAAGACCGGTATCGTGGATAGGTGGCGCATCGAAGGGACGCCGTAGACGTAGATCTGGCCGGAGTGCCCCCCGGAGGCGAAGAGGTAGTACTCGTCGAGGTCGCCGGGGGCGATGTAGGTCTTCTGGGCCGCCACCGCCGCATCCGACACGGCCCCCGCGGCCTTCTTCGCCCCCTTGGGGACGCTCGGGGCGCAGTGGCCTGCGAGCAGGCCCACGGCGACGAGGCCGACGGCGCTCCAGAGGATCCGGGCCTTCTTTCTCATGACATTCTCCTTTTCATGTGCGCCACTTCTCAGTGCTGCGCCGCCGCGCGGACGTCGCCGCCCTTCTTCTGCCCTTCGGCCTTCTGGCGCTGGTGCTCGGCGAAGGCCTCTCGGAGCTTCTCGACAGCCACCGCCTTCTGCTCCGGTGTGAGAACGATCTGCCGCGACAGCACCACCGACATGGTTCCCGTCGGCTCACGCAGGAAGTCGTCCACGGTGCGGCCGAACCGTGATTGCGTGTCCTCGACCGCCGTCGAGAGATCGGGTCCAATCTGGGCGGGGCTCTTCACGCCGAGGGCGGAGATCGAGTGGCAGACGAAGCACCCGGTCTTCACGAACCAGGCCCCCGGGCCTTCCTTCATCCGCAGATCCGCCACCTTCTCGTCGGCGGTCTGGGGGTCGGTCCGCGGCACGCCGGCCACGAACTCGGCGGGAACCGGCGCCTTGCGCCAGGACATCACCAGGATGGCGAGGGCCTGCGCTTCCTTCGTGGAGAGGTGGAAGTTCGGCATGACGGTGTCCTGGACGAGGGCCCTCGGGTCCTTGAGATGGGCCACGTGCCACGCGAAGGACGTCTTCTGGCCCGAGAGACGGCCGTATTCGTATTGCTCGGGCGCCTTGTCTCCGACGTAGGTGAGGTCGGGGCCGATGGTGCCGCCGCGGCCGTTGATCACGTGACAGGCGCGGCACCCCTTCTGCTGGATCAGATCCTTGCCGAGGTTGATGAAGTCGGCGCCCTTGGTCTCCCGGTCGTACCGATGGCAGACGTTGCAGTTCATCTGCATCAGGGCGTTCTTGTCGTCGGCGACGCCATAGGCCACGCCCATGGGCTTGGCGAGGAGCGGCTCTTCCCAGTGCTCGACGGGTCCGTGGGCAGGGTCGGCGTCGACGGCCCATCCCTGGCCGCCGTGACAGGCGGTGCACCCGAACTTCTGGGTGGGATGGTTCTTCAGGGGCTCTGTCGGATGCGTGCGGAAGGGCTCGTCGGCCGTCTCGAAGCCTTTCCAGCCCGTGGCCTGATGGCAGGTCACGCAACGGTCGGCTCGTCCGAGGGCCGGCACCCAGACCTGCTGCATCCCGACGGGAACGGTCTTCGCCTTCTCGGCGCCGAACTTCTCGGCCACCTGGCTTCTGAACTGCGCCTGGTAGTAGCGCCACTCGTGCTCGCGATCGTTGCGGGCGAAGAGCACGGTCGACACCACGAGCAGGACGCCGACAACGGCGAGGACGGGCCGGTCGACGCGGGGGTAGGGGGAATCGGTCCGCTTTTCCATCAGATCCTCGTGGGGATCTCGGGCCAGGTCTCCCATGGCCAGTAGAAGTGCCAGTAGGGGCCGCGGCAGAAGGTGCCGATCAGGGTGAAGAGCACGACGACGAGGCAGAGCGCGAGGAAGACGAGGTTCTGGCCGCGACGCGTCCTGGCGAACCAGATCCCGGTCCCCGACGCGGGGCTCTTGTCGAGCCATGGCCAAAGCGTCAGGACCCCCGCCAGGAGGCCAGGCAGCAGGACGCCGCCGAGGAACGCCCCGTTCACGGTGAAGGAGCCGATGTGGAAGGTGGTGTCGGTGACGATCTCCTGTAACCAGAGGAAGTACCAGGGCGCCTTCGCGGGGTTGGGCGTCACGAGGGCGTTGGCCGCCTCCTCCAGCGGAGACCGGACGAGGGTGGAGAGGATGCTGATGGCCGCGATCGTTCCGAGCACCGCCGTGGCGGCCCTGCGCGTGAGATCAGGGACGGCGTTCACCATCAGGTCCGGCGCCTCCAGCGTCGTGGACCGGATGGCCGGCGCCGTACCGCGCGCGACTCCGAGCAAGGTGTAGGTCTTGGTCTTGGCGGGCAGCTCCTCGGCCTTCTCGCGGAGAAGGGCCTCACGATCGGCGCGTGCGAGGCCGCCATCCTTGCGTACTCGCCACATGTGATACGCGAAGAAGGCGCCCAGCGCTCCCGGGAGGACGAGGACGTGAAGCACGTAGAAGCGGATGAGTGTGGGCTGGTCGATGGTGCGTCCGCCGATCAGGAGCTCGCGGATCGTGGCCCCCGCGACGGGGATGGACGACGCGATGTTCGTGCCGACGGTGACAGCCCAGTAGGCCAGCTGATCCCATGGAAGGAGGTAGCCGGTGAACGAGAGAAAGAGCGTGGCCAGGAGCATCCCCACCCCGAGCACCCAGTTCCATTCCCGGCGCTGCCCCCGTCCGGTGCCGTTCTTGTAGGCGCCTGTCAGGAACACCCGGACGAGGTGGAGGCAGACGGCGGCCACCATCAGATGGGCCGAGAGTCGGTGCACCGACCGGATCCAGGATCCGAAGGTGACGACGTACTCGATGTCCTTCACCGAGCCGTAGGCGCGCTCCACCGAAGGCACGTAGAGGAATAGAAGGGGGAGGCCCGAGAGGACGAGGAGCAACAGGAGAGCCGACGTGATGGTGCCGAGCCAGAAGGAGTAGGTCCAGTCCAGCGACCGCTTGAAGACCTTGGCGGGGAACCAATGGAGGAGGAAATTCGACACCACGGCGTCGCCCGACTCGCGGTCCGAGCGCGGTGCGAGGCTCCAGAGCGGCTTCGGGTGGACCCCAGGGGCTGTCGGGGCGGCGGCGAGCGGCTTCGCAGGAGTGCTCATGTCTCTCCTCAGGCGACCGTGAGGCGGAAGTCGCGGCCCACGTCTCGGGCGAGATCCACCACGAGCTGTCCGTCGTCGGTGGCGACCTCGAGGTGGTACCAGGTGAGGGGCCGGGGCGCCGGGCCCGACACGTTGACGCCATCGCCGCCGTACTTCGAACCGTGGCACGGGCAGAGGAAGCGATGGGTCAGGCGAAGGGGCGCGCCGCCCACCGTCTGCTCCTCGGGCTGGGACAGCGCCTCGGCGCGAACGGTGCATCCCAGATGGGTGCAGACCGCGGAGATGGCGTGGAAGACGTTCCCCTGGCGGAAGACGAAGAGCCGCTGATCGGGGAGGAACTTCAGCCCGTCGGGAAACTCCATGGGCATCCCGACCTTGACGGTCGTCGGCGCGTCGTAGGAGACGTTGGGGACCAGGGAGCGGAGCGACGCCGCTCCCTGGGTGGCGAGACCCGCCACGCCCGCGCCGAGCCCCAGCTTCATGAGGAAATCGCGGCGGTCACTCATCGCTCCACCTTTCGGTGATCTGGAACTTCTCCATGGTCATGGCGTCGGTGGGGCAGCGGATGGCACAGAGGCCGCAACGGATGCAGCGGTCGTCGTCCTTGATCATCGCGGAGAGGGGAAGGCCGTTCGCTTCGGCGCGCGCGACGAGCTCGCCCTTCTCCGTGTCGGGGAGACTGAGCTCCTCGAACGGAACGATGGCGAGGCAATACTCGGGGCAGACGTCCACACAGCGGCTGCACAGGACGCACTTCTCCGGGTCGTAGATGGTCTGCACGTGGCAGACGAGGCAGCGCGCGGCCTGGGACCAGGCTTCGCGGCTGCCGTAGCCGGTTTCGACCTCGGCGATGCCGGTGCGGCGGCCCAACTCCAGGGTGGGCGGAGACTCGCGGTCCAGGACCTCGAACCCCGAAACCATTCGGTAGTCCCGTGTCGGGATCTTCTGGATCTCGAGCATCCGTTCGACGCTCGCTCGGTCTTTCTCCAGGAGCTCGTGGATGGAGCGAGCCGCGCGTTTGCCGTTGGCCACCGCCTCGATGAGATTTCGGGGCCCGAAGGCCACGTCACCGCCGGCGAAGACGCCGGGGGTCGACGTCGCCAGAGTCTCCGGATCCACGCGGATCGTCCCCCCCCGGGACAGCGCGACGCCGTCCGCGGGCTTCAGGAACGTCAGGTCCGGCGTCTGGCCGATGGCCAGGATGCACGCGTCGGCTTCGAGGGTGACCACGTCCTCGTCGTCGTAGGTCGGCGCGAAGCGGCCGTCGGCGTCGAAGACCGAGGTGACGCCGCGGAGCTCGACGGCGGCGAGCCTGCCGCTTCCGGTGAAGCGCTTCGGGCCCCGTCGCGGAAGGAAAGCCACGCCCTCGCGCCTCGTCTCTTCGAACTCCTCGCGCCCCTGGGTGCTCCTGAGCGCCGGCATCTCGTCGAAGCGTTCGAGGGAGACGATGGTCACGTCGGTGGCCCCCGAGCGAAGCGCGGCGCGGGCGGAGTCGAGGGCCTCCTTGGCCCGCGCGTCGTTCTCGGAGGCGAGCGCCTCCAGACCCGGCTCGTCGTCCCGGCCCAGCCGCAGCGCGGTGCGCGCGGCGTCGAACGCCACGAAGCCTCCTCCGATGACGACGACGTGCTGGCCCAGATCGACGCGGTAGCCCTGGTTGACGTTGAGGAGGTAGTCCACCGCCTTGATGACGCCGTCCAGCTCCACGCCCGGCACGTCCAGCTCCCGCCCTTTGGTCACACCGACCGAAAGGAAGACCGCCTCGAACCCTTGCTGCCGGAGCTCGGCGAGGCCGAAGGACGCCGACAGGGGCGTTCCAAGCTTCAGGGTGACGCCCAGGGAGAGGATCTTGTCGATCTCGGCCCGGATGAGCGTGCGGGGGAGCCGATACTCCGGTATCCCGAAGCGCATCATTCCCCCCGGTTCCGCCGAGGCCTCGAAGACGGTGACCTCGTAGCCGAGAAGCGCCAGGTCATGGGCCGCCGACATCCCCGCGGGTCCCGCCCCTACGACGGCGACCTTGCGCCCTCGCGGCTTGGCGCCCGCCGTGTAGGAGCTCGGGTGGATGGGCAGATGGCCGGTGTAGCGGTTGCCCTCCGCCACCCCATGCTCGCGGAGCCGGTCCTGGGTGTTGGGTCGGACGGACTCGACGCCATAGCGCTCGGTGACGTACCGCTTCAGCGCGCGGATGGCGATGGGAGCGTCGATCGCTCCACGGCGACACGCGTCCTCACAGGGCGCGGCGCAGACGCGGCCGCACACCGAGGCGAACGGGTTCGGGGCCCGGGCGACGAGAAAGGCCTCTTCCTCACGCCCCTCGGTGATGAGCTGGACGTAGCGGCCGGCGTCGGTTGCCACGGGGCAACCCGACTGGCATTTGACCTGGGCCTTCCAGTGCTCGAGATCGGGGAGTCGTATCTGGATCCTGCTCACGCCCTGATGCTCGGGCGACGTGAGCGTCGGCGGTATGACCGTCGTCATGGGAGAGCGCTCATTCGTGAGAAAGCGCTCAATCGCGTCGTGAGCATGGTTTGGCGGGGTGCAATGCCGATGCCGCGCAGGATTCGCGGTCGTCAGCCTCCTCCCAGGTGATCTACCGCAAGGCGTGCGCCCTACCGCAGGCTCGCCGGAAATCCATGCGCAGCACCCAAAACATGATCGTGGTCATACCGCGGGCGGATCCGTGGCGCCAGGATCGTCGAGGCCAGAATGAGGAGATTCCGATGGTGATGACAGCCTCGCGACTCATCGACGTCCGCCAACTTCACGACCCCACTTGCTGCGGGTCGATCCTCGACGCGTTCGATGCCCTCGCCCCGGGCGAGTCCCTCGTCGTCGTGGCACCACACGAGCCGCGCGAGCTTCTGCGCCGGCTGCAGGCCGACAGAAAGGGCCTCTTTGATTGGTCTCCTCTCGAAGCCAACCCATCGTGCTTCCGAACCGAGATCTCGCGTCGGGCCGCGGAGCGCGGCGCACGGCGGCAGGTCACAGAGGCGCTCGCGTGGGATCACGATCGGCTCGACGCCCTCGAGCAGGCCGCCTTCGAGTTCTTCGCCCGCGGCGAGGCGGGAAGCGCCCAGGCGCGCTGGCGCGAGTTCACGCTGGGCCTGAAGCGTCACATCCGGTTCGAGGAGGAGATCCTCTTCCCGGCCTTCGAAGAGAAGGTCGGTATCTCGCCGGCGAACGGTCCCACAGCCGTGATGCGGGACGAGCACCGCGAGATCGAGCGAACCATCGACGCGATCGGTCGTGCCTTTTCGGGGGACGGTGCGGCGCTGCCGTTGCGCGCGGACCTGCACCGGCTGCTAGGCCAGCACAACCTGAAGGAGGAGCGCGTGCTCTACCCAGGGACGGACCAATGCCTCGATCCCGAGGAACGAGACGCCCTGGTCGCGCGCATCCAGGCCAGCTGAGAAGTCCCGTGAGGGATCCCCTCGCCGGGTCGTCCTGGAGCGCGGCCGGGACGGTCGCGGGCTTCGCGCGCTCCCCTCCGAACAGCGTCCTGATGGGATTTGCGGAGACGGAGCTGCGGCGCCCCGGAGATGCGCGCGCTCTCGACCTCGGCTGCGGCGCGGGACGCAACGCGCTGCCGCTGGCCCGCCTGGGCTGGAACGTCGTCGGAACCGACCTTTCGTGGCCCATGCTCTGCGCTGCGGCCGAGCGCGCCAGAGCGGATGGAGTCGCGGACAGGGTGGGCCTAGTGCTGGCACCCATGGACCGGATCCCCGCGGCGGACCGCACCTTCGATCTCGTGATCGCCCAGGGCATCCTGAACCTCGCGCGCTCGGCGGCGGAATTCAGGCAGGCGCTCGCCGAATCGGCCCGTGTGGCCAGGCCCGGCGCGGGTCTCTTCGTCTTCACCTTTTCCCGAAACACGCTCTTGCCCCAGGCGAGGCCCGTGGCGGGCGAGGAGTTCGTCTTCACCGAGTTCTCCGGGCAGCCGCAGTGCTTCCTGACCGAGGCCCAGCTCATCTCCGAGTTGGGCGACGCGGGGTTTGCACCCGACTCCGCAGTTCCCCTCACGGAGTACAACCAACCGCGGCTGGGGACGCTCTGCACCGGGACAATGCCGGTGATATACGAAGCCGCCTTCCGCTATCGGGGCGGTCCTCCCTCCTGATCGATGCCGTCCCCGCGCTCTTCGCAAGCACGCCTGCCGGGCGGTCTTGGCTTAGACTCCTCTTCGGTCAGACCCGAACCGGAGGTGACCCGTGATCGACCTCGTCCTCACCCTGATCGGACCCGATCGACCGGGCCTCGTCGAGGCGCTGGCCGAACGTGTCGCGGCCCACGGCGGCAACTGGCTCGAGAGCCGGATGGCGCACCTCGCGGGACGGTTCGCGGGGATCCTCCGGGTGGAGGTGCCGCCGGCGAACATGGCGGCGCTTCACGCCGCGCTCCAAGAGCTCGAGTCCCTGGGCCTGAACGTCGTGGCCGAGAGCGGTGGGAATGGCCCGCCGACCGAAGCGCGGATCCTGGAGCTCGAGTTCGTGGGCCAGGATCACCCGGGGATCGTCCGCGCCATCTCTCACGCGCTGCTCGCCGACGGCGTGAACATCGAAGAGCTGACCACCGAACGCCGGAGCGCCCCCATGTCGGGTGACCTGCTCTTCAGCGCCCGCGCCCGGGTTCGTCTCCCCGCCGACCTCGAGGCCGGCCGTCTGCGGGCCGGCCTCGAGCGCATCGCCAACGACCTGATGGTAGAGCTGAAGCTCGCCGAGCGCTGAGGCGATAGGCGTCAGGCGCTCTTGGGATCCCGCAGCATGATGAGCAGCATGCGCGCGGGCTCGAGCGCGTCGACCGCGTGGGGCTCGTCGGCCGGCATGCGCACGATGGTCCCCGGCGTCGCGCGAACGGGCTTTCCGCCGATCGTCAAGGTGAGGGCGCCTTCGAGCACCATCACCAGGGCTTCGAAAGGCGACGTGTGCTCGGTCAGTCCCTGCCCCACGTCGAAAGCGAAGAGCGTGACGTTGCCGCCGGTGGCCTTGGCCAGCACACGGCTGGCGATTCCCTGTTCCGTGGCGGTGATCAGCGATTGAAGAAGGAGCGCCTCCGCAGGTGGGATCACGCGAGCATCGTACTACGCTGCCCCCGCGCGCCCACGAAGCCGCGCCAGGCGGACGACCTCTCGCGGTCGACGGCGCTCCATCGCAGGTGACCCACGCCGGCGCATGGCCGGCCTCGACGGGATCAGGCTCCGGCGAGCAGGCCCGCTTCCGCCTCTCCGGCCCGGGCGGGCGAAATCCAGTGGCAACGCGACGGCGCGCGCTTGTCGGCGCGATCGTGGGGCTGGTTGGATTCATAGAAGGTGGGCGGCTCGCGAGCGGTTCCGCGCCGGAGGCGCCGGGCTTCACGATGCATCGCGGCCAGCAGGAAGGCACCGGCCACGGGGCCCGCCAGCCGGGCGACCATGCCAAACTCGCTCGCGATCGCCCCACGGACCTCGGCGATCCGGCGGGCCAGCAGGGGGCTGGCCCGGAACCATTGCTGCGCGGCCCAGAGCGCTCCCGCGTAAACCGTGGGCAGGCCCTGGCATTCGCGCCGATACCGCTCCCGTACCCGAGCCTCGGGGTGGTGTTTGTGCCTCTGCCACCCGCGCAGGAGCGTCCGCGCGATGCGAAGGATGCTCGGGCCGTTCCGATCGAAGTCCCGCCCGAACGCACGTAGCAGGAACTCGGTCTCCTGCCCGTCCCGGATGTGAGGGTGGTGGAAGTTGAAGCGAAGCTGCCCGTGGGTGTCCGCCGGTGGGCATTCCTCGTCGTCGAGGAGCGTGCCTTGCTCGAGGTGCTCGGCGTGGAGCGCCGTGCCTGGCAGGGGCGTGTAGAGCATGAACTGGTGGAACTCGGTGTCATGGGCCACCGCGTGGTCGATGGCCTCGTCGATGTTCTGCGGCGTGTGCTCCGGCAGCCCCACGATGCTGGATCCCAGGACCCGGATGCCGTGGGACTGGAGGGTGTCGACAAGGGAGCGCGTGTCGGCGCCCTTCAGCTTGTCGTACGCGCTGCCTTTGCCTTCGAGGCCCACCCAGACCCAGGAAATGCCCAGGCCGACGATCTCGTCCATGGTGTAGCGCCGGAGGGTGTTCGCCGAGCTGAACACGTAGAGGGACCACGCCTTGCCGTGGACCCGCATCAACTCCAGGAGCCGCAGGGCGCGCTTCCGGTGGAGCAGGAAGTTCTCGTCCATGACGAAGAAAGAGCGCACGCCCATCGCGTCCTCAATGCCGCACATCAGGGTGAACAACTCGTCCCCGGTCTCGTAGAAATCGACGAAGCGACCCTTGCCGCCGAACATGGCCGACGTCGAGCAGAAGTTGCACCCGAGAGGACACCCCACGGACGGAATCAGCGTCGCCGCCGTGTCGCCGGAGGTCTGGGATAGCCTGACACCGAGCGTCCGCGCCTCGACGGCCGACGGGATCAGCGGGTGGCGGATGGGTTGGTGCGCGTCCTCGCCGAGGTATCGACGAAACCAGCCCACGCCCTCTCCCCGGACGATGTGGTCGGCGTCGATCCGTTCGGACAGGCGCGGGTGGTTTGCGGCATGGCCGCCCACGACGATCGTGGCGTGGGGCTGGTGCTCACGGATGAGATGGCACATCTTGGCCACTTTGGCGATGTTCGGCAGGATCGCGCTGATGCCGATGACGTCGTAACGGACCGATCGCAGCTCCCTGACGAAGCGGTCCAGGGTGGGGAAGTCCAGGAGTGTACACGGCGCATCGAGATTCGCCTGGATGAGCATGAGCCCCCACGACCGGTGGAACATGCGGAGGGAGAACACCCCCTGAACGCGTGTCACCTGGTTGTGGTAGAGCTCCATCGGGTTGATGGCTCGGCTGCCGTACTCGTCGTCCCGGGCGTAGGGTCCGAAGACGCTGGTGAGGAGCACCCGCGCGTTGGTTCCCAGAGGATGGACCTTCGGAGCCGGGCGGCGGACCATCTCGCGAGGCGCGAGGGCGTCCACGGTCTTGTGGTGCATGCCACGAAGGTAGCAGCGAAGACGCCCGAACGACTGTCACAGTCTTGCAATATCCGGCCGAGGCGTTAGCGCGGCGAGCCCGCTGAGCCTCTCAGGAATGCGAGTCTGGCGCGCGCGCATCATAGGCGCCATGTTTTGAGCCCTGGCGCTTCATCCACAGTAAGCCGAGTCTGTGGCCCCAAGCCCCGGTAGAAGCAAGGCTTCGGCGTATCCGCCGGGGAAACGCCAACTTCGTTGTTGCGCGACCGTCGCGCTATCTCTTCGAGCTACGCGACGGCCGTTCGGCCCGACTCACGCGGGAGTTCCTGATCCGCGCCTATCCCCGCCAACACGTGAAGGACGTCTCCAAGCGCCTGTTCAAGGGGAAGCCGGGGACCTCCGTGGCGCCAGCGCCCTTCTCGGACGGGCCGCACAGGCTGCCCGAATCGACGCGCCTCCCAAGGGCGTGCTCGGCGAGGGCGATCGCAAGGCGGCCGTCGCGGCCGGGACGGTGCAAGCGGCGCCTCCTCTCCGCGAGCCCATGGGGTCGGACGCTCTTCAGCGAGCTCGCGAGGCCCCTCAGGACGCCGGACGCCGAGGGCGCCGTCGCGAGCCCGGACGCGTTGTATCGCGCCGTAGACGACGCGAGACGAGGGATCGTGGCACGGCGCTTGCTCTCGTCTCCCTCATGAAGCTCGCCGACGCTGCCCCTGGTGCCGTCATGACCCAACTGAGACGCGGTCGGAAGCGTGTCGAAGAGGTGACCACCGAAACTCGAAGGAACGTCGTCGACGCCGCTCGGCGCATGTCCCGCCTCGGACTCGTGGCATCGACTTGGGGCAACGTGTCGGCCCGCGTTCCGGCGACGGCCCTCGCTGTCATCACGCCCAGCGGCGTGGAGTACGAGGCCCTGGACGAGGGGATGCTGTGCGTGCTGGACGTGCCGACCGGCGCCGTGGTCGACGGCCTCCTCCGGCCCAGCTCGGAGTTGCCCATGCACCTCGGAATCTACAGGGCGCGCGAAGACGTGGGAGGGATCGTCCACACCCACAGCGTGTACGCCACCGCCCATTCCGTCCTGCGCCTGGCGCTGCCCCCGATCGTCGAGGACCTGGCCCAGGCCGTCGGCGGCCCCGTCGAGTGCGCTGAGTACGCCCGGGCCGGCACCGCGGCGCTCGCCGACGCCGTCGTCCGCGGTCTGGGCGATCGCGATGCGGTCCTCATCGCGAACCACGGCCTCGTGGGCGTGGGACGCACCACGCGCGACGCGCTCAGGGTCTGCCTGGTGGTCGAGCAGGGTGCCCGGATCTACTCCGCGGCACGAGCGCTGGGCGATCCGGTGCCGCTGCCCCACGAGGAGGTCGGCACCCTCCACCGAGAGTATCGGGTGTCGTACGGCCAGCGCGACGAGCGACGCCAGCGCCCGACCGACATGGCGGCAGAGGGACGCTTTGTTCCTGGCGGCGGAGCTCGCGCATCAGGTGCAAAGCCTTCCTGAAGGTGTTGGGGGGTCACCGGGGGCGTTCTCGGCCGCGCGGGCGAAGGCCGCCGCCAGCGAGCCAACGAGGGGTGCCATTACCGCCGCGGCGGCCTCCGACCGTTCGATGTGGCCGGCGGGCATCCGCCAGCGCTCGCTCAGTCCGGGGGCGGCGCACCACTCCCGCACCATGTCGGCCGTGGCCTCGACGTGGAACTGGAGGCCCACGCCGCTGCCCACACGGAAGGCTTGATGCGCGAACGCCTCGGTCGAGGCGAGGAGCGTCGCGCCGGGAGGCAGGTGGAACGTATCGCCGTGCCAGTGGAAGGGCTCGAACACGTCCGGCCAACCCTCGAGCCAGGGATCGCGCTCGACGAGACGGACGGGAAGCCAGCCCACCTCGGTCCGCGAACCACGGTAGACGCGCCCCCCCGCCGCGCAGGCGAGCAACTGGCTCCCCAGACAGATGCCCAGGACGGGGCACCCGAGGCGGATCGCCTCAGCGATGAGGCGCAGCTCGTCCCTGAGAAAGGGATACTGGTCCGCCTCGTAGACAGCCATGCTCCCGCCCATGACGATGAGGGCGGCGCACCCGGCCTCCGCGAGGGTGGGCGGCAGGAGCCCGGGCGTGGCGCGTACGTCGAGGGTGTGGCCCAGGCCTACGAGACACGGCTCGAGTGCCCCCAGGTGTTCCTCGGGGGCGTGGAGAATGGCGAGGATTCGAGCCACGGCCCAGTCTACCGGGAGGCTACGCTACAAGGTACCGCAGCTAGTGCGCGCGGCCTCCGGATCAACTGGTTCCGCCATCCATTCCCGGCGGCCGTGGACGAGCCGGCACATGACGGCGGTCATAGGGCGTCCGGGAAGGTGGCCCGATGATCCAAAGGCCCGTCGGGGTCACCGTTCCAAGCCATGAGGAGCGCCATGACGCAGTCAAGTCGAGTCGCTGGAGTCGTCGTCGCGGTGGCGTTGGCCGTTTTCGCGGTTCCATCCTCGGCCCGCGCTCATTGCGACACAATGGACGGCCCGGTGATCAAGGATGCTCAGGCTGCCCTCGCCTCGGGCGACGTCACGCCCGTGCTCAAGTGGGTCAAACCGAAGGCGGAAGCCACGATACGGGAGATCTTCCGACGCGCCCTCGCCGTGCGCGCCATGGGACCGGAGGCCAGGGACCTCGCTGACCAGCTCTTCTTCGAGACGCTCGTCCGTGTCCACCGCGAGGGCGAAGGAGCGCCCTACATGGGCATCGAGCCCGCCGGGACCGCCATCGACCCTGCGATCGCCGCCGCCGACGAGGCACTCGACAAGGCGTCCGTGGAGGTGCTGGCCAAGATGCTGACGACGGAGATCGACAACGGGCTGCGAGAACGGTTTGGCCGGGCGGTAGAAGCCAAGAAGCACGCAGCGGAAGACGTCGAGGGAGGGCGCGCCTACGTGTCGGCGTACGTGGAGTTCATGCACTACGCGGAGCGGCTCCACGGGGACGCGGTCACCGTGAGCCACGCGGACCACGAGGCACCGGGCGGAAGCGCTCACCGCCACTGACGGCGGAAGTCCTTCACGATCTCCCGCGCCGCGTTCATCCCCGCAGCGCCCCAGACGCCGCCGCCGGGGTGCGCGCCAGCCCCGCAGAGGTAGAGGTGCCTGACGGGGCTCCGGTAGTCCGCGTAGCCCGCCGCGGGCCGGAAGCTGAACAGCTGCTCGGGGGTCATGGCGCCCTGGTAGATGTTTCCGCCGGTCAAGCCGAATTCCACCTCGAAGTCCTCGGGCGTGTAGACGTGCCAGGCCTCGACCGCCTTCGGCAGGTTCGGCGCATAGCGCGCGAGCGTCCGGATCACGCGCTCGGCGACCACGGGCTTGAGATCGGACCACGAGCCCGCCGCGAGATGGCGTGCGCCGTACTGGACGAAGCAGCTCATCACGTGCTTCCCGACGGGCGCGGCCGTCTCGTCCAGGACGCTGTGGAGGCATGCCTCGACCATCGGCTCCTGGGACAAGTCGCCCCGCTTGGCCTCGTCCCAGGCGCGCTCGATGTAGTCGGCGCTCGGGCAGAGCACGATCAGGCCGCGATGCTGCGGGCCCGGGGCGCCACTGGCACCCGTGGGCATCGCCGTGAAGTCCGGCAACTCGCCGAGTGCCAGGTGGACCTTGAGCGACGCGCCCAGGCTGCGGTAGCGCTCGATCGCCTGACGGAACTCCGGCGGCAGCGCATGTGACGGGGTGAGGCCCAGGAAGGTGCGGCGCGGGTCGGCGTTCGAAGCGACCGCGCGGCCACGGACCTCCTCGCCGCTTTCGAGGACGACGCCCGCGGCACGCCCCTGCTCGACGAGGATCTCGCGGACCGCGACGTCCGTCCGGATCGTCACGCCCAGGCCGCGCGCCGCCGTAGCCAGCGCCTCCGCGATCGCTCCCATGCCGCCGCGCACGACGCCCCACACGCCGCGTGAGCCAAGGACGCCCCCCAGGAAGTCGTGAAGCAGCAGCGCCGCCGTGCCAGGCGTGTGGACGCCACCGTAGGCGCCGATCACGGCCTGCGAGCAGTAGAAGGCCCGCACCTGCTCTGACTCGAACAACGGCTCGATGTAGTCGAAGATGCCGGCGGTGGCAACCTCGACGAAGCGGGCGAGATCGGTGGGCGACAGGCGAAGGCCGTTCTGTACGAGGGCCAGTACCGAGGGCACGTCGCCCCAGCGCGGCACCGGCAGACGCGGTGGCTTCATCGTCGCGATGGCGCGCGCCAGGTCGGCGAGCCTCCCGAGGGCGGCGTGGAACTCCGGCAAGCGCCCGGCGTCGCGGGCCGAGAACTTGCGGTACTCGGCCTGGTCCGTCTGCTCGTCGCCCCAAAGGAGGAGGGAGCGATTGTCGGGGAACGGCTGGAAGAACGCGGGCTCCTGCTTCACGACTCGGTAGCCGTGTCGTTCGAGGTCGAAGTCCCGGACGATGCGCGGGTCGAAGAGGGTCGTGACGTACGACGTCGTCGAGACCTTGTAGCCGGGCCAGAGCTGCTCGGTCACGCAGGCGCCGCCCACCCGGTCGCGGCGCTCGAGAACGCAGACGGAACGCCCGGCGCGCGCAAGGTAGCAGGCCGCCACGAGACCGTTATGGCCGGCTCCGATCACGACGACGTCGTAGCTGCGCACCATGCGCGCCTCCGCCAGCCATTATTGATGGCGCGTGTATGACCGCCGTCATATGGCCGTCTGGCCCCGCCGACTACGCTCGCGAGACGTCTTCCTGGAGAACTCCCGGTCATGTTGCCCACGCTTCGGCTGCTGGACGCGGAAGCCATCCGAAGGGTGCACCAAAGCGCTCTCCAGATCCTCGACTGCGTCGGCGTCCGCTTCGGCTCGCAGGCCGCCGAGACGCTCCTCCAGGATGCCGGACAGCGCTTCGATCCGGAGACGCGGGCCATCCGGATCGCGCCGGACCTCGTGGAGCGCTGCCTGGCGTTGCTCCCCCACGAGGTGCTTCTCGCCGCCCGCGATCCGGCGCGAGACGTCGTGCTCGGCCGCGGCCGCGTCCACGCCTGTCTCGACGGCCAGGGGACGTTCACGCTGGACGCGCGCACGGGCATGCGGCGGCCGTCCACCCTAGCCGACCTCGTCGAGGTCACGCGTCTATCCGACGCGCTCGAGTCCGTGGACTTCTACTGGGCCTCGGTCGTAGCCGGCGACGTGCCGGGCCAGGTCCGCACCCTCGCCGAGGCGGCCACGGGGTTCCGGCATCAGTCGCGCCACGTTCAGCACGAGGTGAAGACGCCCGAGCATGTTCCCTTCCTGCTCGAGATGCTCGACGCGCTCCTCGGCGACCGGCGCCGGCACCGCGAACGCCCGCTCTTCTCGCTCACCGTGTGCCCCGTCTCTCCGCTTCAACACGAGGCGGAGATGACGAGCGCGTGCATCGAGATGGCGCGCCACCACGTTCCGATCTGCCTGCTGCCGATGCCGCTCGCCGGAGCGACCGCGCCCGTGACACTCGCCGGGACGGCGGTCCAGACGGTCGCGGAGTTCTTGAGCGGCGTCGTGCTCTATCAGCTCGCCCAGCCGGGCTGCCCGATGCTCTTCGGCATCGGCTCCACGATCCTCGACATGCGGACCGGCCTCTACGCCGCCGGCGCGCCGGAGCTTTCGCTGCTGAACCTGGCGCTCACCGAAATGGGCCATCATTACGGCGTGCCCGTGATGGCGCAGGGTGTCGTCAGCGACGCGAAGACGCCGGGGCCGCAGGCCGCGTGGGAAAAGATGGCGAGCGGCCTCACGGCCGTCCTCGCGGGTAGCGACGTCGTGACCGGCCTCGGGCTGCTTGATTCCCATCAGATGCTGAGCCTCGAGCAGCTCGTGATCGACGACGAGATTTTCCGCGGCATCCGCGCTGTCGCCCGCGGCTTCGAGGCCGACGAGCGCCACCTCATGCTGGACCTGATCAGCGAGGTCGGCATCGGCGGCAACTTCCTGGGCAAGCGCGCGACGCTGGACTTTCTGAAGGCCGGCGAACACTTCGCGCCGCGCCTCCACCAGCGCGGCTCGTACGACGCTTGGTCGAAGCGCGGGAAGTCCGAGGTCGAGGCGGCCGGCGAGCGCGCGCGCGGCCTGCTGCGCGACCACCAGGTGTCGCCGCTGGCCCCGGACGTGGACAAAGCCCTGGACGCGATCGTCGCGCGGGCCGGAACAGTGAGGTGAAGCCATGGACGAGAGAAACCTGTTCGCGAGAATCCAGGCCTCGGTCACCGAAGGCGACGCCGAGGCGGCGGCCGCGCTCGCCCGCGAAGCCCTGCACACCGACCTCGACCCGCTGGCCGTGCTCGAGGACGGCTTCACACAGGCGCTGCGCGGCGTCGGTGCGCGTTGGGAGGCGGGGGACCTCTACCTTCCCGAGATGATCCTGGCGGCCGAGGCGATGAAGGCGGCGATGGGCGTGCTGCAACCGGAGATCCTGCGGCGCGGCGGTTCGCGCGGGGATCCGCCGTGCTGCGTGATGGGCACGGTCAAGGGCGACATCCACGACATCGGCAAGAGCATCGTGGGGGCCATGCTCGAGGCCGCGGGCTTCCGCGTCGTGGATCTCGGCACCGACGTGGCGACCGAGCGTTTCGTGGCCGCGGTGCGCGAGGAGAAGGCGTCCTTCGTGGGACTTTCCGCGCTTCTCACGACGACGATGCCGGAGATGAAGGCGATCGTGCTTGCCCTCACGGAAGCCGGCCTCCGGTCCGGCGTGCGTGTGGTGATCGGGGGGGCGCCTGTGACCCGCGAGTACGCCGCCGAGATCGGCGCCGACGGCTTCGCCAGGGATGGTCTCGAGGCGATGCGGCTCTTCCAGAAGCTGGCGGCGCCCGCCTCGGCGTCCGCGTAAGAGGAACGAGCATGGCTTTTCAAGCGCTCACCGATCACGAGCGATCGGATATCCACGCGGGCGCGCTGCGCGTGCTCGAGGAGGTCGGCCTTGCCGCCCCGAAGGCGCTTGTCGACAAGCTCCGCGAGCGCGGCGTCGGGACGGGCGGTGCCGGAGAACGGCTGCGGCTGTCCCGGGCCTCGATCGATGCCGCCCTCGCCCTCGCCCCTGGCACGGTGCACCTGGGGGCCCGCGGCGCGGGCCTCGGGGCGATCCTCGACGGCCGGCGCTCCCACGCGGCCACCGACGGCTGCGGCGCGAAGGTGGTCGATCTCGACACCGGCAACGTCAGACCTTCGGTCCTGGCCGACGTCGCCCGGAGCGCGCGGCTCACCGACGCGCTTGCGGAGTTCGACGTCTACTGGATGATGGTGAGCGCCCAGGACGTGCCGCCCAGCCTGCGCGTCCCCCTCGAATACCTGACCGCGCTGCGCAACACCGTCAAGCACGTCCAGATGATCGACGTGACCCGGCGCGAGGAAGCGGAGCAGCTCGCGGGTATGGCGCGGCTCCTGAACGACGAGGGCGTCGTGGACGGCCCGCCCGTGTCGGCCCTGATCAGCGTCGTCTCCCCGCTTCGGCTCGACCCCGACGGGACCGAAGCGGCGCTGACGCTGGCCGCGGCGGGGCTGCCGGTCGTGTGCTGTAGCATGCCGATCGCAAGCGTTACGGCGCCGGCGACCGCCGCCGGCAACCTGCTGCTCGCCCATGCGGAGTCGCTGGCTTTCATCACGATCATCGAGACGCTGCATCCGGGCGCGCCGGTCATCTACTGCTCCTTCGCATCCTTCGCGGAGCCCCGGACGGGAGCCACGAACTACGACGATCCGCGCACCGGGTGGACCGCGGCGGCGGCGGCGGAGCTCGGCCGCAGCCTCCGAATCCCGTGCTTCTCGAGCGGCGGGCTCCTGGCCATGCTGGCGAAACCCGACTTGCTGAGCGGCGGAGGGCTGATCGAGACCTCGACGATCCTCGCGTACGACCAGATGGTCATCGACCACGAGGCGCTCCGCGACTGTCGCCTGGCTGCCGCCGTGCAGGAGGTCAGCGCCGAGACGCTTGCCGAGGATGTCATCCGGGAGGTCGGGCCCGGGGGCCACTTCCTCGCGCAGAAGCACACGCTGAGGCACATGAAGGAGTTCGTCGTCACGAAGTTCGCCGGCGACCGGGAACGCGCGAGCAAGGAGGCGCGGCGGCTGATCGAGAGCCACGCCGTCGAACCTTTGGCGCCGGCCGTGGACGCGGCCCTCGAGCATCTCGCGTCGACGACATCGAGCGCCGCCGCGCGCTGATGGGGGAAACTCCGATCGAAGTCCTGCAACACGTCCCGTTCACCTTGGAGCTGCGCGAGGTGGTGCGCCTGCTGGGTTACGTTCCGGGCCGAAGGCCGCCCGCGCCGCCCGTCGCGGCGCGCATCGAGGAGATGGTCGCGGAGTCTCGCGGCCTGGTCGAGCCACGCGGCTCCTACGCGATCAAGACCCTGCCCGAGGCTCCCGGCTCGGGTCCCTTTCGCGGCGCCCTGAAGATCGCCTTCAGCGTCACCACGATCGGCCGCGGTCTCGAGGATCGCGTGGCCGAGCTTTCGGCAAAGGGCGAGACGCTGCGTGCGCTCGTCCTCGACGCGATCGGCTCCGCCAGCGTCGAGGCCGTCACCGACGTCGTGAACGCCGAGATCTGCAAGCGCGTCGGCCAGGCGGGCGTCTACACCAACCGCCGCATCAGCCCTGGCTATCGCGGCTGGCCCATCGAGGGCCAGACTGAGATCTTCGGCCTGCTGCCGAGCCGCCTGTCCGGCGTGACGCTGAAGCCGACCTTTTTCATGGAGCCGCGCAAGTCCATCTCGGCCGCCATCAGCATCGGGCCGAGCGTGCCGCACTCGAAGTACGTCGCAATCTGCGCCTACTGCAATCTGCGTGACTGCGCTTTCCGGCGCGAGCCGGACCCCGACTCCAGAGACGTTCCTGAGCATGGGGTCACACCCGGGAAAGCAGGAGCTTGTGATTGAGACCCCGATCCGGACGCCGGAGCACCAGAACGTGGCGCGCAGTGGGCGTATACTGGCGAACGTGGCGATGACTCGCGTTCCTCGCGGCGCGATTGACACGCTCGTGCCCGCAGGGTACCTTCGCCACATTGGGCCGGGGCGATGAAGGCCTCCCTCGGCGAGCGGCTGTCCCGCGCGTTCTGGGCGGCTGTACTGATGCTCGGGCGGAGGTGGTGCCGCTGGGCTGGCGCGCGGACCCATCAGCACTGACACCCGACGCCGGATCCCGGATTCCCTGAGCACACTGATTTGGCCGACACGGACGTCGCGGCCTACGGCCCATTTCTTCTGGAGAGCATCGATTTGCTGAAGGCTCCTCACGTAGTGACGGACGTTCCGGGCCCCAGGAGCCGTGAGCTCGTGGCGGCCGAGGCCCGGAACCTCGCCCCCGGGATGCAGTCGATCTCCACGCTCTCCGGCATCGCTGTAGCGCGCGCCGAGGGATCGGTGATCGAGGACGTGGACGGCAACCGTTATCTCGACCTCGCGGCTGGAATCTGCGTGAACGCGCTCGGCCACGCACATCCCCGCTATCGCCAGATCCTGAAGGAGCAGATCGACGAGGTCACGGTCGGATCATTCACGACGCCCCGCCGCGCCCAGGCCCTGGAGAAGATCGCCTCACACACACCGAAAGGCCTCGACAAGATCCAGCTCTATTCCGGGGGCACGGAGGCCGTCGAGGCGGCAATGCGGCTCGCCAAGTCGCACACCAAGAAATACGAGTTCCTCTCCTTCTGGGGCGGCTTCCATGGCAAGACCGCCGGTGCCATGTCGCTGATCGGGGATGGGACCAAGAACGGCCTGGGGCCGAGCCTGCCCGGCACCTATCTGACGCCCTACGCCGACTGCTACCGCTGCCCGCTCGGGCTCGAGTACCCGTCGTGCGGGATCGAATGCGCCCAGTTCGCGCGCAAGGTTGTAAAGAACTCGACGACCGGCGCGCTGGCGGCGATCCTGATCGAGCCGATCCAGGGGACCGCGGGCAACATCGTGCCGCCGCGCGAGTTCCTTCCCGCCGTCAAGGAGATCGCCCGCGAGAACGACGCGCTGCTGATCGGCGACGAGATGATCACGGGCTTCGGCCGCAGCGGCCGGTGGTTCGGGTGCGAGCATAGCGGGACCACACCGGATATCATGACGATAGGCAAGGGGCTGGGGGCCGGCTTCCCTGTCTCGGGGCTCGTCTCCACCGAGACGATTACGAAGGCGGCGCCTTGGGGCAACCCGTCGGGATCCAGCTCGAGCTACGGCGGCAACCCGATGGCCGGAGCCGCAGCGCTGGCTTCGGTGACGGTGATCGAGGAGGACCGCTTGGTCGAGAACGCCGCCGAGCTCGGCGCGTGGATGCTCGGCAGGCTGCGGGAGATGCAGGAGCGGCATGAATTCATCGGACACGTGCAGGGCGAAGGGCTTCTGATCGGGGTGGAACTCGTCAAGGATCGGAAGACGAAGGAGCCGCTCGACAAGAAGGTATGCGTGCGGCTGTTCCACGAGAGCCTGAAGCGCGGTCTCGTCAGCATGGTGTACAACCCGCACTTCCGTGTGAACCCGGCCCTCTCGATCGACAAGGGCAGCGCCGAGACGGCGCTCGGGATCCTGGACGAGGTCTTCACGCTCGTGGAGCGCGAGGGCGCATGGCGATGAAGCTGCGCGGCGCGCTGCTCGGCGCCGGCAACATCGCGCTCAGGAGCCACATCCCGCAATGGGCGAAGCAGCGCCTGTTCGAAAACGTGGAGATCGTCGCGGTCGCCGATCTTGCCCCCTCCAACCTGCGGCGCGCAACCGAGGCGTTGCCGGCGGCGCGGGCCTACGCCAATGCCGAGGAGCTGCTCGAGCGTGAAGCGCTCGACTTCTGCGACATCTGCACGCCGCCCTTTTCCCACACGATCCTGGTAGAACGCGCGGCCGCGCGCGGATTGCACATCGTGTGCGAGAAGCCGCTGGCGCCATCGATCGAGGAGACGGAGCGGATCGCCGAGGCCGTGCGCCTCGCGCGGGTCGTGTTCCAGCCATGCCACCAGTACCACCATTCTCCGCAATGGCTGGCGTTACGGGACCGGCTGCCCCTCATCGGTCCCGTGTACTTCGCCGAGTACGACGTGCAGAGAATGGCCGCGAACCCCGGCAACGCGGACTGGAGCCCGAGCTGGCGCACGGACGCGAGCCTCGCGGGCGGCGGGATTCTCGTGGACCACGGCGCCCACATCTTCTACCAGCTCGGCACCATCCTCGGGGAGGCGCAGACAGTCCAAGCGACCGTCCGCACGCTCAGGCACCACGCCTACGAAGTGGAGGACACGGCGCTCGTGACGCTGGACTACGGCAGCAGCCTTGCCCACGTGCGGTTGAGCTGGGCGGCGCAGCAGCGCCGGATCCACTTCCGCTTCGTAGGCGAGGCCGGGGAGATCACGGGGGACGACCACGGCCTCAGGCTCCACGCTGCGACGACCGAGGAGATCGCCTTCGACAAGGGAATGAGCGAGGACTCGTCCCACGCCGAGTGGTACGCGCCGCTTTTCGCCGGTTTCGTCGAACGGGTGCGAAGCCGCGATCTTCGGAGCGACGCGCTCGACGAAGCAGTTGCGGTGACGCGGCTCATCTCGACCGCTTACGAGTCTTCAAGGCAAGGTCGCTGCCTGCCCGTCTCGCGAGAGAGCCGGGAGCCACAGGCCGATATCGTCGAGTCCACCTCGGGCGTGCTGGCGACGCTCGAGCTGACTGAAGCGATGCCCGGCGCCGGCCCCGAGCGTCGCTGGCAAGGCTGGACCTTGCGCGGAGCGGGCCTGGTCGCGCTCCTCGCAACGTTGGTCTGGGCGTTTTACGACGTGCGCTGGGAGTCCCTCGGCCGGGCCATGGGGCAAGTTCACCTCGGCTGGATCGCGCTCGCGGCTGCCCTCAACCTCGTGGTCGTGTACTCCCAGTCTGCGCGCTGGCTCGCACTCGTGCGTCCGCTTTCGCGCGCAGCGACGATGGCACAGGCCTTCAAGGCCATGATCGTGGGCTTCGCCGTGTCGACCGTCGTTCCGGCCAGGGCCGGTGAGCTGGCTCGCGTCCAGTGGTTCGGGCGCAAGACGGGGTTGTCGCGGGTCTCGGTGGTGGGCTCGGTCGTGCTCGACCACATGGTCAACGCGGCCGGGCTGCTCGTGGGCTTGGCCGTCCTGCCCTTCCTGGTGAAGGTGCCGCTCTGGCTCCGTCCCAGCGGCTATTTCGCCCTCGCGCTCTTCGCGCTCGGGGCGAGCGTCGTGGTGGCGCTGCGACCGGCATCGGCCGTCCTGGCCGAGGGCGCGGCGTTCGACACCCGGCTGCCCCTGCAGAGCGTCCGCAACGTCCTGGCGAGCGTCCGGAACGGCCTCGTCGCTTCGCGCGACCCCCGCGCGCTCGCATTCTCGTTCGGTGCCTCGCTCGTCGCCTGGGGCCTCGAGATCAACGTGACGAAGCTCTCGATGGAGGCGGTCGGCCTGCATCTGCCCGTCACAGCGGCAATCCTGGTGCTCGTGGCCGTCAACCTAGCACTCGCCGTCCCTTTCGCGCCGCCCGGAAACATAGGGACGCTGGAGGTGGGGGCGACGCTCGCCCTCTTGGAGTTCCACGTACCCAAAGAGCAGGCCCTCGCCTTCGCGCTCTGCTACCACCTCCTACAGGTCGTGCCGATCGGGCTCCTCGGCTTCGGCATCCTCAGCCGCGAGATGTCCCCGGCCGGCCGTCGTTGGCGCTGAGAGGCGTGTCCGTCTCGCTCGCCGTCCTCTTCGGCGTCTGCTCGGTGGCCCTGGCCTCGATGGGCGTCTACGCCCTTCGCGGACGCAAACGCGACAAGGACGCCGAGGAGAAGAGGGCCCACTTCTTCCTGGGCTTCGGGGACTTCCTGCTGCACTGGTTCTTGTGGGCGATCGACCCTTTGGCGCGAGTCTCACTGCGCCTTGGGCTGACCGCCGATTTCTACAACTATGCCGGGCTCGCGCTCGGCCTCGTGAGTGGCGTCGCGATTGCCCTGGGTCACCTCGCGGCCGGCGGCTGGGCGCTCGCCCTGTGCGGGGTCTCGGACATCCTCGACGGGCGCATCGCTCGCGCGACCGGCGTTGCGTCGTCGTACGGCGACTTCATCGACAGCACGTTCGATCGGTTCGTGGAAGCCTTCGTGTTCCTGGGCTTCGCCGTATACCTGCGCTCGACGCCGTACGGTCACTTCCTGGCGGCGGCCGCGCTCGCCGCCTCGCTGATCGTGAGTTACGCGCGAGCCCGCGGCGAGGTGCTGGGCGTCCTGTGCACCGGCGGGCTCATGCAGCGTGGGGAACGCCTCGTGCTGACGACGCTCGTATGTCTCGTCGACCCGCCGCTGACGGCACATCTGGGCCGGGCCGAGGGCTCCATGGTCCAGTGGATGCTGGCGTTGGTCGCCGTCACGAGCGCGTTCACGGCGGTGCACCGAACGTACTGGATCGCGGCGCGCCTGCGTTGAGCGCTTCCAGCGCGGCCTGGGATGGAGTAGATTTCGCCCGGTGCGCGTAGGGGCCTTCTCGAAGATGCTGCTCGTGCTGTCCCTCGGGCCGCCGTGCGGCATCGCTCTCCTCTTCGCGAGCCACCCAGATCTCGCGCGCGAGTTTGGGAAGAACCTGACGGCCTTCCCTGTCTCCTCGCTGGCGGTCGCCCTTCTCCTCGTGTTGACACAAGTAAGCCTGCAGAGCCTGCGGTTCTGGGCAGTAATCCCCCCTGACGCGGGCCTCGGCGTGGTCGAAGCCGCGCGTATCTTTACCCTCGGGGACTGGGCCAACCTGTTTGCGCCGGCGCGCGGGGGGGATGTCCTGAAGATGATCTTGATGAAGCGCGCCGAGGGCGGCGGTAGCATCAAGCTCCCCTGGGCGACGGGCGCCGTCCTGGCGGACAAAGTGGTCGACGTGGGATCGTTGTTCCTCGTGTGCGCGATTACGGGCTCGCTCGGCCTCGTCTCCGGCTGGGCGGGCGCAGCAAGCGTCAGCCGTCCTCTCGCCTTGGTTGGCGCGGGAATCGCCGCGCTCCTGCTTGCAACGATCGTGGTTGCCGGTTCAGCCAGGACTGCGAGGCTGAGGGACGTCTTCCGTCAACTTCTGGAGGGCCTGTCTGCCTTGAAGCACCCCGCGAGATGCCCAATCAGCGTCTCTCTCGGCGTCGGAGCCTGGGCCGCGGAGTTGGTCGCACTGGGCGTGCTTTGCGCCGGGCTGGGTTTCTCGCCGTCTGCGCCCCATCTCGCGTTCGCGGTCGTGCTCCTGAACGTCGGCATCACGGTTCCCATCTCGTTTGCGAGCCTGGGAGTATATGAAGCGTGCTTGGCCTATGGGCTGAGCCAGTCCGGACTTACCTTGCCCTCGGCCATCGCCGCGGCGACCGCGCACCACGTCCTGGAAGTGCTCGGGATCGGTCTGTGCGCAGCGGCGTTCTCGCTCCCCATTCGCGTTCTCCGGCGTGGCACGAGCAACTCCGTGCCGGGAGGTATTGATGCGCATCAAGCACCCCTTTCGTGCGGCCCTGAACCTGGTCTTCCGAAAGGCACCCGTTGAGGCACAGCTCATCGTCACGCGTCGGTGCAATCTCAGCTGCGGCTACTGTTCGGAGTACGACGACGTATCGGAGATGATTCCGCTCGGCCCGCTCAAGGAGCGGATCGACGCGCTGCACCGGCTGAACGTGATCAACATCTCGCTCCTGGGCGGCGAGCCGCTGATGCATCCGGAACTTCCCGAGATCGTCGCCTATGCCGATCGCCGGGCGCAGGTTTCGATCACAACGAACGGCTTCCTGCTCACGCGGGACCTGATCGAGCGCTTGAATCGCGCGGGGCTAGCCAACATGGAGGTGAGCATCGACTCGGTGCGGCCCGACCGGAGCGGCTTCATCCAGAAGTGCTTGAAGACGGTCGAGCCCAAGCTGGAGCTGCTGCGCCAGCACGGAAGGTTCGACGTGGTGGTCAACCTGGTGCTTTGCGACCGGACCAAAGACGGATTCGAGGAGACCCTCGAGCGGTTTGGCGAGCTGGGATTTCCCGTGTCGGTCGATCTGCTCCACAGCCCCTCGGGCACGATCGAGATCGGCGGCCAGGACTACGCCGATCTCTGGGAGCATTACTACGCGAAGGCGACGCCCTTCAGCTTTCTGGAGCGTCACTACGGCCGACGGTTGCTCCTGGGAGAGCGGCCCCAGTGGAAGTGCCGGGCCGGATCGCGGTTCATGTACGTCGACGAATGGGGGAACGTGCAGTTCTGCTCCGCGCAAAGGGGCCGGCTCGGAAAGCCCGTCGTCGAGTACACGCGGGAGCAGGCGCAAGAGCACCAGAGGACGTACAAGGGCTGCGAGTCCGGGTGCTCGCTGCTCTGCCACTACCGCGACTCCGCGCTGGACAACCACCCGCTTTACACGATCACCAGCATGATCAGGCAGTTCGCGCGCGCCGCGTGGGCGAGGGCCCAGCGACCCCTGCCGGCAACCGCCGCCGGGCCCGCGTCGGTATCCGCGGACGTGCCGGCGGACGGTCAGGGGCGCGCCATCCAGGCCGCCTCAGGGCAGGCACCGTCGATCTCGACGATGGAGTAATGCCCGGATGGGTCTACCGCCATTTGGCCCTACACCACAAGATTGGTGACCCGCGAAGGACTTGAATCTTCAACCCAGAGATTAAGAGTCTCTGGAGAGCGCTCGCCAGGACTGCGCGTCTCTGCGCGTGACCAGCCAGGAGCGCGGTATTCTTCGCCATTGACACTCTGACTATCGCTCTGTTACGCTCGCCAACACTCGCCAATCGCTCGCCAGCGGGAGGGGGCCGGGATGGCAAAGCGCAGCAGGTTGAAGCTCACCA
Organism: Vicinamibacteria bacterium; assembly: GCA_041493035.1. Taxonomy (GTDB): domain Bacteria; phylum Acidobacteriota; class Vicinamibacteria; order Fen-336; family Fen-336; genus JBGPYB01. Next base: position 772 of record JBGPYB010000047.1, on the reverse strand, counting down.
AGGCCGTGATCGACGGCCTCGGGCGCGTCGATCGGTACCTGTGGGACACGGAGGTCCCTCGCTTCGCTGCCCGCTCTCGCAGCTCCGGCGCCGTCCACTACGTCCTGCGGATCGTCGTCGACGGCGCCCAACGTTGGTACGCGATCGGGAAGCACGGCGACCCCTGGACCGTGGAGACGGCCCGCGCCGAGGCGCAGCGGGTCCTAGGGCAGGCGGCGAACGTCAAGGCGCTCAGAGAGACAGGCGCGGCGCCCGCGACGCTCCTGCACCCCGTGGAGGCCCGGGAAAGGCAGAAGGCGACGCCGACCCTGGCCGAGTTCGCGCGGCGGTACCTCGACGAGCACGCCGTCCCACACAAGGCGCCCGGAACGGTCGAGGCCGACCGCGGCTTGTTCGGGTTGCGGGAGAAGAAAAAGGGGAAGCATCCCGCGAAGAAAACGGCGCCGCCTTCGAAGGTGCGGACCATCCTGGAGACGCTCGGCTCAAAGCGCGTCGACCGCATCACGCGATCGGACGTCGTGGCGCTTCATCTCGCCTGGAAGGACACGCCGACGCGGGCGAATCGCGCCGTGGCGCTGCTCTCCCACATGTTCGCGATGGCGGAGAAGTGGGGCGTCCGACCCGACGGGACGAACCCGTGCCGCCACGTCGATCGGTTCAAGGAGCAGAAGCGGGAGCGGTTCCTGAGCGGCAACGAGCTCGCGCAGCTTGGCCACGCGTTGACCGCCGCGGAGAAGAAGAACCGCCTGACTCCCTGGGGCCTCGCTGCGAT